>JAFGAX010000038.1 GCA_016933415.1 bacterium
CCAGTATCCGTGTTCCGGAACGATCACGTCGACACGGAGTTCGCGGCCTTCAGACGATGCATCCGCCGCGGCCAGGACGGAGCCGGTCAGGATCTCGAGGTCAGGACCGGGATGGCTGTACACATACGGGTTTCGGGGATCGGAGTCATAGGCGGTGACGGCCATCAGGGATTGCCGCAAAAGAAAAACCACTGAAGCCGCGAAAGCCAGAAGCACGACGGCCCGCATCCCAAGCCGCGAAAACCGGCGCAGCAGATGATCGAGCCCAATCCCGGCCAGGATCATCCATCCGCCCCAGAACAGGAGCAGGTTCCACGGCGTCTTGTACGGGATCGCGCTCACCGCAACGGTCAGAATAACCGTGAACAGAACGAGAAAACGGGACGCCGCTCTCTCGGGCGCACCGGGCCGCTTTCCGCCTGAGCCGAAAACGGACACGATTCCAATCATTCCGAAAAACAGCACCGGCGCCTCGGACCACACCGGCCCGGCTTGCGCCTTCCACCCTCCCAGAATGTGAAAATAATAAAACCAGGGCTGAAGGTGCACGGACTCCCCGGCGCGGCCGAGATAGACGCCGTACGCCGTCAGGGAATCGCGAACGCCCGCGGGATGACTGAAAAACGAAGAGAAGAAAAGAGCGGAAACGAAAGCGGCGCATGCCACGCCGAAAGCGGCATGCGTCCACCGTGGATTTGGACGGTCCGGCGTCCTTTTCCGTCCGCCCCCCCAAAAGACAAAACCCGCGGCGGCCGCCGCGGCCCAGGCGATCACACAGGTTTCCTTGGTCGCGTGCGTCAGGCCGGCGCAGAGCCCCGCGGCCGCGGCCCAGCCGAAGGACGGCCGCAGGCCGTACCGCACGATGCACGCAATCATGCCCAGCATGAAAAAGAGAAGCAGGGTTTCCTGGATGTAATAGCGGCTGTAGAAGACGAGAGACGGGGAAACGGCCGCGAACAGGACCGCGCCGAGAACGGCCGTTCTGCCGATGACCGGGACGAGGAGGAGCATCCAGAGCAGGAGCGCGGTTCCGAAAAACGCGGGAACCGCACGGAGCGTTGTCTCGGTCAGGTCTTCCAGTTTTCTCTGTCCGGACAGAAAGGCGGGGACGAGCGTCAAATAATTGAGTGTGGGTCCGTGGTACTCCTGCGGATCATAGGCGTATCCGCGGCCTTCGAGCAGTTCGCCGAACTTGACCGCGTGCACGGCCTCGTCCGTGTGCATGGGCCTGCCGGCCAGACCCGTGAAACGCAGGCCCGCGGCAAGGCCGATGACCAGCAGGACAGCGGCAATTGTTTTTTTCGGATCCGGCAATGTCCGCCCGCGGACGGAAGGCCGGGCCGGGGAACCGGCCGGCGTCCCGTCCCGAAACCGGCACGCCTCACTTCAGGGGCTTGCCGTACACTTCCACTTCGATGTAGTGGTTCAGTTCATTGTTGTTGTTGCCGCTGCTGTGAAGCCGCACATACCGGGCCTTCACGCCCCTGGCGTCGATGAGCCTGCCCTCGGAAGTCTCGACGTAGTGTTTGTCGGTTCCGGCGCCGAGTTTCAGCGAGTTGTTAACGTCGTTGTTGAACAGCGTGTGGACGCCCCTGGTGAACGCCGCGTCCTCCGCGGTCTGCACGACCACGTCGAAATACACGCGCGGCTGCTGGTGGAAGTGCCAGACCACCACGGCGTAGACCGTGCTCGCGGCGCCGAGATCCACGGTGACATGCTGGTGCATGGGGCCCAGTTCGACATAACTGCCGTCCGCGGCCTCCTTGTCGCCGTCCGTGATCTGGCTGATTTCGCCGATGATGGGCGCGTCATCCGTGCTGGTCACGGGCCGGTTCAGGGCCAGGTTCCGCGTGCCCGCGGGCGCGAGAAAGGCCGGCCTGGGGCCGCCGAGCGGCTTTTCCAGGTTCGGCACGCGCAGGTTCTGCGGCGTGCCCACGAACATGGGCTTGGGCAGTTTGATGTCCAGGGGCTTCAGGGCCTGGCCCGATACGGACACGGCACAGGCCGCGGCCGCGAACACAACGCCGGCGATACGCCGGCGATGACGGATGACGTGCTTCATGACTTCAGACTCCTTTTCCGGAACCACGCCGCAAGCAGGCGGTCGATTCCGGCGAAACGCCCCGTGGACGTCACCGCGATCACTCCGAGGGCCGCGAGCTCGACGATGTTCTTGTTGACGATGAGGTAGTTGCCTTCCATGGGAATGCTGTAGTAAAGCCCGGGCAGGGGCGGATTGCACACGTAATACAGGAGAATGAGGAGCATGCCGGCGCAGGCCGCGAGGCGTGTGAAGGCGCCGAGCATCAGGCCCAGGCCGATCGCCATCAGGCCCCAGATGTTCATGGCGTTCACGACCGCGAGCACGTCCGGCGTGTTCGCCATCCATTTGAACACCGGGGCCAGCGCCCACTTCGACTGGAGCAGGAATCCGGCCGCGGACCAGTTGCCCTTGAGAAGCTTTGCCAGCCCCTCGTAGAGAAAGTGCCATCCGATGGCGACGCGCATCACGGTCAACGCGACCAGCGTCAGCCGGTCGCCCGAGGCGTTTGCCTGGCGGACCGGCTGCGGGATGCGGGGAAAGGGGACCATGTCAGACCTCGAATTCTTTGGGATCGAACGTGAGCCGCCGGGCCGCCTCGACCGAGGCGTTCACCTTGAGCACGGTCACCGCGCATTCGTATCCGACCTCGGCCGGGCAGTTCAGGACCGCGTTTCCGCGCACGGCATCGAAGAAGTTTTCGAGATGCGGCTTGTGGTACGGGTCCGTGAATTCAACCGGCAGGCCGTATTTCTCCGGAGACACGGTCTCGCGCACGTCGAGCACGGCCGCGGCCGCATCCGCGGCCGGGTCCTCTGACAGCACGGGCGCGGTCACAATGCCCCGCCTCACCCACTCGTCCCAGGCCGGGGCCGACGGCTCGCGGTACACGGCGCCGCGGTTGGCGGACTCGGAAATCAGTAAAGTGCCCGCGTCCCCCATGAAATTCTCGAAATATCCCTGGCTGGAATTCGTGGTCTGGGTCTGGTAGAACGCGCGCGTCCGTCCGGCCGGGGTTTCGTACTCGTACACGGCCATGACCGTGTCGTACCACTCGTGCGTGGACGCGGGATAGTAATCGATGCCCCCGTTGGCCGTGACCGCCACGGGCCGGCCGCCCAGGAACCAGTTGTAGATGTCGATCTGGTGCGATCCGAGATCCACGATGGGCCCGCCGCCAAGCCCCTTGTACCAGCGCCAGTTGCGGAACTGGGCCATGGACCGGAACCCGTACCGTTTGAGCCGTTCCGCGGGCATGGCGTACCGGGCCGGCCAGCCGAGGTCCGGCTGGGCGGAGCGGTTCCACTGGCCTCCCACCGTGGCGATGCGGCCGATCATGCCGGCCTCGCCGAGAATGCGCTCGCGGCAGTGGATGTAGCGGGGGTTGCTCCGCCGCTGGTGGCCGATCTGGAGCAGGCGCTTGGTCTCGCGGCTGGCCATCACCATGCGCCTGGCGCCTTCGAGCGTGTTCGACATCTCCTTTTCGCAGTACACGTGCAGGCCAGCCTTCATGCAATCGACCGCGTGACGGCTGTGCCAGAAGTCCGGCGTGGCGATGACCACCGCGTCGAGGTCCTTTTCCCGGGCCAGCATGTCCTCGTGGTTCTCGTAGGCGTTCGGTTCGTGCTTGTACTTGCGGAGCAGGTTCACGGTTTTCTTCCGGTTGTACTCCGTCCAGATGTCGCACACGGCCCTGAACCGGAGGCCCGGAATCTTGAGCATGGCATTGAGAAGCACCTCTCCCTGGGCGCCGGCTCCCAGCAGGGCCACGTTGAGATCCGAAACGCTTCCGGCCCGGGGTTTTACGGTCCCGGCCGCTTTGGTTTTCTGCTTCCTGTCGAAGCGTGCCTGCTGCACCACGGCCGCGCCGAAAAGCCCCAGCACGGGCAAAGTGGACAGGCCCTGCAGAAAGTCCCGCCTGCCGAGCTTTTTCCCCTCCGCCGGTTCGGGTTCTTCCTGCTTCGGTTCTTTTTTCTCTTCTGTCATGCCGCGCCCCCGCTGATCGGTTTCCCCTTCGCCGGCGCCGGAACAGGTCCGGACAACCGTGAAAAAGTAGGGTTTTTAAGGATAAGAATCAAGCGTAAAAACCGGGGGCTTCGGGAGTTCAAGGGCCGGGCGCTTCCCGGGCGCCAGGCGCCTCCCAGGTGCCCGGTGCTTGAGGCCCGGTCGTACCGCTTGCTATTTTCGGACAGAATGGTTACTTTTTGAAAGGACCCTGTCGTGCGATTCGTACTCTTGCCTGTGTTGCACAAAAGAATCACCACGGATTGCACGGAAGGACACGGAAAGAGCGTGCGTGTTGGGTAATGGATTCATCACCATCCGTTCGGACTTTCATTGCCGGGAATATAGAGATCGATGAACAACCCTGTTAACCGATCTGTTTCCGTGAAATTCCGTGTCTTTTTCCGTGGTGTTTTGTAATACGGTTGCACGGAGTCCTATGCGGACTTTTTAACAGCGCCAGCGGTAAAAATCTCTATTGCGGCGTCGCCTGGTGGAGGCCCCATGCAAATCGAAAATTTGTCCGACAGCACCCTGCCCCCTTATCTTGCCTGCCTGGAGGAATGGAGCGATGACATCCGTGAAGCGGGCGGCCGCAAGGCGGCCTGGCTGGAAAAGATGAAGAACCGCGGGCTCAAGGTCAAGGTGGCTGTGGAGGACGGAGAAACCGTGGGCATGATACAGGCCGTTCCCATCGAGCAAAGCCAGGCCGAGGGGAAAAACCTGTATTTCATCCACTGCATCTGGGTGCACGGCCACAAGGGAAAAGGCGTGGGAGACAGGCGCGGACGCGGAATCGGCAAGGCCATGCTTTCCGCACTCGAGGAGGACGTCCGGACGATCGGCGCCAAGGGCATGGCCGCGTGGGGCCTGGCCCTCCCGTTCTGGATGCGCGCGTCCTGGTTCCGCAAACAGGGTTACAGGAAGGCGGACCGGGACGGCATGGCCGTTCTGGTCTGGAAGCCTTTCGCGGAAGACGCGGAAGCGCCGCGCTGGATCCGCAGGAAGAAGACGCCCGGAAGGATTGACGGCAAGGTGGCCGTGGACGCCTTTGTCAACGGGTGGTGCAACGTCCAGAACACGGCGATCGAACGCGCCAGGCGCGCCGCTGCGACTTTCGGGGATAGGGCGGAATTTCGTCTTGTGGACACGTCGGAAAGGCCGGCCTTCCTTGAATGGGGCCTGTCCGACGCGCTCTTTATCGACGGCAAACCCGTGCGCATCGGCCCGCCGCCGTCCTATGAAAAGATCCGCCGCGCGATGGAGAAACGCATCAACAAACTGCCCCGGCACTGAGCAGGACCCGCATCATGCATCTCCAACTCCTGGACTGGGTCATACTCGCGGCCTCCCTGCTCGTGTGCTTCGTGCCCTCTCTGTTCTTCGGCCGAAGGGCGGGCCGAAGCACGTCCGAATTCTTCGCCTCGGGCCGGTCCGTTCCCTGGTGGCTGGCCGGGCTCTCCATGGTGGCCACGACTTTCTCGAGTGACACGCCCAACCTGGTCACGGACATCGTGCGCCGCGGCGGCGTGGCCGGCAACTGGGTCTGGTGGGCGTTCACGCTCACCGGCGTGGCCACGGTGTTCTTCTACGCCCGGCTGTGGCGCAGGTCCGGCGTGCTGACCGACCTGGAATTCTACGAGATCCGCTATTCCGGCCGCGCCGCAAGCGCGGTGCGGGCTTTCCGGGCCGTGTACCTCGGATTCTTCTTCAACTGCATGATTCTCGCCACCGTGAACCTCGCCGCGTGCAAGATCGCGGGCATTCTCTTCGGCCTGCCGCCCTGGCAGACCCTGATCGCCGTGGGGATTCTGAACGTCGCGTTCGCAGCGCACTCCGGGCTCTGGGGCGTGCTCGTCATCGACATGATC
>JAFGAX010000039.1 GCA_016933415.1 bacterium
CCAGTCGCTGGCCGTGACGCCCGGCTGGGATGTCGATGACGGACCCGCGGTGAAATACCGGGGCATTTTCATCAACGACGAAGCGCCGTGCCTGTCGGGTTGGGCGCATGAGAAATTCGGGGGCTTCAACCACCTGTTCTACGAGAAGGTGTTCGAACTCATTCTCCGATTGAAGGGCAATTATCTCTGGCCGGCCATGTGGGGAAACGCGTTCAATACGGACGACCCCCTGAATCCCGTTCTCGCAGACGAATACGGAATCGTCATGGGCACGTCTCACCATGAGCCCATGCTCCGCGCCCAGCAGGAATGGAAGCAGTTCGGCAAGGGCGAGTGGAATTACGACCACAACGAGGAGGGGCTGAAGGAATTCTGGAGGCAGGGTATCGCCGCCATGGACGGACACGAGAGCATCGTGACCGTGGGCATGCGGGGCGACGGCGACCTGCCCATGACCGAGGGCGCGAACATCGCCCTGCTCGAGCGCATTGTCCGGGACCAGCGGGAAATCATCCGGGAGGTGACCGGCAGGGACCCGTCCGAAACGCCCCAGGATTGGGCCCTGTACAAGGAGGTGCAGGAATATTACGACAAGGGCATGCGTGTGCCGGACGACGTGACGTTGCTCCTCTGCGACGACAACTGGGGAAACGTCCGGCGACTGCCCGATCCGAAGGATCCGCCCCGGTCCGGCGGGTACGGCATGTACTACCATTTCGACTTCGTGGGCGGGCCGCGCAATTACAAGTGGCTCAACACGAATCCCATCGCCCGGATCTGGGAGCAGATGCACCTTTGCCATGAACATGGCGTGGACCGGATCTGGATCGTGAACGTGGGCGACATCAAACCCATGGAATACCCGATCTCGTTTTTTCTGGAATACGCCTGGGACCCGAACCGCTGGCCGGCGGAACGCCTCACGGATTACGGTGTCCAATGGTCGGGACGGCAATTCGGATTCGAGCATGCGAATGAAATCGAGGCTCTGCTCACCGGTTATCTCCGTTACAACTCCAGGCGCAAACCCGAGATGCTGGGGCCGGAGACGTTTTCCCTGGCGAATTACCGTGAGGCCGACCGTATCGTCGAGGAATGGCGGACCCTGGAAGCCGAAGCGAGGGAGATTCAGAAAGCCATGCCTCAGGAGTATCACGACGCCTACTATCAGCTCGTTCTGCACCCCATCGAGGCCTGTGCCAATCTCAACGACCTGTACGTCACGGTGGCGAAGAACCGGCAGTACGCGAAGCAGGGAAGGGCCGCGACCAACGATCTCGCACGCAAGGCGAAGGATCTGTTCGCGAGGGACGCGGAAATCTCCCGCTTCTACAACCAGGTGCTGGCGGGCGGCAAATGGAACCACATGATGGACCAGACCCATATCAGTTACACCTACTGGCAGCAGCCGGACAAGGACGTCCTGCCGAAGATCGAGGAAATCCGTGTTTTGAAAAATGGGGGCATGGGTGTGGCTGTTGAGGGATCCGATCTGTGGTGGCCTGATGAGAAAGGCGAGGCTGTGCTTCCGGCAAAGGACGCTTTCGCGAAACAGACCCGGTTCATCGACGTGTTCAACCGGGGCTTGAAAACGATCAAGTTCAAGGCCCGGTCGGACGTTTCATGGCTTTCGGTTCAGCCGGAGCGCGGGGAGATATTGAAGGAGCAGAGGCTGACCGTGAGCGTGGACTGGCGGAACGCGCCGGAGGGGAGGCACCGGGTGCCCGTCACAGTGGAAGGGCCGAAGGGAGTCCGGGTCGTGGTTTATGCGGACGTGTTCATTCCCCCCTCAAAGGAACAGTGCGACGCATCCGGGTTCGTCGAGAGCGAAGGCGTTGTTTCGATGGAGTCGGTTCACTGGTCCGCAGTCACAGAGCCGGATTCCATCCGATGGATTCGAATTCCGGGATTCGGCCGGACCCTGTCCGGCGTCACGCCTTTTCCGGTCACGGCCGGGCCCCGTGTCCCGGGAGGCGATTCGCCGCGCCTGGAGTACAGGCTGCACCTGTTCCATGACGGAGACGTGACCGTGCACGCGTATTTTGCCCCGACCCAGAATTTCACGGCCGGTCCGGGGTTCCGTTACGGCATTTCCTTTGACGAAGGGCCGGTTCAGATCGTGAATGTCCATGAAAATGACACCATTCCCGATTGGAAATACCCGCAGTGGTGGAACCGGGCCGTTGGCGAGAACATCCGTATCTATCAGACGAAGCATGAAGGGTTGAACCCGGGAAGCCACGTCCTCAAATTCTGGATGGTCGATCCGGGTCTCGTTCTGCAGAAGCTGGTCGTGGATGCGGGCGGGCTGAAGCCGAGTTATCTCGGGCCGCCGGAAAGCCCTAAAAGGTAAGTTCCGGGTCCCGGGTTCCGGGTTTCGGGGAAAGGGATCAAAAAAACGCTCCGGGAGGTTCTCAACCTCCCGGAGCGTTTTTCGTGGTGCATGCCGGGCTCCGGAAATCATCTGCAGGTCCGATGTGCCCGCGTCTTTCCGCGGGCGATCGGACGTTCAGATACAGAATAAGCGGAGGGAATCCGGTTGAAGAAGGATCCCTTCTCTCAGGAACAGACAGGGATCTCATGACGCGGTTCCGATCGGGCCGCCGGGGGGCGGGTCCGCGGGTTCGGCGTGCACCACCACCTCGGCGACGTTCCGGAACAGGGCCTTGATCCGGTTTTCCACGCCGCTGCTCACCTGGTGCGCTTCGGCGAGCGGCAGATTCCGGTCCGTGGTGATGTGACAGCTGATCAGGTTCCCCGACGGCTTCCGGTGCAGGAACACGTCGTGAATCTCCCCGATTCTCGCGTCCGACAGCACTTTTTCACGAAGGCGGCCGAGCTGTTCCGGTTTCAGCTCCTCGCGGGTTCCGCTGTCCATGCGTTCGAGCGTCTCGATGTGGACCTGCACATCCTCCAGGTCCGGTATCTCCTTCCGGAGCGCTTCTTCGAGCAGATCGACGGTCGCGTGGGCCTGGTCCAGAGACAGGTCCACGTCGAGCTTCACGTGCAAGCTGACGAAAACCTTGCCGGTTTTCCGGTCGCGGTAGCTCCGGATATTGTGGACCTCATGGATGTCCGCAAAATTTTCCGCCGCGACGTTCACGGTTTCGACGAGGGTCTCGTTCTCGGAGGACGGATGAAAATGAACCATGACCTCGCTTTCGGGCGTTACGGACCGCGCCTGCATCTCGATCCGGTCCGCGAGCGCGTCGCTCTTTCGCAGGGAGAGCAGGCGCCGCGCGGATACGGTCAGGTCGATGTAGGTCACGGCGCCGGACTGCCGGACGCGTATCCGCTCGACTTGACGCACCTCGGGCATCGCCTCCACGGCCGCGGTGATTTTTCCGCTCAGGCCGGACGGCGCGCGGTCGAGCAGTTCGCCGATCGCGCGTTTCGAAAGCCGTATACTGGCGACCGCGACCAGTACGGCCACGCCGAGCGCGGCGATGGAATCCATGGATTTGTATCCCAGGCTCGCGCCGGCCAGGCCGATGAGGACCACGGCGGAGGAGAGGATGTCCGACGAATAGTGCAGGGCATCCGCTTCGAGCGCCTGGGAGTTGAATTTTTTCGCGCCCCGCGCGAGGGCGCGCGTGATGAACGCGTCCAGAATCAGGGAGACCACCATGACCGCATAGGCCCAGACGGTCACTTCGAGATGAACGGGTTTGCCGCTCAGGCGGTCGACGGCTTCGGTCACGATCCACGCGCAGGTCCCGAGCAGGAGAAGGGCCTCGGCCAGGGCGGAGAGGTTCTCGATCTTGCCGTGGCCGTAAGGATGCTCCTCGTCCGGGGGCTTCTCGGACAGCCGCACCGAGAAAAAGGTGATGACCGCGGCCGCAAGGTCGAGGAGCGAGTGCAGGGCTTCGGAGAGGATGCCCAGGCTGCCGGTCAACAGGCCCACGACGGTCTTGATCGCGGTCAGCGTGACGCCGACGAGGACCGAGTAGAGGGCGATGCGGATTTTCTGCGGTTTATTTTTCATGAAGGAATATGGGACGATTTCCCGGATTTATCAAGCAGAAACCACGGCAGGTCCGTTTCCCGTCCGCGATGTCTCTACGCCGGACCGGCTTTCACGAACGTCTCCCGGAAAAGAATCTCGGCCCCGGCCAGCCGGCGGTAGAGGCGGATGTCGCTGCGGCGGGGCGCCCAGTTGACGAGGAGGTTGGCCAGGGATTCCCACAGTGCCACCCACGCCGCAATGGTCAGTCCTCCGAGCAGGATGCCGCCGATCACGCCCGCGCGTTCCGCGAAAAAACGGGTTAACGTGATGTCCCCGGCCAGAAGCAGGAACCCGCCCGCGCCGAGCCAGAGCGAGGTGTCGAACATTTTTTTCATGGCCCGGGCCTCGATTCCCTCCCGGTACTCGAAATAATGGCGGATGCTGGCCCGGACCCGTTCCATGAGGGATTCATCCGGCAGACGGTCGAGGTTCAGCCTCACGACGAAGGGAAGGCTTCCGATTTCGCGGCCCGATTCCGCGAGGTAATCCGCGAATTCGTCGTTCAGGTCCTTTTTAATGAAGGGAACGGCGCGTTCGAAGCGGTCGTACAGGTCCTCCACGGACTCCAGGGACACGTCGATCGCGATCCGGCCGTCCTCCAGCAGGGGGTATCGTTCGAGAAGCCGTTTACGCGACATGGGTACTCATTCTCCCCGGCGTCGGCTGGATCCGTCAGCCGAATTCCGCCGCTATTTCAATGAAAGTGAAATCAGCAGGCCGATGATGAACAGCAGTGAAAAAAGAAGGTGCAACCGGACGTTGGCTTTCGCCGCCGCCTTGAGGGCCGCGGTGCCGGCCCTGCCGCCGTTGAGAAGCTTCCATATCCCGGGTAAAAGAACCGCCACCGGCACGGCGCCGAGCAACACGGGCCACCCGTGCGGCCCCATGCGCCACGCGAGCAGGGCCAGGTTGAGAACGAGAACCAGTTGAACGGCGCCGTACACCCGGACCGTGGCAGGCACCCCGATTCGAACGGCGATTCCATGCTTGCCGGTTGCCTTGTCCGCTGGAAGGTCGATGATCTGGCCGATGAGCAGGATGGAGAGCGTGCTGATGCCGGTCGCAGGCATGGCCGCCGCGATGAGGGCATGCCATCCCAGGTTCTGGCTGACGGATGCGATCCAGACCGCCATGGGGCCGAAGGCGAACCACACGAAAAATTCCCCCAGGCCCCGGTAGGCAAGCTTGAACGGATGTGCGGTGTAGTACTTGCTCAGAAAAGCGGAAACGGCGAAGAGCGCCAGGCACTGGGGCCACAGGGATCGCCGGATCACGAACATCAGTCCGATCGTCGCGATCGCCGCCAGAATCAGGCCGCCCCGGGCCGTCCATCGCATCCGGTCCATGAATTCCGGGTGTTCCACCAGAATGCCGGAGCCGCCGCTGAATTCGTTGCGGAGCTTGTTGATGCGGTCGGATCCCTGGATCGTGTCGTAGATGTCGTTGTACACGTTGGTGGCCACGTGCAATCCGACTCCCAGGGCCAGGGCCAGTAGAAATCCGGCAAGGCGGAATTCTCCGGTGACGGAGACCGCGACCAGGGTTCCCGCAACGATCGGCGCCACGATCGACGAAAGGAACGGAGCGCGGATCATCCGGAACAGCGAGGGCTTCGCGGCAGGCGCCGCCGCCCCGGGACGGCTTTCGGTGTGGCCCGCGTTCATTCGAGAAGCCTCCTTTCACCTTTCAGATCCCGGATGTCCGTCACGTCCTGCGACACCTCGAGACAGCCCCGGTACGCGCCGGAGCCGTCCCGGACCGCGAAATAACGGATGTGCACGAACTGCCCCTTCAGCTGGATCCAGAATTCCGCGACGTCCCTGCGGCCGGCCCGGAAATCCTCCAGTATTTTTTTCACGACGTGGACGCTTTTGGGCGGGTGGCAGTGCTCGACCTTGCGTCCGATGACTCCCGCGCTGCGCGGAAAAATCCTTTCCTTCGTATCCGAATAATACGCCACCTCGTCCTTTTCATCCACGAATGAAACGTCCACGGGCAGGTGCTTGAGAATAAGGTTGGCCTGATCCGGGGTAAGCCTGCCGGTATCGAAGGGGAGGGCGGCCGTCTGTCCGGGGGCGGACGGTCCGGATGATCCTGCGGAGGCGGTTCCGGATTCCGGAATGCGGACGGTTGTTCCTGCAGGAACGGCGGGGATGGATGGAACGGCCGCGATGGACGGAGCGGACGCCGAGGGTTCGACCCACGCGTATCCGATTTCGGCCTCCCCGTGCCGGACCTTATCCCATTCCTCCGGGGAAAGTGTTTCGAGCGCCAGCGGGAAGAGAATGCGCTCCTCCTTGTAGATCATGTCGCGTATCGTCGTTGCCGCGAGTTTCGCCGCTTCCGCGAAACGGGCCGCGTCCCCCTTTTCGAGCAGGGCGCGGGCGGACTTGATCTGTCCGCGGATGTCGTCGTCGAGCGCCCACATGACCTGGGTCGGGCCGGTCACGCCGTGCTTTTCCAGCGCCGGAAAGAGCTGGTTCTCCTTGCGGAGGAAATGGAGGTCGATCTGCGCCAGACCTTTAAAAAGCCGGTCCAGGTTCTTCGCGAACGACCGGAACGATTCCGGATCCGGAGGCTCCCCGATCCGGCCGAGGACGGAATCGATCTTTTCCAGCAGGCTCTCGCAGGCCCGGTTCTCGGCCATGAACGTGTCCACCGGGTGGCCCTTGGGGGCGGACGCCGCTTTCTTCGATTCCAGGGATTCCTGAAAGACCCTGACGTGCACGTCGCACAGCCGTTTCACTTCGGTTTCGGGCATGCCTTCGGAAATGAGTTTCTGTTCCATGGATGCGATCTCGACCGCGTCGACGTCCCGGATGAGCGCCGCGAAGCGTTTCTTGGCGTCTTCAAAGTCGCCGCCGTCGTGCAGGTCGCGGATAATGGCCTTGAGCACCTCGTGCCGGGTTTCCGGGTCCGTTTCGGGTTCGGACGCGGCCCCGGCCATCCGGATGTCCGGAGCGGTTCCGGTTTCCTTCCGTATTTTTTCGGAGATGCGCCGGATCAGGTCCTCCAGCGGAACACCGCCGATCGCGGCCGCCTGGGAAAGGCCCGCGGCTTTGGCCACGGTTTTCCGGAGCATCGGATTTTTCAGCATGCTGAATTTGGGCGAGACTTCCTGCAGGAAATCGGCGAGAAAAGGGTAGGCCTCCAACAGGTCCGAGATTCTGGTTTTGGGCGTCAACTGCATCCCGGTTTCTCCTCTCGACAGGGTGGCATTCACGGCACTTTCGGGATTTGATGCGCTTCCGAAGACCCCGAATGGACGAATTAATGCTAATGAATATTTTTTTTGAAGTCAAGGGAGAAAAAACAAGTCCGCATTGTTGCGGGCAATGCGGACTTCAGGGGTTGTGAAGAAAGGAGGTTTTTGCTTCTGGTCATTAGAAATGCAAATGGAGTGCCAAAATTGACTCTAACCGTATACATCTATAATTTATGTACTTAGAAATATCGATCCTTCGACGAGTTACATTGCAAATCGACCTATCATTTTTAAAAATGAAATATATATTTCAATTTGTAAGTTTTATGACAAAAATGACACATAATACTTAAAAATTGAAAATATAGAAATTTCCAAGTATAATTGCATTTAGAAATTATTTCACATGTAAAAGTTTTGGAGTCATACTGTAAATTTCCAAATGGTGATCAGAGCCCGCGTACTTGCCGGGTGAGAAGCCTCCTGATCCAGCGATACTGAAGACGTCATACCACGCAAAGGCAGGAGCCTCCTGCGAGGCTGGACCTGACAATTTGATTTTTCTGATAAGGCAGATCCGCCTGGAGTCGTTTGGAACCGCATGAAGAAGCATTCCTGTATGGCCCCATTCCTCCCATCATTTGATCTGTGTCCATCCGTTTCGATCATGACCGTCCGTGTTCCGTTTCATTTCTACTGACTTGACAATAAATACAGAATTCCCTAACTTTCAATGATTTACTTTTATTTTCCCCCTTCGCAATCCTAATGACGAGGAGTCCATGTCGCGTCCTGTTCTCGATAAAGTGTACAATCCCCTTGAAGTGGAATCCCGCTGGTATCAGTTCTGGATGGACAACCGGCTTTTTCACGCGGACCCGAAAAGCCCGAAACCCAGGTATACGGTGATGATTCCGCCGCCCAATGTGACGGGCATGCTGACCATGGGGCACATCCTCAACAACACGCTCCAGGACCTGCTCGTCCGGTGGAAGCGCATGGACGGCTTCGAATCGCTCTGGATGCCGGGCACGGACCACGCCGGCATCGCCACGCAGAACAAGGTCGAGGCCGCGCTCAAGGCCGAGGGCCTGACGCGCCAGGACCTGGGCCGCGAGAGGCTGATCGCCCGGGTCTGGGAATGGAAGGAAAAATACGGCGGCATCATCCTCCGGCAGCTTCGCAAACTGGGCGCCTCGTGCGACTGGGAGCGGGAGCGCTTCACCATGGACGAGGGGCTCTCCAGGGCCGTGCGGGAGGTGTTCGTCCGCCTGTATGAAAAGAAACTGATCTACCGCGGCCGCCGCCTGATCAACTGGTGCCCGCGGTGTCAGACCGCTCTGGCCGACGAGGAGGCGCCCGCCTCGGACGTCGATGGAAAATTCTGGACCATCGCCTATCCCCTGGAGGGATCGAACCAGGTCATCCGGGTCTCGACCACGCGGCCCGAAACCCTGCTCGGCGACACCGCGGTCGCGGTGCACCCGGACGACGACCGGTACCGGGCCCTGGTCGGAAAGACCGTGATCCTGCCGATCATGAACCGCCGTATTCCCATTGTCGCGGATGCGTACGCGGACCCGGAAAAGGGAAGCGGCGCCGTGAAAATCACGCCGGCGCACGACTTCAACGATTTCGAGGTGGCCGGCCGGCACGGCCTCGAGGCGATATCCGTCATCGACGACCGGGGCGTGATGAACGCCAACGCGGGTCCGTACCAGGGGCTCGACCGGTTCGAGGCGCGGAAGCGGATACTGGACGACCTCGCCGGCAAGGGGTTTCTCCTGTCCGACGAACCCCGGGTCACGCCCATTCCGCACTGCTACCGCTGCGCCACGGTCGTGGAACCCTTCCTGTCGGATCAGTGGTTCGTGAAGATGAAGCCCCTGGCCGAGCCGGCTCTCGCCGCGGTGGAGCAGGGCCGCGTCCGCTTCCACCCGAAGCAGTGGGAGGAGACCTATTTTCACTGGATGCGGAACATCCGCGACTGGTGCATCAGCCGCCAGGTCTGGTGGGGTCACCGGATCCCGGTCTGGACCTGCGAGAACGGTCACATGTCCGTGCACCGCGATGACAGGCCCGCGGCCTGCCCCGAATGCGGCAGTCAAAAACTGGAGCAGGATCCCGACGTGCTCGACACGTGGTTTTCCTCCTGGCTGTGGCCGTTCTCCACGCTCGGCTGGCCGGAGAAGACCGATGATCTGAAGGCGTTCTTTCCCACGGATTCGCTCGTGACGGGCCCGGACATCATCTTCTTCTGGGTGGCGCGGATGATCATGGCGTCGCTCGAGTTCACCGGCGATGTGCCGTTCCGCGATGTTTATTTCAACGGCATGATCCGCGACCTGTCGGGCCGCAAGATGTCCAAGTCTCTCGGCAACTCCCCGGATCCCATCTGGCTCATCGACGGAGCGGACGCGAAGACCGTGGGCGAATTCGCGAAGCAGAACCCGTCCTACAAGGCCGGCGTGCCGGCCTACGGCGCGGACGCCATCCGCCTCACCATGGTGTTTCAGACGCCCCTGGGCGGAGATGTGCACTTCGACCACCCGCTTGTGGAAATGGGGCAGAAGTTCGCGAACAAACTGTGGAACGCGTCCCGCTTCGTGATGATGAACCTCGGCGAGAACCAGGTTCTCGAGGATCCGGTCAAACCCGGCGGCTCCGGACGGTCCGACCTCGTGGACCGCTGGATTCTGAGCCGGCTGAATGCCGCGGCCGGCGAAATCCGTTCCGGTCTTGAGCAGTTCCGCTTCAACGAGGCCGCCCAGGCGCTGTACCGTTTCGTCTGGTCGGAGTACTGCGACTGGTATCTCGAACTCGCGAAACCCAGGCTCTACGACGCGGGGAATCCGGCCGTGCAGGCCGGGGCCAGGACCACGGCGCTCCATGTCCTGGAATCCATACTCCGGCTGGGGCATCCGTTCATGCCCTTCATCACCGAGGCGATCTGGCAGTCCCTGCCGGTTCCCGCCGATCCGGCTTCGGCCGTGCACACCATTTTGAACCGACCCTATCCGAAAACCGGCCCGTCCCTGAGGGATGAAGAGGCCGAGGCCGCGGTCGGCCTGATTCAGGAGGCCATCGGCGCGGTACGCAACATCCGGAGCGGCATGAACGTGCCGCCGGAGAAGAAGGCCGGGCTCATCCTCAGGGGCAATGAGGCGAAATGCCGCCTGCTCATGGAAAGCGCGGCGTATTTCGACAAACTCGCGAATATCGAATCGGTCATCGTGCAGTCCGGCGGGAAAAAGCCCGCGGGCGCCGCGGCCGGACTGGTCGGAGACGTCGAGCTGTTCCTGCCGCTCGGCGGGCTGATCGACCTGGCGGTGGAGAAGGAGCGGATCTCGAAGGAGATCGGCCGCATGGAGGGTCTTCTCAAGGGACTGAAGGGGAAGCTTTCCAACGCGGA
>JAFGAX010000040.1 GCA_016933415.1 bacterium
AGCCAGTCGAACCGGTCGCCTTTCAGTACCCCGGCCGCGAGCGTGACGGCCGCGGCCGGCTCGCCGGTCCCCCGCTCCGAACGCAGAACGCGGCCCTTCACCCCATGCCTGCCCAACGACACAAGCTCGACTTCATACGCCGTCCCGGCGCCGTCCGCGGCCCACACCGTATCGCCCGTCCGATGCCTCATGACCACGGCGATATGCTTCGACTCGTCCGGCGGAAAGCGGATCTCATCCCCGGTGATCCCTTCAGGGTGGACATGGAAAAATTCAATGTGCGGCATAAATCTCCCCCGCCCTTGAGGGTGTTTGATCTCCGCGCGTGGGCTCCCGCCCCCGCGCCTCCGCCTAAAACTTCACACCGGACGAGGATGTCGCGAACACTCCTCCGTCCGCGCGCATGCCCCATTCGGCCCGAAGAACGATGGTGTCCCAGATGAAGTGAAAGCCGGCTCCGGCCGCTGCCGCGTTGGGCGCAAGACTCCGGGACGTTTCAGAAAAGCGGATCGAGGCGCAGTCCGCGAACAAGACGCCGAAAACACCCGCGCGCCTGGCGCCAAGCACGTCGGGCTCCAGCAAAACGGGGAATCGCAGTTCCGTACCGAACGCCAGCAGTCGATTTCCTGAAAGAATGCCGCTGTCGTATCCGCGAAGCGTGCTCGATCCGCCCCAGTGGAGCCGCTTGACCACGGGCACGCGTCCGTCCATCAACTGACCCGTGGCCTGCACGGCAATACGCGAGCCAGCGGCCGCGGGCGCATAGAACCGGCAGTCGAAATACGAGCGGCCGAAGCGTCTTCCGGATCCGGATTCCCGTGTCCACTGCCTTCCCGCCTCCGCGTACCAGCCGGACAGCGGATACTCGGGCCTGTCGCGGCAATCCCATCCGTAGAACCACTCGTCCGTGACGTACCGGTCCCTCTTTCCGCCGGAGAGAAGGGCCGCCGGATCGCCCGCGGCCGCGATTTCCCAAGTACGGCGGAAGCCGGTCCTGATGTCGCCTGCAAAGGACCGGCCCAGACCGACCGAGGCCGCATCCGAAACCACGCGGAAAACCGGCCTGAAATCCGGATACCGGTAGGGATAGGAGACATGGAGGGCCTCCGCTTCCGCGAACAGCCGGAGCGGACCGCCGAACCACGGGTCCGTCCAGCGCAGGCCCGCCTTGTCCAGCCCCCCGGTTCTGAAGCCGGCGCCGATCCTCTGGTTGCGTCCGAACAGGTTTGACCGGACCACGTGAAGACCCGCGGTCCATCCGAACAGACCGTCATATGAGAACGCCGGATCCAGCGTCCACCGTCCCTTTTCCCCCAGCAGAACGGCCAGGCGCGGTTCCGTTCCCGCCGAATCCTGCACCGTCACCACCACCGCGGTCCGGAATGGACCGATGCGTTCCAGGTGGTCCGCCATTTTTTTCAGCCAGGACTCCGGGGGAATGCCCGAAGGTATATTCCGCATCTCCCGGAGCACGACGAAATCCCGCGTGTGGCCGTTCCCGTACAGGACCACGGCCCGTCCCAAAAGACCGGACGACCCCGGCTCAGCACCGGCCGAACCGTTTCCGGCCGCAAGCAGACACAGAACCGCGGCGGCAGGAACGGAAAATGCCTGTACGCAGCGCCTGCGAAGAACGACGGCCCGGCTCACCCGTCCCCGCCCGCGCTGAGGAGCACGACACAGGACGGTTCCGGACGACCGTCCGGGTAGCACAGCACGAGATCGGCAAAGCCGTCACAGTTCAGGTCCTCGATCCGGACATGATCCGTTCTCGGAACCCGGAGGCGCACGGTCCGGCGGGCCTCCATCGGCCCTTTGGATCCGGCCGGCATGAGACGCAATTCGTCTTCAGAAGCCCACAGTCCCACATCCTCCCTGCCGTCCCCGTCAAAATCCCCGGCAAACGGCCGCACGACCAGAGGCTCGGCGAAGAGCGCGGACAGGGTCCGGTTGAACGCAACGGTCACGGACCGGTCGGGTTTGGGAAGAAACCGGCCGTCCGGCATACCGTAATGAAAATCGAAACGGTTCTTCACGCGACGCGTCAGACCGTACTGGATGATGTCCGCAGGACCCGATTCCAGTGAAACCAGGCACAGATCCGGACGTCCGTCCCCGTTGAAATCCGCGACCGCCCGGTCCCCGAAGAAACGGTTCCGCACCAGCACCTGATCCGGCGCGGCATCCCATCCGGTCTTCCGGTTGAGGTGCAGTCGCGCCCATCCCGGAGGCGTCAGGAGCCCGGCGGCCGGCGCTTCGATGACCAGCACGTCCGTGAGCCCGTCCGCGTTGAAATCCCTGAATTCAAAATCACGGTGGCGGGAACGCCGTGCCGGGTCTCCGCCCCATCCGGATTCGAATGCGGGCCTGGCGTCGCTTCGAAAAACCTCGCTGCCGCTGAAGAGCAGCACGGCGTCGCCTTCCAGCACCAGGGCCGCGTCCCCGGTTCCGTCCGCGTCCCAGTCGCAGGGAACAGGAACGGGGAGGCTGAACGAAAAAGCGGGCGCGCCGGACCGGACAGAGGAGCGGAACAGACGGAAACCGCCCGCGATCGCGCCGGAATCCGCGGTTCCGTACTGCACGGGACGGAAAAGACGGAGACCGTCCTCCGTGGGGATCAGGAATACCGGGTCTTCGTGTCCGGAAAGCGTGGAGGCAAAGGGCCATGCCGCGGGTCGGTCCACAGCGGTTCCTGGAAACGCGGTCCGAACGGGGAATGCGGCATCGGCTGTTGCGCCGGACGAAACCAAAAAGCCGACGGAGCGGACCTCCGTCGGCGTCAATATCCAGACCGCGGAACCGCTGTCCCCGGCCAACGACAGCAGGTCGAACAGCACCGCATCCGCTGGCAGAAGCATGGATGAATCCGGAATGGGGGCAAAAGAACCCCGCCGGTTGCGGAAAAACGCCAGCGTTCCCGCGGGGTCGCCGGAGCCTCGCCATGCCGCGGTCAGGTCGGTCCATCCGTCTCCGTCCACATCCGCCAGAATCGGAAGCGACGCGGGGCCGCCGAAACGGAGCGTGATGGAGCGGAAGGACAACCCGGACTGGCCGGCCGAAGGAGCGGCGATGATGAAAAGCAGAAAAGCGGCTGCATGCCGCAAGCCGCTCATGAACGGTCCCGCGGCTGGAATGGGCCGTACACGGTGTGCGTCATGGATCCCGCCGGATCGGATGGATCGAACCACACGGCGGATAGCCGGCCCCCTCTCTGCCCCGGATTGACGGAAAGGGTTTTGCCGATGCGTTGCGCCCACTCGCCCGACGCATCCGCGGATTCATGGATGTGGCCGTGCAGGGACAGCAGGGGATTCTCCCGCATCAGAAAATCGCGCACCGCGCGGCTTCCGGCCGGCCTTCCATCCGCCAGCCGGTCCAGGGACGTTCCGAAAGGCGGCCCGTGCATGACACAAACCGTTTGCCCGCATTCATCCCCCAGAATCCAGGCCGCCAGGTCGTCTTCGATCGCGGTCCGTCCTGAAAAAAAGGGAACCGCGTCGGTTTCCCCGATGCGTCCGTCCACGGTCGCAAAAATGCGGCCCGGGAACCCGGGAGGCGCATCCCGGGAAAGATCGCGTTTTTCAAAATCCTTGAGCAGAAAAGGGGTTGGGGGAACGAAAGGATAGCCGCGCAAATGGAAACCGCCCGGTACAGGGACGGACCGGTCCGCCGGCAGCAGAATCAGACCCTCGGACTCGAGGCCGCGCAGGGACGGCCCTGCGCCGATCCAATCGTCATTGCCCGGAATGGCATACACACGGCCGCCGGCTTTTCCACATATCCGGACCGTAAATTCCCGCAGGAATGTACTCGCGAATCCGGCCTGCAGCTCAAGGCCCGCCGGGCCCCCGCCCTTCCTCGGGAGCAGGTCGCCCCCCAGTATCACGGTGTCGCAATGCCTCGATTCAAACAGCCCGGCAAGCTCCAGGTACAGGCTCTCGTGACCGTGCAGATCCGAGGCATAGCACCAGGTCATAGGGCCGTGGCCCCCAGCAGATCGTCGATCTCAACGGCCAGTATGGAGTTGATGTCCCTGCGGAATCCCATGTGCGAAAAATGAATCCGGCCGTCCCGGTCGATCAGGAAAAGGGCCGGCACGCCGGAGAGGCGGTACGTCTGCTCCAGTCCGCTGTTCAGCAGAACCGGAAGTACGATACTGTTCTTCCGGGCGGCACTCCGGACATCGGTTTTATTTCGGTCCATGGCCACGGTCAAAAAGAGAATGCTGCGGCCGTACTGGCCTGCCAGCGCATCGAGTTCTTCCATGAGTTTCATGGACGACTGGCTCCAGGACGCCCAGAAGCAGAGCAGGACCACATTGCCCCTCTGGTCCGAGAGCCGGACGCGTCCGCCCCGCGCGTCCTCGAGCAGAAAGTCGGGCGCGGGCCGCACCGAGCGCCTGCCGAGTATGCGCTCCCGGCTGGCGTTTTCGACCCACCGGGCCTGCTCGTCCAAAGACGCGTCCGCCAGCAATGTGTCGCGGCCCGTGTTTTTCCAGAGTGCGCGGAACGCAGCGTACGCCGCGTCGCCGACGGCTCCGGAGAAGGCGGCCGCGCGGCCGTACTGGACGAGCGCATCCTCCCGCCGGCCGGCCTTTTCCAGCGCAATGCCCAGATGGTAGAAGGCCTTGCCCTGCAGGGGACCCTTCACCGCTTGCTGCAGTTCGGCGACGGCCGGAACGATTTCGCCCCTCTGGACATGCACCCAGCCGAGCACGGCGCGGAATCTGGACTCCGCCTCCTCGCGCTCCTCAGCCGCCTCCGCCGATCCTCCGGACGCGGTTTTTTCAGAGGCCAGTATCTCCATGGCCCGGCCCGCGCAGGACAGGGCCCGGTCAGGCTCGATTCCAAGGTCCGCGAACACGCCGGCCAGGCCGGCAAGACCGTGTGCGCCCGTCAGCGTCGCCGCACCGCGGAGCAGGCGGTCGCCCGCGGCCGCCATGGCCCGGCCGTCCCCTTTCTCGATGACCGCCGAAACAATCTGGACCAGCGCCGGCTCCGCGAACGACGATCCGGGAAAATCGGCGACAAACCGCTCAAGGCTTTTAATTCTCTCGTCCGCGTCCTCGATTCCGAGTATCTGCGTGAATCGTTTCCGGGCCGCGAGATCGCCTTTCGGGTCGCGCTGGATCTGAGTCTTTTCCAGTGCCTCCGCTTTCTCCGTCCGGCCCATCATCCGAAAGGCGCTGACCGCGAACCGGATCGCGGATTCCCGGTCCTTTCCGGCGGCCAGCACGGAATCGATTTCAGACTCGACACTGCGGCGGGTGCCTTCGTCGAAACCGCTCTTTTTCAGGCGCGCGGACGCGAGCAGCAGACGGACGGAATAATTGTCCGGATGGAACCGGAGTTCCCTGCGGAACGCCTCGATCGCCTTAT
Source organism: bacterium (assembly GCA_016933415.1). Classification (GTDB taxonomy): domain Bacteria; phylum Zhuqueibacterota; class QNDG01; order QNDG01; family DTFT01; genus JAFGAX01. Next base: position 5,379 of record JAFGAX010000040.1, read on the forward strand.
CGAGATCTTCGGGTCTCAGGCTGGAAATGCCGGTATAGGAAATGCCGATGGTCTCATAGGCGCCGAAAACAGGGCGGCCCGCCGCGTCGACCACCGGCGCGTCGTACAGGTCCTGCCCGAGGTCGGGCCGTGTCCGTGTTCCGGCCGAGTCGACGGTTTCAAAAGTGAAGAAGAGCGCCTTGATGCTGGTGTCCTTCAGGCTGTACCAGGCCCTCCAGAGTCCGGTGGCCGGGGTCATGGAAATCTCGAAAGGGGGATCTGGCAGGCGCGGGAAAACCTGGAGCACCGGGGTTTCGCCCTCCGCCAGACCGTCGGGGATCAGTGCCGGATCAAGCCGGAAGGAGACGTTTTCTCCGTACCGGGGCGGCGCGTCGATTCCCGCGGCTCCGCTGCCGGAATCGGCCCCGATGCAGGCAGGGACAAGAGCCGCAAAAACCAGTGCAAACCGGATGATGCTTTTCATGAAAACCTCCCAATGACGGGGGATGACACAATCACTTTTTCCGCCGCCCCGCCGGCCGGGTACCTGTTACGCAATGCCTCCCGACCGAAGACGGTCGGCGGCGTATGGCCGGAGAATGGGATGACGGGAGCCACGGGTGAAAAAATCAGGCGTTCTGTACGGGAAAGCCGGTCTGCGTCACCAAGCCCAGTTCCCTGGCCGCGATTCCGAAACGCAGGCCCCGGTCGCTCACCCGCACGGACGGAATCCCGGCCGATTCCATCCAGGTCAGCAGGATAAAGAGGCCGGCCGATAGAATGTCCGCCCGTTCCGGATCGATGCGTACGGTCACCCGGCGCATAGACCGGGACTGGCCGGCCAGTTTCTCCGCCCAGGTCCGGACGACACGAATGCCCAGCTCCGTCCCGTCCACGACTGCCGCGTCGTACCGTTCGAGGCCGAGTTCCAGGCCGGCCAGGGTGGTGGCCGTCCCCCCCACACAGATGAAGGGCACGGACGGATCCTGCGCGGGGATGTCCGGCGCAAACGCGCAACGGATTTCATCCGTCATCGCCGCCAGTTCAGCCGTCGCAGGCGGATCGCTTTTCAGATGCTTTTCCGTCAAAGTCACTGCGCCGATCGGTAAACTGCGGCTGTGCCGCAGCGCGGGGCCGTCGCCCGCGGCCCATTCCGTGCTCCCGCCCCCGATATCCATCACCACGGTACGGCCGGCCCCGGCAAGGCCGTGCACCACACCCATGTAACTCCAGGCCGCCTCATCCTGTTCCGGGAGAACCTCAATTTTCAGCCCCGTTTCGTTGAGCAGGACGGTCAGGGCCTCCTGGCGGTTCGCGGCGGCCCTGAAAACCTGTGTGCCCGTGCACACCGGCGTTCCCGCCCCGATCGCGCGGGCCAGTTCCTTCCACTCGGTCAAGACCGCCGCGGTCCTCCCGATTTCTTCTTTTCCGATGCGGCCCGATGACGAAAGACCGCGGCCGAGCCGCGTGGTCCGGATTTCCTGGCGGATCGGCCGGACCACGGCGCCGTCCCTTTCGGCGAGCAGAAAGAGCACGGAATTCGTGCCAATGTCGATGACCGCGACCGGGCCGCTTCGAGTCGCCGGGCGGAATCCGGCGGGTTGAAGCTCCCCGCCGCAAGCGG
>JAFGAX010000041.1 GCA_016933415.1 bacterium
CGTGGGCAGCGCCCTGGCCGCGGCCACGGCCTGCTTCTACACGCTGGACGAGCCGTTCATGAAGCGGATCGAGGCGGATCTCGCGAAACGGCGCCGGTCATAAGAGAAAGATGTAGGTCCGAAATGCCGAGCGGAGCGAGGCTATCGGACAATCTCCCCCGAGAATAATTGTCCGATAGCCCGGCATGAAAAGACATGCCGGGCATATCGGACCTACAAAAGGATCGTTTATCATTTGTAGGTCCGAAATGCCGAGCGAAGCGAGGCTTTCGGACATTTCCGGAAAATAATCGTCCGATAGTTCCGGCCCGGAAAACGGGCCGGATGCCCCGGAGGGGCATATCGGACCTACAAATGAAAAGGACGCTCCAATTATGTGTAGGTCCGAAATGCCGAGCCCCGGAGGCCTTCAATAGCGGGAATCTGTCGATTGGTCCCGCGAAGCGGGAGGCGAGGCTTTCGAACATTTCCGGAAAATAATTGTCCGATAGCCCGGCATGAAAAGACATGCCGGGCATATCGGACCTACAAAAGGATCGTTTATCAAATAAAGGAGCGGATCATGCGACACGATCGCACATCCTTCCCGCGCCGGGCTTTTTTTGCGGTGCTCTTTCTCCTGCTCGTTCTCGCAACCGCGGGCTGCGGACCGCGTCCTGAAGCCGTCGACCTCACCGCACAGAAATGGGCCGGCCACATGATCTGCTATTCGGGATACCGTGCCGGCCAGAGCCCGCAGACGCAGACATATCCGTCCCAGGCGGAACTTCTGGAGGACATGCGCATTCTCGAGCGTCACTGGCGGATGATCCGGACCTATGGTTCGGACCGCCACAGCGAGGATGTCCTGCAGGTGATACGGACAAATAAAATCCCGATCCGGGTCATGCTCGGGGCCTGGCTGAGCGGAACGCCGGGCAAGGAAGGCGAGAACGAGGAACAGATCCAAAACTGCATCCGGCTGGCCAATCAATACCCGGATGTCGTCGCCGCGGTCAGCGTGGGTAACGAGATCCTGGTCTCCTGGTCGGACCACCGGATGAATCTTGCGGACGCGATCGCGGCCGTGGACCGCGTCCGCGATTCGGTTTCCGTACCCGTGACCGTGGACGATGATTTCACGTTCTGGCGGGAGAAGGACGGGGCGTCGCTGGCGGAGCACCTGGATTTCGTCGCAGTTCATACTTACCCGATGTGGGGCGGATCGGACATCGACAGCGCCCTGGCCCACACCGTGCGCCACGTGGAAAGCGTCCAAAAAGCACTTCCGGGAAAAACGCTCGTCATCGGCGAGGCGGGCTGGGCGACCTACACCGTCGGCCCCGCCCATGCGCCGAAAGCCGGGGACGAGGACAAGCAGGAGCGGTACTTCCGAGAACTGAACGAATGGGCGAAGACGAACGGGGTCAATGTTTTCTATTTCGAGGCATTCGACGAACCCTGGAAGGGCGCGGGCACCGAGGGGCACTGGGGCCTGTTTTCCGAGGGCCGCAAGGCCAAGAAGGCGATGCGGGAGTGGTTCCCGGAGTTGATCACGGACGAACCGACGTCCCCGTCTTATGAAATGTAGGTCCGAAATGCCGAGCCCCGGAACGGGGCGAGGCTTTCGGACAGCGGACACGGGGATCCAACCTTTGTAGGTCCGAAATGCCGAGCGAAGCGAGGCTTTCGGACATTTCCGGAAAATAATTGTCCGATAGCCCGGCATGAAAAGACATGCCGGGCATATCGGACCTACAAAAAAAGGTAATACACCAGCATTGTAGGTCCGAAATGCCGAGCGGAGCGAGGCTTTCGGACAGCGAGATCAGAAAGGCACATGGACGTCCGCCGTTACCATGTTCCCGGGGCGGTGTATTTCACAACATGCGTCAACCTCAATCGCCAACCGCTATTCTCGAAAACGGAGAATGCTGTTCTCCTGATGGATACTTTATCCGGGGTGGGAGAATTCCATCCCCACCGTCTGCATGCCTATGTCATCCTCCCGGACCATTTTCACTTTCTGATCGAGCCGTTCGACTGCACACTCTCGAAAATCATCCAATCCCTCCGCAGAAATTTCGCGCTAAACTACAAACGTCATTACCGTATCCAGGAAAACCTGACCCTCGCTCAGCATCGCTTTTACGACCATGTGATCCGGAATGAGAGGGATCTTGCAAAACACTTTGATTACATCCATTATAACCCAGTCAAGCACGGCTTGACGCGGAAACCGGAGGAATGGCCCCATTCGAGTTACCGTGATTTCATTTTGAAAGGGCATTATGAGATCGGATGGGGTTGGATGGAGATCCCCGGGATACGCGGGATGAATCCGGAATGAAAAATGTCCTGTAGGTCCGAAATGCCGAGCGGAGCGAGGCTTTCGGACATCCCCGGGAATTAATTGTCCGATAGCCCGGCATGAAAAGACATGCCGGGCATATCGGACCTACAAATGAAACACAATGGAAGGAATACGAATGGCGAAAAAATCCGGAAGCGGTAAAACCCATTCGAAACCGCGGAAAAACGCCGAAGCCGTCACCGGCGGTTTCGTCACGATCGGCGGCGAATCCTGGTACCGGATCACGAACGTCGACCGCATGCCGCCTTTTCTTGTGAGCCTGGTCAGCGCGTCCGACCACTGGATGTTCATTTCGAGCAACGGCGGCCTGACCGCGGGCCGGCGGGACCCGGACCACGCCCTCTTCCCCTATATAACCGACGACAAGATCCACGATTCCGCGGAAATCACCGGTTCCAAAACCATCATCCGTTTGAAGTCCGGTTCCCGCACCCGCGTGTGGGAGCCCTTTTCCGCCCGGGACGCGGCCGTGTTCCGGACGGAGCGCAACCTGTACAAGAACGCCACCGGCAACCGCCTGGTCTTC
>JAFGAX010000042.1 GCA_016933415.1 bacterium
TCCCCGACACCATCGACATGATGACGAGCGCCATCCGGGCAGGCCATGCGTTCAATCAGGCCATGCAGCTCGTCGGGGACGAAGCCCCGGATCCGGTGGGCGTCGAGTTCAAGCGGACCTTCGAACAGCACAACCTCGGCCTGAACATGCGGGAGGCGCTGATGAACCTCACCGGCCGGGTGGACAGCCTTGATCTCCGTCTGTTCGTCACGTCCGTCCTGCTGCAGCGGGAAACGGGCGGGAACCTGACCGAGATTCTCGAAAAGATCAGCTACACCATTCGTGAACGGTTCAAGCTGATCGGGCAGATTCGGACCTACACGGCTCAGGGGCGGATGTCGGCATGGATCGTGGGCACCCTTCCGATCGCCTTCGTCCTGATTATCTCGACGCTGAATCCGGGATACTTGAAGCCCCTGGTTCAGGACAGACTGGGCCAGATGTTCATCGGCCTTTCGGCTTTTCTGCAGGTCGCGGGATTCATCATCATCCGCAAAGTCGTTCAGATCAAATTCCAATAGGAAACTCCTGTCATGACGCATGCCATGATGCTGGGACTGGTTTTCGCGGTGAATTTCGCGGCCGTGCTGGCGCTTTTGATTCTGCTGAGCCGTGCGCGTCACCCGGCCGTGCGCCGGATCGCCGAACTCGAAACGGATGCGTCCGGACCGGATCGGGGCGGGGGCGCCCGTCTCGAGCGGGGCCGTTCGCGGATCGGTTTTCTTTCGGTTATTTTCAAGGCCTTGAGCGGATCCGTCCGCACGGATGACCGGCGTCAGGCCCGGCTGAGAACCGCGCTGGGACAGGCCGGCTACAGCCGGGAGGACAGCGTCCGCGTGTTCACCGGCGCAAGGATGTTCAGCACGGCCGTTTTCGCCGTTCTCGCACTGACCGCCGGCCTGATCGGGCGCAGGCCGATTCCGAACGCCCTGCTCATGGCCTGTGCCTCGGCCCTGGGCGGTTACCTTCTGCCGCGCATCGTTCTGAACCGGAGGATCAACCGCCGCCAGGAGCAGATCGCCCGGAGCCTGCCGGACGCCATCGACCTGCTGGTCATCAGCGTCGAAGCCGGTCTCGGCCTCAACGCCGCCCTGCTCCGGGTCGGCCAGGACATGGCGGTGCGGTGCAGGCCCATCTCCGAGGAGTTCGGCCGCGTCAACCAGGAACTCCGCACGGGGTCGTCCAGGGAAAAGGCGCTCCGGAACCTCAGCGACAGGAACCGCGTGGAGGACCTGCGCATTTTCGTGGGCGCGCTCATACTCACGGACCGGCTGGGCACCAGCATCGCCGACACGCTCCGCGTGCAGGCCGATTCGCTCCGGACCCGGCTGAGACAGAAGGCCGAGGAGCAGGCGGCCAAGGCCGGCATCAAACTGCTGTTTCCCCTGGTGTTCTTTATTCTGCCGGCGCTGATCATTATTCTCATGGGACCGGCGGTGATTTCCGTGATCCGCACCTTCCGTCCATAGAAACCGGAGAACGCGATGCCGATCATCGATGATACCACGGGGCGGACCGTCCCTGTGTCGGTCCGGGAGGCGAAGGATTTCCTGAGCCGCTGCGTCGGACTGCTGGGAACGCGCGCCCCGGATCCCGACCGGGCACTTCATCTCAGGCCGAGCTCGTCCATTCACACGTTCGGCATGGCGTATCCCATTGACGCGCTGTTCCTCGATGGAAAAGGCCGCGTGCTCCGGGCGGTCCGCAGGCTGGCCCCGGGCCGGGTCGTGGCCCCGGTGCCGGATGCGCAGTCCGTGCTCGAACTGCCGGCCGGCGCGATCCGCAGGCACGGTCTCCGGACGGGAGACCGGCTCACGGTCGTGCCGGACGGGACAACGGCCGTCGATTGGAAAGCCGCGGCCCGGCTGGCGCACGGCCCGGTCAATGTTTTCCTCGCCCTGCTGTGGAGCCGTTTCGTTCTATCCGCGCTTGAAGCGTGGAGGCTCGGGGGAGAACCGATGGGCCTCGGCATTGTGATTCACAACACGCTGTTGATGCTGTTTTTTCTGACGCGCAGGAACAGTGACCGGCTCTCGCTCCGGTTCGCGGACTGGCTCGTGCCCATTCTGACTCTCGGGGCCGCGATGTTTCTCGGGCCCGCCGAGTCGGCTTCAGAGGGCTGGCTCGGGGGAAACGCCGGTGTCTGGATACAGGCCGCGGGCATGACGGGAATCATTCTCTCCCTGCTGAGCCTGGGCCGGAGCTTCGGCATCATTCCGGCGAACCGCCGCATTGTCCGGCGCGGGGCCTACCGGATCGTCCGGCATCCGCTCTATCTGAGCGAACTCGTGTTTTATGCGGGTTTTGTCTCATCCAATCCCACGGCGGCCAATATCGGGCTGGTCCTGTTCATCACCGCGGGGCAGTTGTGGCGGTCCCTGGCTGAAGAGAAGGTCCTGTCTTTTGATCCGGAGTACCACGCGTACCGGAAAGAGGTGAGGTTCAGGTTTGTGCCGGGGGTGTACTAGAGTTCAAAGTTTAAGGTTCAAAGTTCAAAGCGCCCCTCCCGTCCCACAGCCCCACCCCCTAAAAAATAAATACGCTGGCAGCCGCAGTCTTGAGACTGCGGTTTTTTTTCGTTCTGTTTCTTTGAACTTTGAACCTTGAACTTTGAACTGATCACGTAAAGGGACAGACAAAAAATAACCATTAGATAATATTTAAAGGCAAGAAAAACGGGCAGTACCGTTTCGGAAGAACTCTGGCGGGAGTCATTTTCCTATCACAATGTCGTGAAGGTACTGCCCATAGTCGAATGATTTGAAATAGGAATGTGCAAATCCAATACCAGGGATGTATAAATATTTATTAAAAAGACACATCAATTTCACAAATATTTCGATTCTCAAACAATTGAAATTAAGTATTTTAAATAATTATTTCCATGCAATAATATAGATGCTTTTATTACTCTTCTATTATAAATAAGGATATCCTGCCTTGCAATCTGAAATGAAGAGGGCTTTTTCATGGGGTGATTATTTCAGAATGAACGCATTCCAGAAAAAACAACGGGGGGTGAAGAAAAACCTCGTATCAATTAGAAGTAAGGCATCGTATCTACGTATGGTAATGGCCTTAATGTCAGCCCAGTCTTTTCCCGGTTTTCGTGTCGAAGAAAAGCATGCGTTTCGCATCGAACAGAATGCTGATTTTCATACCCGATTTCACGGAAACAGGCTCGTTTCTGCGTATGCAGAACTGCGTCTCCCCGTCCCGGACATAGACCAAAGTCTCATTCCCGATGGGTTCGACCACGTCGACCGTGACTTCATGGGAGGCGCCGGACGTCCGTTTTGCGGCGGTTGACAGTCCGATATGTTCGGGCCTGATGCCGAGCGTCACACCCTCCCGGCCCGCCTTTTTCAGGCGATGTGCGGTTGCGGCCGCGAGGGGAAGGGAGAGGGCTTCGCATATGAAACGCGCCGGTCTTCCGGCCGTCACTTTTCCTTCGACGAAATTCATGGCCGGACTGCCGATGAATCCCGCCACGAACCGGTTGGCCGGATCGTCGTATAATTTCATGGGCGGATCCACCTGCTGAATGACGCCCCCGGCCATCACCACGATCCGGTCTCCCATGGTCATGGCCTCGACCTGATCATGGGTGACATAGATCATGGTGGTGCGGAGCCTTTTATGCAGGCGATTGATTTCGATTCGGGTCTGCACCCTCAGTTTGGCGTCAAGGTTCGACAGGGGCTCGTCAAACAGGAACACTTTCGGCTTCCGGACAATGGCCCGGCCCAGCGCCACCCGCTGGCGCTGTCCGCCGGACAGAGCCTTCGGCTTGCGGTCCAGGTAGTCTGCGATCTGGAGGCTCTCGGCCGCTTCCCGGACGCGGGACCGGATCTCCTCCTTCGGCATTTTCCGCATGCGGAGGCCGAAAGCCATGTTCTCGAATACGGTCATGTGCGGATAGAGCGCGTAGTTCTGGAAGACCATGGCGATGTCGCGGTCCCTGGGCGGCACGTCATTGACGCGGCGTCCGTCGATCAGAATGTCGCCGGACGTGACATCCTCGAGCCCGGCGATCATCCGGAGCAAAGTGGATTTGCCGCACCCGGAGGGTCCTACGAGAACGACGAATTCCCGGTCCTCGATTTCGAGGCTGGCGTTCCGGACTGCGGTGATGCCGTTTTCATAGGTTTTGGAGGCGTTCGCGAGTTTGACGGCGGCCATGTCGAATCCTTCCGGAAGGGGTGGACGCCATCAATATATTCAAATCAGGAGATGAATTCAAGCCTTGATTTAACCTCCGGTTATTCGTATGTTACCGCATGCATTGCCACCGCTGTGGAAAGAATATCGAGACCGCGGGCCGAATCAGCAGGAATGATCTATGTCCGGGATGCGGTGTCCCGCTCCATGCCTGTCTGAATTGCCGGTTTTACTCGGAACCGGCCCACCATCAATGCCGGGAGAGCGAGGCCGAGTTCGTGTCGGACAAGGAATCCGCGAACACCTGCGATTATTTCGAGCCCGGGCTGAACGGGGTGTCCGGGGAAAAACTGAAATCGGATGCCGCCCGAAGGCAGGCCGAGGCCAGGGCCAAACTGGAAAAATTATTCAAGAAATGATAATCCGTTCCTTAAAAAATTTTTGTCTTGAAATATTCCTCGCATTATCATATATTCCTTCCCCTGACCCACAGTCATCAAACGCGGAACAGCACGAATGCCCCTGAACCGTAAATACCGATTTTTCTTCATCACGAAGGCGCGGAAAATCATTCTGAAGCTCGGCACCAAGGTGCTTCTGTCACACAACAAGGACATGGAGCACGAGAAGATTTCCCGGCTCATCGAAGACATCGTCCATTATCGCTCGAAGGGGTATGAATTCTACATCGTCACGTCGGGCGCGGTGGGATTCGGCATGAGCACGCTCGGCGTGGAAACCCGGCCGACCGACCTGAAGAAGATTCAGGCCCTGGCCTCCGTGGGGCAGGGCCTCCTGATGCAGAAGTGGAACGAGGTGTTCAGCCGGTACGGCATTCCCGTGGGCCAGATTCTGCTGACGTACGATGTGGTCGAGAATCGGAAGCGCTTTCTGCACGCCCGGGACTGCCTGAACGCGCTTGAAGAGTACGGGGCGGTGCCCATCATCAACGAGAACGACAGCGTGTCGGTGGACGAGCTGAAATTCGGAGACAACGACACGCTTTCGGCCGTGGCCTCCAACCTCATCGAGGCGGATCTGCTGGTTCTGTTCACGGACACGGACGGCGTGTTCACCCGGAATCCCCACCGCTATCCGGACGCCCAGCGCATCCCCCTGATCGAGGAGGTCAACAACGATGTGCTGTCACTCATCGAGGACAGGCACAATCAGCTCTCGCTCGGCGGCATGCGGTCGAAGCTCAAAGCCGCCCAGATGTCCGCCACGGCCGGAACGGGCGTGATCATCACCGACGGATTCGCGCCGAATCTCAGGGCCATTCTCGAGGGGCAGGATGTGGGCACCTTCATCAAGCCCGAGAACACGTTCGTCAAGGAGAAGAAGAAGTGGATCTTCTTCAACCAGAAGATCAAGGGAAAGATATTCGTGGATGAGGGCGCCGCAAACGCCCTGGTGAACCATCTGAAGAGCCTGCTCCCGGGCGGCGTCGTGCGCACCGAGGAGTCGTTCGACGAGGGCGAACTGGTCGGCGTGTTCAACGGCCAGGGGGAGATGATCGGCAAGGGCATCACGTTTTATTCGAGCGAGGAGATCCGCAGAATCAAGGGCCACCGGTCCGACGAGATCCGGAAAGGCATCGAGGGCGAGAGGCGTTTCAACGAGGAAATCATCCACCGCGACAACATGATCGTGTTCCGATAGGAGTGAACATGCTATCCGTGCGGGAACAGGCGGAGCGGACCAGCCGGGCGTACCGCGATTTTCTGCGGTCCGGATCCACGCGCCTCAAGAACGACATATTGGCGGAGATCGCGGCCGGGCTCGAAGGGGGCGCCGGCGCCGTGCTCGAAGCCAATCGGCAGGACATCGACGCCGCGAAAACTTCAGGACTGTCCCCGGCCATGATCGACCGGCTGGCGCTGGACGAAAAAAGCGTGCGGGGCATGGCGGCCGCGTGCCGGGAGATCGCGTCTTTCGCCGATCCGGTGGGCCGCGTCGACGGTATGACCGTGCGGCCCCAGGGTTTCCGCGTCGGCCGCATGGCCGTGCCGATCGGCGTGATCGGCATCGTGTACGAGGCCCGGCCGAACGTGACCATCGAAGCCGCCGCCCTGTGCCTGAAGGCGGGCAACGGAACGGTGCTCAGGGGCGGCACGGCCGCATACCGCTCCAACGCCGCGCTCGTCCGGATCGTCCGGGACGCCGTCGCGGCAAAAGGGGCGGATCCTGACCTGGTGTCGTACATCGAATCGACGGACCGCGACGCGGTAAACGAACTGGTCCGGCAGGACGCGTTCATCCATTTGATCATCCCGCGCGGCGGCGAGAGCCTGATCCGCAGCGTGACCGAGCATTCGCGCATTCCCGTGCTCAAGCACTACAAGGGGGTGTGCCACGTCTACGTGCACGAGCGTGCGGACCTGGACATGGCGGCGTCCATCACGGTCAACGCCAAGGTCCAGCGTCCGGCGGTGTGCAACGCCGCGGAGAAACTGCTCGTCGACCGGGCCGTCGCGCCGGTTTTTCTGCCCCGCATCATCCCGCTGCTGCGGGAGAGGGGCGTGGAGATACGCGGGTGCGAGCGCACCCGGGCGATCGTCCCGGAAGGCGTGAAGCCCGCGGCGGAGGCCGATTGGACCGAGGAATACCTGGGCCTGATCCTCGCCGTCAAGGTGGTGGACGGACTGGATGAAGCGGTTCGGCACATCAACGGACACTCCTCGGCGCACACGGACGCGATCGTCACGGCCGACGTGCGCGCGGCCGACCGCTTTGTCCGGGAGACCGACAGCGCATCCGTGATGGTGAACGCGTCCACGCGGCTGGCGGACGGCGGTGTGTACGGCCTGGGCGCGGAGATCGGCATTTCCACGGACCGCCTCCACGCCCGGGGTCCGATGGGGCTGGCGGAACTGACCACGTATAAATGGGTGGTGCTGGGCGACGGACATCTGCGGGAGTAGGGCGGAAAGATCAGGACGAGATTCCCGCTGACCGGGTTCCTCTCCCGACCCCGGATCCCCGACGGAACAATTCGGGGCCTTCAGTAATATACTAATAAAATCAATTGGTCCCGCGCAGCGGGAATGACACCCCCCGGAGCTTATAAGAAACAGCGTGTCATCTGCCCCTTGATTTCCGCCCCGCAATTGACTATCTTATTCCCGCATTTACACGCAGTTGATTATTCCCCGTCATTAAAAAACAAGGAGGGAATATGCTGTTCATTCTGATTCTTCTCATTGCGGCCGCCCTGTTCGCGATGAGTCGGTATTCGAAAACCGGAGTTCCCA
>JAFGAX010000043.1 GCA_016933415.1 bacterium
CTGAGCGAAATACCGGGCTGCCGGAGGGATATGTAGCCGAGTCCGACGGACTTGAGCTGTTCCAGGGACATCCTGAGCGACGGTTCGTCCCGGAAAAAATCCAGGGCTGCGTCGACCGAACTCCGGACGATCTCGCCGAGCGATACTCCGTTTACGACCAGTCCGGCGATATCGGCAGGGTATCCCCTTCCGCCGCAGACGGGACACACGGCATGTTCGTCCGGAAGAAATCCCATTTCGATCCGAAGGAGTCCCGAACCACGGCAGCGCGAACAACCGTTTTCAATATCGGACAAGGAAATTTCCGAATGTAATGCTTCGCCGCTTTCCGCATAAATGCGGTGAAGCGTTTTTTTCAGGTTGAAATACGATAAGGGGGTGACGTTGTCCTCGATCGACTGGTCGATGATGACCGCGGCCGGTGGAAGGCCGGTTATTCCGTCGTGCGGCAGCGGATCGACGATTTCGGGCGACAGGGACGTTGTGTGTTTTTGGGGTGCGGCCGTCCTGCCGAGCGTATCGATGATAAGTGAGCTTTTGCCCGAACCGGAGACTCCGCAAACACCGGTCAGGAGTCCCAGCGGGATACTGCAGTCAATGTTTTTCAGGTTACAGCCGCGCGCGTTTTTAATGATGATGAAAGACGACGGCTTTTTCCAGACAAGCGCGGGCCGGACTATCCTGCCCGAGAGGAGTCTTCCCGTCGGAGAATCGGCGGCTGCCGCCATCGCGGGATTTCCCTGCAGAGTGATCGTTCCTCCGCGTTTACCTGCGCCCGGACCGAACTCGACGATATGATCGGCGCGGCCGATCACTCCAGGATCGTGCTCGGTGACGATGACGGTATTTCCCGAGTCGCGGATACGTTCGAGGACACGGCAGAGTGCCCCCACTTCACGCGGGTGCAGGCCGCGGCTGGGTTCGTCCAGGAGAACGGTCAGGGAGGCAAGTTCTCCGCCGAGAAGCGAGGCGAGCCGGACCCTCTGAAGTTCACCGGCCGACAGGGTCGCCGTTACCCGGGAGAGGGAGACATATCCGAGCCCGGTCTCCTGCAGGAAGGTAAGCCGCCGTACGATGAGTTCGCGTATGCGGCCGCCGCGGCCGCTTGCGGGCTGCATGTGCCGCAAGGGATCGATAATAGCGGAAACGGGCCGACCGAGAACTTCGCCGAACGACAGCCCGCCGGTCCGGACCGAACGGTACGGTTCGCGCAGCCGCGAACCTCCGCATTCCGGACAAATCTCCGTCGTCGTGTAGGTACCCTGCTGGTCCCAATCCGCGACCCATTTGTAGAAGCCGCCGAAAAGCATATTTCGCGATCCCGACCGGCCTGTCCGGCTTTCGTAATGGACTGTAAGTGGAACAGGATCGCCGTGCAGAAAAGCTTCCCGTGCCGCCGGGGACATCGAGTTCCACGTCGTTCTCTCCGGATCAAATCCGTACCGTTCGGCCAAAGCCCTCACCATGTAGTAGCCGTGGTTGAACGGTTTACAGAGGTAGCCGTTCGGGAAGAATCCGGGAGAATACATGGCGCCCGCGCAAAGCGGAAGGTCCGGGCGGACGATCAGTTTATGCGGGGCGGGTACCTGCAGCGTACCGATACCGTGACATGCGGGACATGCGGCCGTGTAGGTCCGCGGATTGAAATGGCCGGGAGCAAGCCGGACCGGCATTCCGCCGCTGCCGGAGCAGGCCGGTTTTCCCTCGAGGGCGAAGAGATCGCAGAAAAGCGGAGAGAGACCGGTCGCCCTGGCGATGTCCGAACGGCGCGAAAACGGCGCTTTGCGGGAAACGATCGCGTAGGTGACCCCAAGCCCCTCGATCGAATCGACCTCGGTTTCCCGTCCTTCGTGAATCCCCTGCCGCTCGTACATGGAAAGGGTTTCCAGAAAACGCCGCCGGGCCTCCCGCTCGAGTACGTCATGCACGAGACTCGATTTACCGGAACCGGAACGGCCCGTCACGGCCGTCAGTTTCCCGTGGGGAATGTCGAGATCGACCTTCCTGAGATTGTTGGCATGCGCGTTCCTGATCGAAATGACACCGGGGGATTTCCGTTTCCTTTTCCGCGCGGTCCCGGGATGCAGGGGGCGGGTAATCGCCGCGGCCGTGACGGACTGCGCTGCCGTCGGGAATTCGCTTGCCGGTCCCTGATAGAGGACGCTACCGCCCTCCTGACCGGCGCCCGGTCCAAGATCGATGTTCCAGTCGGCGGCGGCGATGAAATCGGGATCGTGCTCGACGGCTATGACGGTCGCTCCTTTTCCGGTCAGCGAACGAATGACGCTGATCAGGCCGGACAGGTCGGCAGGATGAAGTCCCGTCGTCGGTTCATCCAGCAGGACCAGACTCCCCTCCAGGTTCCTTTTCCCCAGGAACCGCGACATTTTGATTCTCTGGGCTTCGCCGCCCGAAAGGGACGGGGAGGGCTGGCCCAGGGGAAGATACCCAAGTCCGACGGTTTTCAGTGCACGGATGATCGCCCCGGCTTTGGCGCGGTCGCTGCCGGACCTGCCGGAACCGCTAAAGAACAGGAGGTCTTCGTCGAAGAGGGCCGCGACGGAAGCGATGTCCATCCGATTGATGTCGGTTATCGAGAGCCTCCGTCCGCCCAGGGGAATAAATACGGCGCATGATTCCGGACCGAACCGCATTCCCGAGCATTCGTCACACGGGACCCACTCCGGGGCAAGCAGCCGCAGTTTCACCTCGATGCTTCCCATTCCGCCGCATGCGGGACACCCTCCTTCGGGCGTGTTGAACGAAAACAGGGACGCGGCTTTACCGCCGGCGGCCGCGAAATGAGCGCGTATCAGATCCGACAATCCGGTATATGTCGACGGTGTCGAACGAGGGTTCCTGCCGATCGGCGACTGATCGACCGAAACGACCTTGACGGCCGGACCGGAGATTGTCCGGCAGCCGGAGGGCCGGCGCCGTATAAAGGACGGGGCGATGACCTCTTCGAGAAGGGAGCTTTTTCCGGACCCGCTCACTCCGCTGATGACCGTCAGGCGGCCGGCGGGGAAGGAAACGTCGATGTCCCGAAGATTCCGGGCAAATGCCCCCTTGATGGAAAAAAAACAATCCGGTCCTGAAGGGTCCGGCAAACGGTCGATACGGCTGCGTCCGCTGAAATAAAGTCCGGTCGCGGTTTCCGAGTTCAACAGGGATGCGGGACTTCCGTCGAAGACGACCTTGCCTCCGGCAGCACCGGCGCCTGGACCGATATCGATGATCCTTTCGGCGAGCAGCGCCGCCCGGCGGTCATGTTCGATGAAAATAACCGGACCCTTGAGCCGTCCGAAGGAACGGACCAGTTCCTCGACGTCCGACTGATGGAGTCCGATGGTCGGTTCATCTAAAATATGGACGATGTCCTCCAGGGTGCTTGTAAGAAGAACGGCGATACGCAGGCGCTGGGCTTCGCCGCGTGACAACGTCGGGACAGGGCGGTCAAGACCGATATAACCGAGTCCGGCCCCGGTCAGCCCCGAAACCCTTTTCAGGATTTCCCCGGCCAGGCGCCTGCCGAAGTCCGGCAAAAAATCTCCCGAGACGAGGACGGAAAATTCGTCAACCGTCAACCTCAAGGTTTCACCCAGGGTACGGCCGCGCCAGTACACCCGGGCGGCTTCGGGGTGCAGACCTGTTCCGAAACAGAGTCCGCATCCGCTGCCGCCGCATTCGGGGCAGGGGGAGTGGAAATAATTCGGTTCGAGAGGCGGATACCATTCTCCGCAAAACGGGCAGGATGGCGCCCAGGAGAAACGGAGGAATTCCGTTCCCGTATCGAGACCGATCGAGGTGCATCCGTACCGGGCAGCACGGTCGATCAGCGACCGGATACGTACCGAAGGACTTCGCGGACCGATTTCACCTGCAAAGACCATAATATCGTGTTTTTCATGCGGATCGAGACGGAGGGATTCCAGTTTTTCGATATCGGCGGCGTCGTTGTCAACGAGAAACCGGCCGTCCGGGAATTCCCGCGAGATCCATGAACGCAGAAGCGTATGGCTGCCGAACACCGCCGTAACGAGCGGTATCCAGACGGAACAGGTCCTTATCCTGGAATATTCTCCGATTTCATTGAAAAGGGCGTCGCGGTCGAAGACATGCAGAGGCCGGCCGCAGAACCGGCAGGGACGCACCCCGAATTTCCAGTAAAGCAGGCGGAGAAACGGGTGAAGGCCCGAAGCAGTCGCCAGGGTCGAGTTCGGATTACGATTAAGAAGGTTTTGTCCGA
>JAFGAX010000003.1 GCA_016933415.1 bacterium
AACTCGAAACCCGGAACTTCTTTATTTACGTTGGCATACTTCTCGCAAGTCTTATCCCGATACTTGTTTTCAGGATTGCCGGATAAGGGGCAATCTATTGAAAATATAAATCTTATCCTTAGGGGAATGCCGGTTCCGCGGGTGGCGGATTTTCAGCCAATCCCGATGAGACAGGGGTGGAGCCGGATGACGCAGGAGCGGTTCATGAAAGCCGGACGGCTGTTGCTTCTCGTAATCTTCCACGGAATCCTCGCGGCCCAGAGCCGCTGGTCCGATCCCGTCACCCTGAAAACCAAAGCGGTCTCTCCGGACCTGGACATCGATTCCAGGAACGGGGACATCCATATCGTGACCATCGGCGGGACGGATTACGACACACGGGGCGTGACATATTTCAGACTGGACTCCCTCGGCGCGATTCTGACCGCGGAGACCGTGCCCGGATCCGAATCCGCGGCAGGCGGGTGGTGTTTCGGGCCGGGTGTTTCGGTTGACGCGGACGGGGATGCGCATGTGGTCTACCCGCTCCAGTTGGATCAGATTGTTTTCAATACCTATAAAATCGAGCGGCGCTCCGCGGGCTGGGGCGCTTCGCAGATGATATCCTTCATCCAGAACCGGGGGTTCATGATCCGCATCGCGGCGGAGGGATCGGACCGCCTGCACCTGGCCAGGGGATACGCCCTGGATGCCGCTCCCTGGGCCGAGGCCGCCTATCAGCGGATTTCGGACGGAACCACGGATCGGCAGATCGCGGGCTTGAGATCATTCCGCACGGACGACCGTATCGAAATCGGCGCGACACGAGACGGCAAGGTGCATCTCGTCCTCGGCTGTCCGGATCCCGGCGGCAGTCCGGTCAGTTATTACCGGTCGGATGACGGCGGGGAGACGATGTCTTTCATCGCGGACATTCATTCCGGCCAAAACACGGGCCGTAACGGATCGCCGGACCTCTTCGTCGACGCGTCCGGAATCGTCCATCTCTGTTACGGATCTCAGATCGACCTGGATGCGGGCTCCGCGCCTTCGGTGCGGTATGTCCGCTATGAAGGCGGGAACCTGGTCCGGAACGTGATGGCCACTCCGGCCGGCATGCTTGAAACCTACAATGAGGGAAACGGCTGGGGCCTCGGATCCGTGGCCGCGACTTCGGACGGCCGGGTTGTGGGCATTGCCTTCCTGACGAAAGCCGCGGGCGATTTGTACTTCACTCTCTCCCAGAACGGCGGCGCCACGTGGTCGACTCCGGAGCTGATCGCCTCCGGCGTGGGCAGCACCGACGGCCGCAGCAAGCACCTGCTACGCGCGGTCCGGAACCATTTCGCGCTCGTCTACCCGCAGGGCCTGGACATCCGTGTCCGCCTGCTTCGTAATATCGGCGACAATCCGCCCACCGCCTCCGCAGGAGGGCCCTACACACTCGTCGAGGGGCAGACCGTCACGTTCAACGGGTCCGGGTCGGCTGACACCGGCCAGAACGCGGGCATCGTCTCATATGCCTGGGACTTCAACAATAACGGGGTCTGGGATTCGGTCTCCGGGTCGCCCACGGTCCAGCGGACCTATGAGGACAACACGACCGCGGTCGTCCGCCTGCGCGTAACGGATCGATCCGGATTCACGGCTGAAGCGACGACCACGCTGACCGTCAACAACACCGCTCCCGCGGTCAGCATCGGGGCCGATCGGACCGGGCTGGAAGGCGGCTCGTTCAGTTTCGAGGCGGTGATTCAGGACCCAGGGCGGGATTCCCACACCGTGGTCTGGAATTTCGGAGACGGCAAGACCGGTCAGGGGCCGGCTGTCAGCCACCTTTTTGCCGATGACGGCGTGTTCCGGGTGCTGGCCACGGTGACAGACGACGACGGCGGAGTGGGCAGGGATTCGGCCCGCGTGACCATCGCCAATGTGGCGCCCGCGGTCAAAGCGGGCGGACCCTACACGGGCACAACCGGATCCGCGGTCCAGTTTCATGGATCAGCAACGGATCCCGGCAAGAACGATGTTCTGACTTACGAGTGGGACCTGGACGGGGACGGGATTTATGAGACGCGGGGCGTCACCGGACCGACCTTTGTCTATTATGCATTCGGCCGATTCACGGCCTCTTTCCGGGTTTCGGACAACGACGGCGGCATCGGCATCGACACGGCCTCCGTGACCATCATGCAGGACAAACCCACGATCGCCGCAATACCGGATCAGACGACGGATGAGGGAAACGCATTCGCACCGCTTCAACTGGACGTGTTCGTTTCGGACCCGGTGCATCCAGACGCCCAGCTGACCTGGCGTTTCCGCGGCGGGCAGAACCTGGAGGTCACGCTTTCGGAACGCGTGCTCCGGGCACGGCCGGTCGACCCGGAATGGTCCGGATCGGAGGACATCTGGATTTTTGTTTCTGATCCCCTGAACCACGCGGACAGCAGCCGCGTGCGGTTCATCGTGCGGCCGGTCAACGATGCGCCGGTCTGGATCCGGCCCAATCCGGACATTGAAATGCTTGAGGACAGCTCCTCGGTGGTCCTGCTCGATTCGCTCAGGGCCAGGGTTTTCGACCTGGACAATGAGGCGTCGACCATGACGTTCAGCGTCTCGGGGAACAATCACATCCGATGGTCACTGGACGCGGCGAAAACGCGCATCACGCTCACGCCCCGGACCGTCGGGTGGTACGGAGTCGAGCGCCTGCTATTCGTCGCCACGGATCCTCTCGGAGCCTCCTGCCGGGATTCGGTGACCGTCACGGTGATCTCGGTTCTCGATCCGCCGGCGCCCTTCGCCATCGTGGGGCCTGCATTCCTCAGGGCCGACGCCTGGCCGGACACCGTCGACTTCCGATGGCGGGCCTCCTCCACGCAGGACTCGATCGGAATCGTGTATTACGCCTGGAACCTCCATGAGCAGGGCGCGCTCGTCAATCCGGTCCGGCGGGTGGTGACCCACGACACGCTGTTCCGTTACGCGCCGGACGCGTTCCTGCCGGACGGCATCTTTTTCTGGGACGTGGATGCCGTGGACCAGTACGGCATTTCCAGGACCAGCTCGAACCTCGGCATTCTGCACATCGGGTTGTCCGGCGCGCGTCGGGACGCGCCCGCGCCCGAACGCATCGCGCTGATGCAGAATTACCCCAATCCCTTTAATCCAGCGACGCGAATCACGTTCGAACTGCCCGCGCCGTCGGCGGTGAGGCTCGTCGTGGTCAATGCCGCGGGGCAGGCCGTGGCCGTGCTCCGCGAAGGGAAACAGCCGCAGGGCGTGCAGACCGTGGAGTGGGACGGAAAGGATGATGCAGGCCGAAGACTGCCGTCCGGTGTGTATGTCTGCCGCCTGGAGGCGGACGGGATTGTGCTCACTCGGAAGATGATTCTCATGCAGTGAGCGCCGATGAGTTCCGGATCCGGAAATCAAAAGCCCCTGAGCCGAAACGGCCGGGGGCTTTGCATTGAATGGAACACGGACGCCTGCGGCGCGGATAATACGGATTAGCACGGATGAAGATATGGAATATGGTAATCCATTGATTTGAATCTGTCCGCGAGCGTATTCCCCGGCCCCGCGCAGCGGGACGACGGGGAGCTTCAATGCCGGAATCAGACTCCATGCGGCGGGTCAACCCCGTGGGTGACGATTCCAGATCGTCGGTTTTTCACCGGCGGCGGACGGCGGCATGCGTTTTGGGCCGCGAACCCTTCTCCAACTCCAGCAGTTTTTTCTTCATCGCCAGACCGCCCGCGAATCCCGTGAGCGCGCCGCCGTTCCCCACCACGCGATGGCAGGGGATGACGATCGCCGCCGGGTTTGCGCCGCAGGCCGCGCCAACGGCACGCGCCGCTCCGGGGCGGCCGATCCGTCTGGCGATTGAACCGTAGGTTTCCGTGCGGCCGTACGGTATGGCCGAAAGGGCTTTCCAGACCTTTTTCTGAAATTCCGTCCCCCTGAGATCCAGGCGGACGGAAAAGGCTTTTCTTTTTCCGCCGAAGTACTCCCCGATCTGACGGACCGTACCGGCCAGGCCCGGGTCGTCCCGGACCAGATCCAGGCCGGCCAGCCTGCCGCGGAGCCAGGCTTCCGGAATCCCCTTTCCCTTCACTGGCAGGATAACCGAGAACAGCCCTTTCCTGGAGGCGACGAGTGTCAGCGTTCCCAGCGGCGTTTTCGTGCGGGAGTAGATCAGTTTTACCATGTCCATATTCTCCTGTTCAGCGGAGCCTGATGATTTTAACGGTTTCGACGGACCGGCCGGACCGGAGGCGGGCCACATACACGCCCGAAGGCGCATCCCGGCCCGATTCGTCCAGCCCGTCCCACCGGATCAAATGCTGGCCCGCGGCACTGTTCGGCAGACGCCAGGATCGGAGACGCCGGCCGAACGCATCAATGATTTCGAGCTCGAGTCGCCCGGTTGAGGCGTCCAGGAAAACCGGAATGACGGTCGAGGAATTGAACGGATTGGGGTAGTTCCGGCCCAGGGCGAACCGGCGATGCGGCTCCTCCGGAATCCCGGTCGGTCTCAAAATCGGGAGTTCCAGAAAAGAGGGGCGGGACGCGTCGTGATACACGTTTTGCCGCGCGATACGCCCCGGTTCGTCCGAGCCGAATGGGCCTCCCGTGTTCGGGTTCACGCTGAACCTGGGCCAGTTGGAGCTGGAGACATCCAGACGGATGCGGTGCCCGGGCGCGAAAACCAGCGCTGTAGACCACAGGTCGATCGTGAACCGCTCCGGTTCGCCCGGCGTCAGGAGTTCCTCTGCGGTCAGGGAGTTGCGGTGCCGGGCCTGGACGATGCCGTCCGCCACGAGCATGGAGCGGCCGTCCGGGTATACGTCGCAGAGCTTGGCGGTGAAGTCCGTATCCGGACCGTCCGAGGATGCCCAGAGGCGGACGAAGACGCGTCCCGCGACCACGACGGAATCGTCGAGGATTTCAGTCTCATAGACCAGCACATCCGGACGGCCTTCCGCCGGGCGCTGGTCCCGCGAGCCGGCCGGAATGTTCAGGTTCCGGCCGCCCAGGGTCGGCACCGGATCCAACGGGTCGAAATCGAATGCATCGGGCGGTTCGTCCTGCCGGGGAGGGGTGGTTGCGAGACGGCCTCCGCCGGACAGATAATACGGGACCGCCTCCGGTTCCGAAGGCCAGGACGATCCGGAAATCCACCGGTTCCCGGGTCCCCCGGCCCGCTCCGCATCGCCCATCAGATAATAGCGCACCGCGGGAAAGGGGATGCGTCCGGAGCGGTCCTTGAGCCAGACCTCGAACCAGTTCACGATGTCGTCGATGAAAACCGAGGCTTGGGAACCGGGGAAGGACAGCTCGCCGCAGTTTTCATCCAGAATATTGTGCACCCAGGGGCCCACCAGCAGGGCCTGGTTGCCGCGGGCGCCGGCACCTCCGGAGGCCTGCAGGCCGGTGAAGGCGTTCAGGGTTCCCTGGATAAAGATGTCATGCCAGCCGCCGATGTGAAAGATCGGAACACGGACGCTGTCGAAACGGGTGGTCAGATTCACCCGGTCGAACACGGGCCCGAAGTCGTGGTGGTTCCTGAAGAACGGGATCAGGTCTTCGTTCCCCGTCTCCTCGAGCCATCCGTTCACCAGCGCATGCTGGTATTCCCCGCCGTAGAAAACGGCGTCCTCGTAAAGATTCGAGGCCGTGACGATCGCGACCACGCAGGACAGATGCGGCGGCGCCGCGCCCGCGGCGAGAATCCCCGTGATGCCGAGGGCCGAAGCGCCGAACATGCCGATCCGGCCGTTCGACCAGCTTCTGGCCGCCAGCCATTCCACCGAGTCATATCCGTCGCGGACCGCGCCCCACCCGTCCGAGAAGTACAGGGAATCCACGCCTTCGGAGCCGTACCGGCCGCGGGTGTCCTGCAGGACGACCGCGTACTGCAGGATGTCCGTGAGCAGGGAAAGCATCCAGGCTTCCATGCCGATTTTTTTGCCGTAAGGCGTGCGCACCAGAATGCAGGGCAGCCGGTCGATGGAAACGGAGGGTCTGTAAATGTCCGTTGCGAGCCGCACGCCGTCCCGCATCGGCATCATCACGGTCTGTTTGTCGAAGGCATTCAGGCCGGCCGCGGCCGCGAGGATCAGAAGGAGGAGAGGGATTTTACAAATGGGTTTGCGCATTGTCCGGTATCCGGGAAAAAATCGAACACGGATTTTCACGGATGAAACGGATTGACACGGATCAAGATGAATGAAAAGGGTAATTCACGGATCCGATATCGTGAAAAAATTCCTTGAACGGCTCCAACCCGGGACTCGGAACTCGGAATCCGGAACCTTTTTAACCATGAACTATGAACTATGAACTCGATTGAATACCGCGACGACCTCGACGTGCCCGGTATGCGGAAAAAGATCCACGGGCTGGACCGGGCCCAGGACATAGCCCCGGTCGCACAGCGTTTTCGCGTCGCGCGCAAGAATCGGCGGATTGCAGGAAACATACACGATGGATGCCGGGGCCAGACGGATCAGATCCTCGAGCGCGTCCGGATGCATGCCTGCCCGGGGCGGGTCCACAACCGCGGAATCCGGCGGGCCGAACCGTTCCCTGAAGCCCTTGTCGCGGAGCGCATCCTTGAGGTCCCCCAGAACAAAGGAGATGTTCATCAGGCCGTTCAATTCCGCGTTTCGCACGGCATTCCGCACCGCGGGCTCGACCGATTCGATGCCGATCACCTCCCCGACCTTGTCCGACAGGCAGATGCCGATCGCGCCCGTGCCGCAGTACAGATCGTATACCCGCTCGTTTCCCTTCCATCCGGCCAGCCCGGCGACCGTATCGAAAAGCCGGACCGCCTGGGCCGTATGGGTCTGAAAAAAGGAGCCGGGAGAGATTTCGAAGACACGATCGCCCAATTTTTCCCGTATGCGTCCGTCGCCGTGCAGAACGCGTTCCGACTCGCCCGCCGCCACCTGGGACAAACGGTCGGTCACCGAATGCGTGAACGTGGTGATAAAGGGATGGCGGCGGACCAGGTCGGCGGCCATCCGGTCGACCACGGCCCGGGACTCCTGAAAATTCTGGCCGGATGTGATGCAATGCACCATCAGATCGCCGGTCGCCTTGGCTTCGCGCAGGACGAGAAAACGCCAGACGCCCCGGTGGCTGCGCGCACCGTAGCCGGGCAGGCCTGATGCGGCCACCAGGCTGTGGACGGATTTCAGGACGGCATTGGCGCGATCGGATTGCAGGGGGCAGGATTCGATGTTCAGAACCTTGTCGAAACGGCCGGGCACGTGCAGTCCGAGCGCCCAGCCGGGCTCGGTCCCTGAAGCGCCGGAAGCATCCCCGTCCGGAGCGGGGGGGGCGGGCTTCCAGGCGAGGTCGGAAAACGTGAATTCCATTTTATTCCGGTAACCCGTGACCGATGCGGAAGGC
Source organism: bacterium (assembly GCA_016933415.1). Taxonomy (GTDB): domain Bacteria; phylum Zhuqueibacterota; class QNDG01; order QNDG01; family DTFT01; genus JAFGAX01. The sequence goes on from JAFGAX010000003.1 coordinate 7,405, forward strand.
AGAGTCGGCCGTACGTCGGGTTCGGGAAAACCGCCGATCCGCTGGAGCAGGTCCCGCACCTGCCTGGTTTTGGCCGCGATCTGGGCTTCGTAGCGCAGGTGCTGGAGCTGGCATCCGCCGCAGACGCCGAAATGCGGGCACACCGGGTCCACCTGGTCGGGCGAGGGGGAAAGCGTTTCGACGGCGCGCGCCTCGCCGTACTGTTTGGCGATGCGGTAGGTGCGGGCGCGGACTTTCTGGCCCGGAATGCCCCCGTCCACGAACCAGACGTAATTGTCCTGTCTGGCGATTCCCCGTCCGCCAAAGGCGAGATCCGCGATTTCCAGCTCGATGATTTCAAATTTTTTTCTCGGCTCCGGCATGATGGAATCAATCTACGGATGTTTGGGGGGAAATGCAACATAAACAGTTCAAAGTTCAAGGTTCAAAGTTCAAAGAAAATCAAGAGTTCCGAGTTCAGGGTTCCGGGCTGGAAAGACTGCGAGCAGGAATCACTGAAAACTTGTTCTGCAATTCGAGAAGGATCGAACGTTGTTCCATCCCGTGAATCATTGGTCGCATATGCTCGAAATGATCGGTTTTTTCGACCCGGACCCCGGAACTCGGACCCCGCAACCTTTTTAACAGGCAGGACTTGACATTCACTCCCCGATTGTTTATAATAGAAAAGAGCAATTTAAACGCATTTTTCACCAAAAGGAGCGGTCATGAACCAGATGGGTCAGCCCCAGCAGATCAATATAGAACTCGGCGAAAAGGAAGCGGAGGGCATTTATTCCAATTTCGTGGTGATCAGCCATTCTCCCGCTGAATTCGTCCTGGATTTCACCCGAATGCTTCCCGGCGTTCCCAAGGCCAAGGTATACTGCCGCATCATCATGGCCCCCCAGCACGCCAAATCGCTCGGCCGGGCTCTGGCCGAGAACATCGAAAAATACGAGAAACAGTTCGGTGAAATCAAGCTGGCCGGCGCGGAATCCGGCAAGGCCTTCGGTTTTCAGTCGCCGGCCCAGCCGAAGGGAACAGGCGCCTGATTCCATGAGATTCCGCTTCCGGGCGGCGCTTGCCGCCTTACTCTGTTTCATGACGCTCCGGCCGACGGCCGCGGCCCAGTCTCCGAGTCCCTCCCGTAAAATGTCGATCGTGTTCGAGACGGGGAACTGGCAGCCGCAAAGCCTGAACGAAGAACTGCGGCTGTCCTCGTTCGGAGAATGCGGGGCAACGCCCCGGCTGGCCGCGGGCTTTTCTTTCCCCCTGGGAAAAGAGATCGGATTCAGGCTCGTCGGCGGGTTCTGGTCGCTCCGGGATCCGGACGAGGACCGGGACCTGCTGCAGCCACTGAGTTTTCATTCGGTCTCCGCTGATTTCAAATACTGGCTGGTTCCGGATTTCCGCCTGTCCGCGTATGCTTTGTACGGCGTCACTGTCTATTGGGGGACCGAAAATGAATCCCGGCCCTTCGGCTCCGGTCTGCGTTCCGCCCGGCCGTCCTGGGGGGCGAATCTTGGCGCGGGATTCGATCTGGCGCTGTCGCGCCGCATCGGCACCGGCATGACGTTCCAGTACCGTCTCATGCGGCCCCGGGAAGCGGTCGGTGGTCTGTCGGACTTCAGCGGTCCGGACATCGCCGTTGCCCTGTACTTTTTCCCGTAAACCGGAACCAAGCCTCCCGTCTCGCGGCTGAGACGGACGGAAGACCCCCCATGAAAAGCCGGCTGTACACGTTCAGTTCCGGATACTTCGCCCTCCTCGCGGTCATCATCGGCCTTTCCCTGTACGCGACCTTCGATTACATCCGGCTCGGCAGAACGGTCAAGACGCTTCTGGCGCACAACAGCGCCAATGTCAAGGCCTCGAGCAACATGCTGAAATCCATCAGCGAACAGGAATCGGCCCAGGTTCTGCTGATCAGCCAGTACGACGAGCGGGTGGTCGAGAGCTTCATGTTCTGCAGGGACCAGTTCCTTGCCAACGCCCAGGAGGCGCAGCAGCAGTGCGCCATGCCCCGGGAATGCGGCATTCTCGACACCCTGATGGACGTGTACAAGATGTACTTGTCCCTTTCCGAAAGTTTTCTGCAGGAGGCCGAGGCCCGGTCACGGAACAGGAACACGGCCTTTCTGAACATGCTTTCCGCGCAGGAGCAGCTGCGCGGCCACTGCCTGCGCCTGCTCGATTACAACCAGACACGCATCGACGAGACCAACCTTCGCATCCGAAAAACCGCCAACACCGGCGCGCTTCTGGCCGTTCTGAGCGCCGCCGCGCTTGCGGCCGTTCTGATCATCGGACTGAACATCCAGCTCAGGCGGGATGTCATCCGGCCCACCCAGCGTCTGCGGCAGACCCTGCGGCTCATCCGTTCGGGGAACCTGGCCCAGAAAATCGACATCAACGCGGGCGGAGAACTCGCCGAATTGTATGCGGAATTCAACAAGATGACCGAGCGGCTCCGGTCGTACGAACGGCTTAACATCCAGCAGATCATCGCCGAGAAGACCAAGACCGAGGCGGTCGTGGAAAGCCTGGATGAGCCGGTGGTGGTCACCGATGACCGGCGCACCCTGATGCTGATGAACCGGGCCGCGGTCCGCCTGCTCGGCGTGCCGGAAACGGGATGGCAGGGCAAAACGGTCGATTCCGTGGTCCGCGACGAGAAGCTCCGGGGGCTGTTCTCCGGCCCACCCCCCCCGTCCGGTGACGCGGAGGCGGCCGGTTTCTGGATTCCCATTCAGACGGCCGGAGAAACGCGGTATTTCCGGCCGCACCGCACAACGGCGGCGGAGGACAAGGGCCGGATCCGCTACTTCGTGACGCTCTTTCAGGACGTCACCGCCTACCAGAAACTGGACCGTATGAAATCCGATTTCATCGCCACGGTGTCCCACGAGTTCCGCACGCCTCTCACCTCCATTCACATGAGCATCGACATTCTCGCGAAGGAGGTCGTGGGCGCGGTCAATGACAGGCAGAAGGATCTCCTCGCCTCGACCAAGGCCGACGCCAGCCGTCTGAGCAAACTCGTGAAGGACCTTCTCGATCTCTCCCGTCTGGAGTCCGGCCGTCACAAACCGAAAAAGGAGAGGATTCAACTCCGGACCGTGGCCGAGGAAACGATCCGTTCGCTCGATCTGGTGCTCCGGGAGAAACGCATCCGCACGACTTTGAAGTTTCCGGAGGATCTGCCGGAGGTCTGGATCGATCCCGCGCAGATGGCGTGGGTTTTCGCCAACCTGGTCGGCAATGCGGCGCGGCACACGCCGCCCGACGGAGCCATCGCAGTCGCTGCGGAAAGGGACGGCGCGCGGAACGCCATCCGGATTTCCGTGACGGACACGGGACGGGGCATCCCGGAGTCGGAGTTGAATACGATATTCGACAAATTCGTCCAGATCAAGTCTCCGGCCGAATCCACGCCCGGAAGCGTCGGCCTGGGGCTGGCGATTGCGAAGGAGGCGGTCGAAGCCCACGGCGGAAGGATCTGGGTTGTCAGCGGAAAGGGAAAAGGCAGCACGTTTTTCTTCACGGTTCCGCTCGCGGCGGAAAGGGAGGCGGACGCATGAAAAACGAAAAGCCGACCGTCGCGGTCGTGGACGACGAGGAACACATTCTGAAGACCATGGGCATCTGCCTCGAATCCGCCGGATTCGAGGTGTCGCTGTACGCCGACCCCGAGGCGGCCGCGGCGGCGTTCGCCACGAAAAAATTCGACCTGGCTTTCGTGGACCTGAAAATGGCGCCGATCGACGGGATGCAGCTGCTCGAGCGCATCCGGCGCGACTCTCCGCCCACGACCGTGACCATGATCACCGCCCACGGCTCGCTGGACACCGCCATCGAGGCGGTCAAGCGGGGCGCCTATTACTATCTCCAGAAACCCTTCGATTTCCAGGAACTCCAGCTCTTCTCCCTGAAGGCCCTCGAGTACCACAACCTGTCCTGGGAAGTCCGCTCCCTCCGGGCGCGCGTGGCCGACACGGGGTCGTTCGTCACCCGGAACAAAACCATGCTCGACACCCTGAGTCTGGCCGAACAGGTCGCGGACAGCCCGATCACGGTGCTGATCGAGGGGGAGAGCGGCACCGGCAAGGAGCTCATCGCCCAGTTCATCCACGACCGAAGCACTCGGACCGGGAAACCGTTCGTCAAGGTCAACTGCGCGGCCCTGCCCACCGAACTGCTCGAGAGCGAGCTGTTCGGCCACGTCAAGGGCGCGTTCACGGGCGCGACACGGGACCGTCAGGGACGGTTCGAAGCCGCGGACGGCGGCACGCTCTTTCTCGACGAGATCGCCGAGGTGTCGCCGGCCATTCAGGTGAAGCTGCTGCGCGTCATCCAGAGCAAGGAATTCGAGCGCGTGGGCGACAATGCCACGCGGCGTGTCGACGCGCGCATCATCGCGGCCACGAACCGGAACCTGAAAGCCGCGTTGGAGAACGGGGAGTTCCGGGAGGATCTGTTCTACCGCCTGAACGCGGTGCGGCTGAAGGCGCTTCCGCTCCGCGAGCGGCCCGAGGACATCCCCCTGCTGGTGGAGCATTTCACGCAGAAAATCGCGGCGGGCCGTACGGTCCGCGTCGAGCCGGAGGCGATGGCCATGCTCCGCGCCTATGCCTGGCCGGGGAACGTGCGCGAGCTGGAAAACGCCATGGAACGGGCCGTACTGCTCAGCCGGGGCGGCGCCGTGGGGCCGGATCTTCTGCCCGAGGAACTGACTTCCTCGCTGGAAACCGGGAGCGCGGCCATGACGCTCGAGGACGTGGAAAAGGCGCATATCCGCAAGGTGCTGGCCCGGTGTTCGGATTACGAGGAGGCGGCGCGCCTGCTCGGCATCGACCGTTCCACGCTGTGGCGCAAGCGGGAGAAGTACGGGTTGTGACGGCAGGCCGCCCGACAAAGAAAAAGAATAGAACGCGGATCAGCGCGGATGAAGCGGATTATCGCGGAATAAAGATGGTTGATTAAAGCATTTCATTGAGATGAATCTGAAAGCGAGACCATTCAAATCGGCGCAACGATTTCGATCTTCGTAGGGGCGACGCGGCGCGTCGCCCCTACGGGTATGGCGGGCAGTCCGTTTCCCATCCATGTTGGAACATTTTTATGAACACCGACACAGTCTGGACCCGGAGTCACATTCTCCTGCTGGTTTGCGTTGCCGTCGCCTCCGCATGGATCGCGGCCGGCATCACGCTTCTCAACCTGGCCGGACGGGTGGTGATGTCCATGGGCGGATTCGTCGCGAGCGGAGGCCCGTACGCCATCGCGCATCCGGCGCCCGGATGGATCGGCATCGTGCCGATCGCCTTGGTGTCGACCGCTTTTATGGCGGTTTTTTCAGTATGGCTGTCGCATAAAACCGGCGGATTCAGCCTGCTGACCTGGCTCTGGGCCGGACTGTTCGTTTCCCTGGGCGTTCAGTTCGCGATTTTCGGCCTGAAGCCTCCGGCTCAGTCCGGCGTACGGATCGTATGGGCATGGATTCTGTGCGCGGCTTTCTTCCTCCCCATGGGAATCGCGCCTCTGATCGGCGCGAGATGGCTCGGGAATCCCACGGCCGTTTCGAACCGGTCTTCCGGTTCCCTGCCGGCGGAAACGAGTCCTGCATTCAAAACGGCATACGCGGTCTGCGTCTTATCGGGCGCGGCGGCCGGGATCGCTGGAGGGAAATTTCTTTTCCAATGCATCGCGGGATAGACAAATCAGCCTCCCGCGGGTTTCAAGCAATCCGCGGGAGGTTCCGGTTATGCATGCAGGAATAGCAACCTCCCGGAGGCTCGGAGCCTCCGGGAGGTTTCCATTTGTCGCTTTTTCATAAAAAACAGATGTCCCCTGATGCAATCGGCAACGCCTGTTATTTCATGAAAATCAAATCACAACGAATAATCGTCCGGGTTTTGCGAATATTATCGTTGTAGAATTCAACCGGCCGCATTCCCTCCAGCCTCTTTGGTTCAAACCCAATCCTTTCATTCACAATCGATTACGCGAGCCGTCCCTCTCCGGCATGTTTGTTGAAGGTCATTCATCCGGACGATTGAACCTGGATCCAATGGGCAAACTGAAAGGAGGCGGTCATGAACGTGAACATCATGCCGGGCCTTCCCAGGTACGGGGCGGCCGAACTTCTGGAAGTCCACCAACGATTTATGCTTGGAGCTCTGCTGGCGGCCTGCATGCTGGAGCTGACCGGCCTGGGCGCGTGGAGAATGTGGCAGCGTCTGAACGCGGCTGAGCCCGATCGCGTCGTAACCATGGAGTACGATCCGGCCCAACTTCCCCCTGCTCCGCCCGTGAATGTGGACTGGGAGGCCGTGAAGGAGTGGATGCTTCCGAAGCCGGACATCCGCCGTACGAACGGAATGCCCGTTCCAGTGCCGGATGCGGCCGCGGATCCGGATAAAACCGTTCCGACCCAGATCGAACTGGGCATGGAAGGTTTGCTCACGCCGCCGATTCCGGATGGTCCGGATGTGATACATCGGATCAAACCGGATCTGAACATCGATGGGCCTCCAAATTCCGTTGTTCCCTTCGAAAAGGAACCAGTCTGCATCCTGCGGGTGAATCCGACTTACCCTGAAGTCGCCCGTCTCGCCGGTCTGGAGGGTTCGGTTTACGTTAAATTGTGGATCGATAAAACCGGAAAAGTCCGGCAGGTGGTTCTGCTCAAGAGCGACAATCCGATTTTCGACCAGGCCGTGATCGAAGCCGCGAAACAATGGGTGTTCACGCCGGCCATGATGAATGCGGGCCCCGTGGCTGTGTGGATGTCGATGCCGTTTCATTTCGCGCTCAGATAGCATCCCTGACGGGAAAGGCATGCCCTGTCCGGTCGAACCGGACAGGGACCAATCCTGCAGAATATTATGAAACATGACCTGATTGGCTGTGGTGTTAAGGAAACGGGATCCTGCTGATAAATCGTTTTTTAATTGAATTTTATGGGTTGTTTAGATTTCCTTTATGTTTCGGTGTAAAATACGACACGACATATTTCAATAAAAATCATTTAAATAAGTTCTTTGATGGACGCACCTTGGAGCCCGTTAGTTGGATAATGCAACGTAATTTACAGACAAGTAAACATTTATATCCAAGATAAATATTTGATAATTATAATTATATGGGTCTCTCTCCAGTCATGGCATACGATTTGAATGAAAAATTTTGAAACTAGGCCTCTTTGTCTTATCTGTAGAAAGATACTATCACGGAAGGAGGTTCTTCTTGGCTGTCAAGGCCATGACTCTGGACAATCTGGATATCGCGGTTCTCGAACTCAAGGGCTCTTTTCTCGGCGGCAATGAAACCGAGGAACTCCGCGCCGCGGTCGGGGATCTTTTCGAGCAGGGCAACCGCAAGCTGGTGCTCGACCTCGGTGGTGTTACCTATCTCAACAGCATGGGCATCGGCGCCCTGGTCAGCCTGTACACCATGTACGCCAAGGACAGCGGCCGCATCAAGCTCTGCCACATGGGCAAGGGCATCCAGAACACGTTCGTCATCACCAAGCTCGTCACCATTTTCGACATTGAGGAAACGCGGGAAGAAGCCATCCGGAATTTTCAGGCCGGACAGTAGTTTTCGGATTTTTCGGAAGAAACGGCTGCGTATCCATTTCAACCAATTATTATAAGGAGCTGAGCAATGAGACAGGGTATGTTCATCACGATCGTCATGATCGTCGCTTTGGTCGTTGCGCGCATCATCTTCGGATTCCTGCCCGAATACATCCAGAAGGGCGGTCCCATGGTGGTGGTGCTGATCGCGCTTTCCCTGATGCTGTTCACCTTCATCATCGAACGCCTGTTCACCCTGAAGAAGGCCAACGGCAAGGGATCCCTGGTCGCATTTTTGAAGAAGGTCCACGAGGCCACCAAGGCCGAGAAAATCGACGATGCCATCAAGGCCTGCGACGCCCAGCGCGGCTCCTGCGCCAACATCCTGCGCGCCGGTTTCGAGAAGTACCGCATTTTGAAGGCCTCGGGGGCCCACAAGAACCCCAAGGAAACCCAGTCTGAAATTCAGCACGCCATCGAGGAAGCCATGATGCTCGAAGTGCCGCTGCTCGAGAAGAACCTCGTCAGCATTTCGACCATCGCCTCCATCTCGGTGCTCGTCGGTCTGACCGGAACGGTGCTCGGCATGATCCGCGCTTTCACCGCCCTGTCGCATGCCGGCAAGACGGACGCCATGGCCCTGGCGCTCGGTATCTCCGAAGCCCTCATCAACACCGCCGGCGGTCTGATCTGCGCCATTTTCGGCATCGTGGCGTACAACTACTTCACCACCCGTATCGACAACTTCACCTACATGATCGACGAGGCGAGCTACTCCATCGTCCAGACCCTGGCCGAGAAGCAGGGCAAGTAATCACAACCAAAACGGAGAGCAACGATCATGCACAGGAAAAAGGGTCGAGTCAGCGTCCATATCGACATGACGCCCATGGTGGACGTGATCATGCTCCTCTTGACCTTCTTCATGATGACCACGCAGTTCCGCCCGCCCGAAGCGGCCGATCTGGACATTCCGACGTCCAACTCCGAGTTCAAACTGCCGGAGGGCGACGTGATGACCGTGATGGTCGACAAGGACGGGAAGATCTATCTCAAGACCGACGACCGGACCCGGATGCTGCTCACCCGGGCGGCCGCCGACGACGCCGAGAAGGCCGGCTTCCGTCAGCTCGAGGAAGGGCTTGAGATGCGGGACCAGAACAATCTGGCGGACATTCTGATCCGCGCCCGCGTGCAGAACCCGAAACTGCGGACCGTGGTCAAGGGCGACAAGAACACGCCGTACGGCAAATTCCAGGACGTGATGGACACCCTCCAGAAGGTGAAAATCACGCGCTTCGCCCTGGTCACCGAAATGGAAAGAGGGTAAAGGAGAGCTACCATGGCAGGCGTAGATTTAGGCGGCGGTGGGAAATCCCACGGCAAAGGCGCCAAAAAGCATAAAAACAAGAAGCGGATCAGTGTCCGCATCGACATGACGCCCATGGTGGACGTGATCATGCTGCTGCTGACGTTCTTCATGCTCACGACCGTGTTCTCGACACCGCAGACCATGGAGATCAACGTACCGCCCGAGAACGACACCAAGGTGGAAGTGGCCGAAACGAAGCTGCTGACCCTGCGCGTCGTCCCGGACGGCGATATCTATTACAACATCGGCGTGAATACACCCGCGAAAATGACGTTTGGTGAGCTTCAGGGTTTTCTTGTTCAGACCCTGGCGGCCGAGCCGGGCATCATCTGCCTGCTCAAGGTTCACCGCGACGGCAAGTACGAGATGATGGTCAATATCATGGATGAAATCAATATCGCCGGCATCACCCGGTTCAGCCTCGCGCCTTTCAACGATGCGGACGAACGTGTGGTGCAGAAGGCCAAGGGCGCCTAAAGGAACAGGAGACCACCCATGTCGGGATACGTCATGCCGGGCCTTCCGAAGTACGGAGCCATCGAACTCAAGGAGGTCCACCAGAAGTACCTGACCCGCGCGCTGATCATCGCGGCGGTGTCCCACCTGCTGCTGGTCGGCCTGTACTGGGGTTCGACGGTTCTGGGCAAGGAAGAACCGCCCACAACCATCGTTAAAATCGTCAAGTACAGCGACCTGGGGCCGCCCCCGTCGATCGCCGCCACCGAGGTGGCGCCGGCGGTTTCCATGGCCGGCCCCACGGCCAAGCCGAGCATCGGCATCCCGGTGCCCGTGCCGGACGCGGAAGTCAGCCCCGAAGCCTCATTCGCGTCCCAGCAGGACCTGAGCTCCATGCAGAGCCCCGTCACCACCGACGTGGGCGGCAGCGCCGTGATCGAGCAGGACATCGAGGTGGACGAGCCGCCGCCGGCTTTCGTCCCCTTCGAGAAGGAGCCGGTCTGCATCAAGCGCGTCGAGCCGACATACCCCGAAATCGCCCAGAAGGCGGGGCTCGAGGGCTCGGTGTACGCCAAGCTGTGGATCACCAAGGAGGGGAAGGTCAAGGAAGTCGTGATCATGAAGAGCGACTCCGAAATCTTCAACCAGGCGGTGATCGACGCGGCGGGCAAATGGCTCTTCACGCCGGCCATGATGAAGAACGGGCCGGTGGCCGTGTGGCTCGCGGTTCCCTTCAATTTCACGCTTAAATAACCTTCGACATATGCGCACGTCCCGCGTTCCGGCTCGAAGATCGGAACGCGGGACGAATGTTTCGGCGGGTCGGACCTCCGGCCGGATGGGGGGTTCGCCCGGTCCGCCGGCTTTCCCGGATTCCGGGAACAGGCGTCCGGCCCTGCGGGCGCCGCGATCCGAAAGGATTCAAGCCATGACCAGACTGAATGTGACGCGGATCATCGGGTACACCGCAGCGGCGATGATGCTTCTGCTGGGCATCGCCGTGCTGGCCGGCGTCGTCCGGATGCCGCAAGGTCCGGCGGTGCGCACCGTATTCGGCGTGGTGTTGCTGCTCTACGCGGGATACCGTCTGGCCGTCCTGAGGCTCAAGCCGCGGAGGCGGCGGGACGACAGGACACGTCCGTTTGTCATCCTTCTTCTGGCCGTCGGGCTGTCCGCCTGCCAGAAATCGAAGACCGCCGAGGATACGATCGAATCCGGCACGCTATCGATCGCCGTGTCCGAATCGCACGCTCCCCTGATGCAGGCCCAGGCCGAACTGTTCATGCGGCTGTACACCAAGGCCCACATCACCATCCTTCCCATGCAGACACGGCAGGCCGCCGTCACGCTGCTGAACGACAGTTTGCCCTGCGCGGTGCTCGACCGGCCCTTCAATGCGGAGGAGGAATCGGTCGCGGCGCAGTCCAAGTTCAGAATCGATTCGGTGGTCATCGCAAAGGACGCGATCGCGGTCGTCGTGAACCTGTTCAACGATCTCGAGCGCATCACGCCCGACGGCCTTCGGGCCGTTCTGGAGGGCCGGATCACCGACTGGTCGCGGATTCCCGAGGCCGGCCTGAGCGGCCGAATCCAGACCGTCTCAACGGGTATCAACTCCGGCGCCTACGAGCTCCTCCGCAAGCGGTTCTCCCTCATTCCGGAAGGATTCGTGCCCGTGGTCAGGACCGCGGATCAGAACGAGGTCATCCGGACCGTGTCGGGCCGACTGGGCGGCCTGGGTTTCGTTTCGCTCGCCTGCCTGAAGGACACCTCGGCCTTCCGGGTGGAGAAGCAGAAGATACGCGCACTGGACATGATCGGCTCCGATTCCTCAGGCGGGCCGGTGATTCTGAGGCTCCATCAGGCGAACGTCTACATCGGCAAATACCCCTTTCACTATCCGGTCGTCATGTATGTTTGCGGCGCAAAATCCCGCCTGGCCCTCGGGTTCAGCGGGTTCGTGGCATCCACACAGGGCCAGCAGCTTTTTCTGAACCGGGGGCTGGTCCCCGCCACGACGCCCGTCCGGCTGGTTCAACTCACAAGCGGTTCACCCGAATAGGAGACGGAGTCCATGAAACGATTCCTCTTGGCGCTTTCCATCGTCGTCCTCGCGGCATCCCAGCCCGCTTCCGGGCAGGACAAGATCCAGAAAGCGAAGGAATGCTTCCGGCAGGGGGACTACCAGGCGGTCATCGACGGCCTGCGCAGCACACCGGCCACCGACATCCACTACAAGGACGCCCTGCTGCTGCTGAGCCAATCCTATCTTGCGGTCGGTCAGGCGGACTCCGCCGAGGCCAGGGGCCGGATTCTGCTCGGCTTCAATGACAAGAATATCGAGGCCATTCTGGCCGTCAACCGGGCTCTTGTCGCACAGAAGAAGATCAAGGAAGCCTACACGCTGATCCGCAAGGGGTTGAAGTCCAAGAAAAACCACGCGGGAATGCTCATCCAGCTCGGCAACGTGCATTCCGCGGCCGATTCCGTGGAGCAGGCGATCGTCGCCTACGCGCAGGCCAAGGAATCCGATCCGAAGGCGCTGGAGGCCTATATCGGCCTGGGTGAATCCTACCGCCGCCTGCAGGCCTGCGCGGTCGCGATTCTCCAGTACGAGGAGGCGGCCGCCCTCGATTCCTCGCGCTGCGATCTGAAGCTGACACTGGCCCGGCTGTACCGCCAGGAACAGCGCTACAACGACGCGGCCAGGTCCTATATCGCCGCCATCAACTGCAGCGAGGACAAGGTGACACCCTCGCTCGAACTCGGCACGCTGTACATCCTCGCCAGACAGTACGGCAATGCGGCCAACATCCTGGCCAACTACGTCACGGTGCATCCCGAGGACCTGGAAACCTGGGCGCAGTTCAACGAGGCCGTGGATCAGGCGAAGGCATGGTCGGTCGGGCTCGACGTGGCGGACAGCATCCTGGCTCGGGACGCCGGCAACGTTCAGGCGCTCAAGCTGGCGGCCAAATCGAGCAACCAGATGGGCAAGGCCACCCGCTCCCCGGAAAAGCACCTGAACGCCATCGAACTGTTCGGTCGTCTCGCGAAGATTCAGCCCCTTGACGCCGAGGACACCAAGTACCTCGGCAAAGCCCATTTCGAGCTCAGGAACGACACGACGGCCATCCGGCACCTGAAGCGTTCGTGGGAGATGGACACCACCCAGACCGACGTTCCCATGGATCTCGGATCGGCCTACATGCGGGTGAAGGACTGGAACCGGGCCTCGGCGATGTTCGCGACCAAGATCCGGCAGGACTCCACATCCACAGCGGCATACGTGAATTACGCGCTGTGCGAGGAGCAGATGAACAACTGGGACAACGCGCGCCGCGCGCTGATCCGCGGGCTGAAGCAGGCCCCGAATTACGTCGGCGGGCACTATTACCTCGCGTATGCGCTTCAGCGGATGGACTCGGTGCAGGCGGCGAAACGGGAATACGAGACCGTCATCGCCCTGGCCGACACGCAGACAACACGGTACCGGAACGAACTCGGCGATTCCTACCGCTATCTCGCGTTTGTGGGACTCTATGAAAAGAATTACCCGGCCGCGCTCATGGCCATCGAGAGCGCCATGCCGTTCCGGCCGAACGACTGGGAACTGGCCCTGTGGCACGCGCAGACCCTGCACGCGATGAGCCGGCGGGACGAGGCGCGGCGGGAATACGAACGCATCGTTCGCGCCGTCCCAAAGCGGAAAGAGGGGATCGACGCCCAGAGGGGCCTGGACCGGCTGGATCTGGGTTTTTGAGTTACCGGACCCGTGAAGTTCCGCCGGACCCGCGGCATGAAACCGGGGTCCGGTCTATCGGCACAGTCTGATTCCATGCAAGGAGGAGGAGAATTTATGAAACGCGTGTTGCTTCTCGTTTGCCTCGGTGCGGCCCTCTGGACCGGATGCGCCCGGAAGGAATCGAAGCCCCAGATCGCCGGATGGGCGGAAAACACCGGCCTTATCCAGCTTCCCGGTTTTCAGTATCCGCAGAACTGGATCATGACATCGGAGGGCGGAAGCCGGTACATGGTCTATTCCTCCCAGGAAGTCATCGAGCGCTTCTATGACTATACGGTCAGGGGCAAGGACGGCGCGCGCCTGGTCGTCTGGTATGACCGCATGGACACGCTCAAGACGCTCGATCAGGCCGTGAACGAGCTGAAAAACACACTGTCCGCCTCCGGTTTCGTCATCAGCGAAGTGACGGCCAGCCCGGTTCGCGGCGTGCCGGGAACGGCCGTTCACTACAGCGGATTCGTGGATGCCAAGAACAAGCTGGAGGCCGTTCAGGTGCAGGCCGTGAGGGACTCCTTCCTCGTCACGATCAAGTACGAGGCGTTCAACAAGGCTTTTGCCTCCTCGCGCGCGGTGCTCGACACGGCGCTGGCGACATTTCGTTTTCCCGTCTCCAAAAAGGACTTGAAGCCGGAGGATCTGCAGAAGCCTTCCTCCGTTTATAAGACGTACGAAGACGCGACCTGCAAAATATCACTGCCGGACAATTTCGGCGCGGCCACGGCACAGCTGAAAGCCCCCATCGTGTATTCCCTGGATGTCAAGGGCGATCGCGCGGACTGCACGCTCCGCATCGACATCCTGCCGGCTCAGAACCAGACCCTCGAGAAAGTGGTGGAGCAGAACAGCAAGTTCTTCAAGGCCACCTCACAGGGCGAGGCCACGGTTGCGGGGGCCAAGTCGATCTACCTGAATTACTCGCCCCAGGCCGGCGTTCAGAGCCGTGCCTATTTTATCGTGAAAGAGGATAAAATGGTCCGGATCATCTTCAACTACTATCAGAAGATGAAGGACGACTTTCTCCCTGCTTTTGAAAAAATGGTCGGATCCATCCAGCTGAAATAGCGCGTCCGACCCGCGCCTTGCTCGTTTTCCATGATGATTTTCCGCGGCGGAAACCGGGGCGTTTTGACCCCGGTTTCCGTTTTCTGAATCCCGCCTCCGGATCGGCCGGGGAACCCGGCCAGGGGCGCCGCGGCTTGAGGAGACATTCATGACCCTTCACATCACCTGGGTGGACTGGCTGGTCATCGGCATTTATTTCGCGTTCGTCCTGGGCATCGGATTCTACCTCAGGCGTTTCACCAGGACGGGCGAGGATTTCTTCATCGCCGGCCGCCGGAACAGCGCCTGGGTGGCCGGGCTCGCGTTTCTCTCAGCCAACATGGGGGCGCTTGAACTGCTGGGCATGACCGGCAACACCTATGAATACGGCATGTTCGTGGCCCACTTCTACTGGATCGGCGCGATTCCCGCCATGCTGTTCCTCGCGGTCTACATGATGCCCTTCTATTATTCCAGCAAGATCCACTCCGTCCCCGGTTACCTCAAGCTCCGTTTCGATGAAAAAACGCGCGTGTTGAACGCCATCGCATTCGGGGTGATGACCCTCCTTGTGTCCGGCATCAACCTGTATGCCATGGCTCTGGTCCTGCGCACCTTTCTCGGATGGAACTGGGACGCCTGCATGTGGATCTCTGCGGGAACCGTGGCGGTCTATGTGACGCTCGGCGGCCTGCTTTCCGCCATTTTCACCGAAATTGTCCAGTTTTTCCTGATCTGGTTCGGGCTGTTCCTGGTGTCCGTGCTGGGCATCATCGAAATCGGCGGATGGCAGGAGGTTTTCAACCGCCTGCCGGACTCCATGGGCGCCCTCTGGTCCACCTCAACCGATCCGGCGAACAACGGGATGCAGGTGACCTGGCTCGGCGTGGCCCTCGGCCTCGGATTCGTGCTCTCGTTCGGATACTGGACCACGGATTTCCTGGTTGTCCAGCGCGCGTTTTCCTCCAGGGATCTCCGGTCCGCGCGCATGACGCCCATTATCGCCTCCTTCTTTAAAATGGCCCTTCCGTTCATCGTGGTCATCGCAGGCCTTGTCGCGTGGGTGCTGGCGCGCGATCCGGGCACGGGGTTTTCGCTGCTCGTCGAGGACGGCAGCGTGCGCTATGATTCCGCATTGCCCATGCTGATCCAGCGGTATTATCCGACCGGCCTCATGGGACTGGGCGTGACGGCCCTGCTGGCGGGGTTCATGGCCGGTCAGGCGGGCAACATCAGCGCGTTCAACACGGTCTGGACGTATGACATTTACAGGGCCGTGATCCGGAAAAAGGCATCGGACGCCCATTATGTCCGCATGGGCCGGGCGGCCACAGTCGCCGGCATTCTGCTCAGCGTGGTCACTGCGTACTGGGCCAAGTCGTTCCCGAGCATCATGGATTACATGCAGGCGATCTTCTCATGGGTGAACGCCCCGCTGTTCGCCACCATGCTGCTCGGAATGTTCTTCGCGCGCATCACATCCGCCGGCGCTTTCTGGGGCCTGATCGCGGGCATGGTTTCGTCCTTTTCCCTGTTTCTCGCGGTCAAGTTCGGCTGGATTTCAGCAAACCTGATCACCCTGTCGGAAAACGCCAGCCCGATGGCGGCCAATTTCTGGCGGGCCTGGTGGGCATGGCTGATCTGCTTTACGGTCACCATTCTGATAAGCGCCTTCACCAAACCCAGGCCGAAAGCCCAGCTGGCCGGTCTGGTCAAGGGGCTGACGCCTGTTCCGCGGGACGAAAAGCTCCGTTTCTATCAGAGACCGGGAGCCATGGCGCTGGCGGCGCTCGCCGTGTTCGTGATCCTGAATCTCATCTTCTGGTAGAAGGGGGCCCGCCGTGTCCGAACACCGCATGCTGTCCATCTGGTTTTTCGTCGGGCTGATGCTGACCGTCTTCGGCGTCATCATCACGGCGACGGGCGTATACTTTGTGTTCCGCCCCCAGCAGGCCACTGTGCTCGCGCACCTCAATCCAAGCCTCTGGTGGGGATTGATCATGCTCACGGCGGGGATGTTGTTTCTGGTTCCATCCCTGCGGACGCACAAGGGGAAAAAGCGGTAGGATAATCTTCCGAGGTTTTCAGGAACGATCCTGAAAATCGCGGATTTCCGTCCGGAAGAGGCGTTAATCGGGCGGCCAGAAGCCTGTTCATTCTGGTTCCAGTTTTTCTGGATGATCGAAGATTGGGCTTCTGACCGCTCCGACGAGTCGGATTCCCCGGTTCCGCGATGCGGGATCAAGCAACAGATGCTGGCTATTGATGACTTCGCGGGACCAAGCAGCAGATTTCAGGTATTGAAGGCCCGCCGCTTGCCTTCAACCAGAAGGCATATAATAGCTTGGTCCCGCGCAGCGGGGCGGCGTCCATCATCCAAATTTCCTGTGATACGCCGCCCCTTTCTGCGGGGTCCTTATTCGGTCACGCGGTTCCGGAGCGGCGGCGTGGTCCGCTTCCGCATGAACCGATCGAACTTCATCCCATCACCTTACCCGTAAAGGAAGCCATCGATGAGCGAAAAAAGCCAGAAGCTGCCGTTTTTCGAGAAGCTGGGATACAGCGGCGGAGACGCGGCCGCGAATTTCGTCTTCCAGACGATGATTCTGTTCCAGGCGAACTTTTACACCGATGTGTTCGGCCTGACGGCGGGTCTCGCCGCCACCATCCTGCTGGTCGCCCGGCTCTGGGACGCCTGTTTCGACCCGATCATGGGCCTGCTCGCCGACCGCACCAACACGCGCTGGGGCCGGTTCCGCCCCTGGGTGCTCTGGACCGCAATCCCGTGGGCCGTGGCCATGGTACTGGCCTACACGACGCCCGGGTTCGGCGGCACCGCGAAAATCGTTTATGCGTTCGCCACGAATATCCTGCTGATGATGCTGTACTCGGCCAACAACATGCCGTACTCGGCGCTGGGCGGGGTCATGACCGGCGACGTCGTGGAACGGACCAAGCTCAACTCCTTCCGGTTTGTGTCCGCGAACATCGCCCAGTTTATCGTGGGCGGATTCACGCTGACCCTGGTGGCCAAGTTTGCGGGCCCGGCAATGAACCGTCAGCACGGGTGGACCATGACCATGGCCCTCTGGGCCGGAGTATGCCTCGTGCTGTTCCTGATCACGTTCTTCTCCACCAAGGAGCGCATTCAGCCGCCTCCGAAGCAGAAGACCTCCCCGAAGCAGGATTTCGCCGATCTGGCCAGGAACAAGCCCTGGGTCATCATGTTCTTCTTCACGCTCGTGCATTTCGCCATACTCGCGATGCGCGGCGGCGCCTGGTACAATTACTTCCATTATTACGCGGATAAGACCGCGATGTACGATTGGCTGCACAAGATCGGCCTGACGGCCCCGGCACTGGCTCCGGGCGAGACCGCGCCGGGCGGCATTCTCGAGACGCTGGGCTATATCGTGCACGGAGACCGGCTGAATCTGGCGAACTCCAACGTCGCGGACGTTTTCAACAGCATGTTCAATGTTGTGGGAACAGCCACCACTATCCTCATCATCATTCTGTTCGCATCGGTTCTGACCAAGCGTTTCGGCAAGAAGGCCGTTGCGACCGCCGGGTTCAGCCTGACGGCGCTCACCTCCCTGTCGTTCTACCTGCTCAAGCCCACGGACGCGGGCGCCATGATCGCCATGAGCGCGATTACCTCGATCTGCTACGCTCCCACGATTCCGCTGATCTGGGCGATCTTCGCGGATGCGGCCGATTTCGGGGAGTGGAAGACGGGCCGGCGCGCCACGGGTATCGTGTTCGCGACGATTGGATTTTCGCTGAAGGCGGGGCTGAGCCTCGGTTCCGCGTTCTTCCTCTGGCTGATGGCGGCCTGGTACGGGTACGACACCGCCGTCGCGCCCGCGGGGCGGGTGCTTGAGGGATTCCGGATGTTCTCCAGCGTGTACATCGCGATTCTGTTCGCCACATGCGCGATCCTGATGATCATCTATCCGCTGACCAAGAAAAAGACGCTGCAGATCGCGGACGAGCTGGAGGAGCGGAGAAAGAAGTACGCGGCGCAGAGCTGAGCAGCTCTCGCCCCACGGCACGTCGAAAAATAAAATCGCCCGGAAGCGGACCTTTCCGGGCGATTTTATTTGTTTTCAGAGGGGGGCTCCCATCTCTCTACCACAAATGGTGCACCTGCGGCCGGATGAGACGGTCATAGATCTCCCGGCAACCCCGCATCTGCGCTTCGGTCAGGGGCGGAAGGTCCGCGGCGGACGCGTTTTCCTCCGCCTGGGACGGCCGGCGGCCGCCGGGAATGACGCACGACACCGCGTCGAACATCAGGATCCATCTGAGCGCGAAACGGGCCAGTGACACGCCGGCCGGAAGCAGTTTCTTCAACTCCTCCACGGCCGCCAGCCCGGTTTCGTAGTCGATTCCGGAGAATGTCTCGCCCCGGTCGAAGGCCTCGCCTTTCCGGTTGAAAGCCCGGTGGTCGTCCGGCGCGAAAGCGGTGGACGCGGTCATTTTTCCGGTGAGAAGACCGGAGGCCAGCGGCACGCGGGCCAGAACGGCGACGCGGCGGCGTTTTGCCTCCGCGAAGAAGATTTCGGCGGGCTTGGTCCGGAAGATGTTGAAGATGATCTGAACGGACATCACGTTCGGATGCGCCAGCGACTGGATCGCCTCTTCCACGGTTTCAACGCTCACGCCGTAATGACGGATTTTACCGGCAGCCGTCAGATCGTCCAGAATGCCGAAGACCTCCGGCCGGTTGTACACGGCCGACGGCGGGCAATGGAGCTGCAGCAGGTCGAGGGAATCGGCTTCCAGGTTCTTCAGGCTGCGTTCGATGAAAGCGGTGAGATTCGCCCGGTGATACCCCTCGGCCGTGTGGGGGTCGAGACGGCGGCCCGCCTTGGTGGCGGTGAAAAAGGGCTCCCGGCGTTCGCGTTTCAGGCGCGCGAGCAGGCGTTCGCTGTGGCCGTCTCCGTACACGTCGGCCGTGTCGAAGAAATTGACGCCGAGATCGAGCGACCGGTGCAGGGCCGCCATGGATTCCGAATCATCCGTCCGGCCCCAGGAGCCGCCGACCGCCCAGGCGCCGAATCCGACGGCCGACACGGACCAGCCGGTACGGCCGAATTCCCTCATTTCCATGTCTTCACCCCTTTCGCTGCAGAATGACCAGAGAGAGATCGTCGTTCGGCCTTGCCTCGCCCACAAAGCGGTCCACGGCGGCCAGCAGGGCCCTGCCCATATCCGCGGCCGTGAGGCCCTTCAGCGACGGCATCAGGTCCATCAGGCGTTTTTCGTCGAAATGCGAGCCTTGTTCGTTGCGCGCGTCCGTGATGCCGTCCGAATAGATCAGCAGGGTTTCGCCCTTGCGCAGGCGGACGGTCTGCTCCTTGTAGGCGGCCCTGGCCGTGATGCCCAGCGCGGGCGCGCCCTGCTTCATCACCGACGCGGCTCCGGAACGGAGCAGGATGGGCGGATAATGCCCCGCGTTGACCAGCCGGACCTTGTCGGATTTGATGCGTATTTCCGCGTATACCAGGGTCGAAAACCGGGTGGGCAGTCCGTCGCGCAGGATGATGCGGTTCATCCGGGTCATGAGCCGGGCCAAAGAGCGGAAATCGGCCGCAATGGCGTGCAGGGTGGCCTGCACCCGGGCCATGCACAGGGCCGCGCCCAGGCCCTTGCCGGCCACATCTCCGAGCGCCACGCCCAGCCGGTCCTCCGAAAGCCGCAGATAGTCCACGAGATCCCCGCTGACCTCGTTGGCCGAACGCGTGTAGAGCCAGATGTCCCAGTTCCGGAACACGGGATTGTCGAGGGGCATGAGCGCGGCCTGGACCTTGCGTCCCACCAGCAGTTCGTCGTGGGCCAGCAGTTTGTCCTTCAGCTCGAGCATCAGCACCACGAGCAGAATCAGAAAGCCGATTCCCTTGAAGTCGCTGTGCCAGGAGAAATGCTCGCCGTTGTACGCGATCTGGCCGGAGGAAAAGGCGATCACCACGGCGATCACCACCATGAGACGGCGGACGGATGTGAGCTTGTAGAACATGCTTTTCACGAGCCACCAGGCCATGTGGAACCAGCGCTTGACCCGTCCCATGGCCGAAAGCCGTTCGCGCGTTTCCCGGTCCAGGTAGAAATCGTATATGTCCTTCAAGTCCCGCTGCAGGGTGTGCAGAAGGTCGCTCTGACGCAGATCCGACAGTATGGTTTTACCGATCGGTTCACTCATGTGCAAGGTCCTTTCGATCCCGTGACTCCCCGGCCGGCGGTTGTCGGGGGCTGTTGACCGGAACGCGATGCGCCGGCCGACAGGCCGGTGAAATATACGGATGATCCGTTTCCATTGCAACCCATAAAGCGCTGCCTCTCAGCCGCAGTGTGCCTCGCGCCGGATCCGGCGGATCCGTTTCGTTTGGATATCATACTACGATACGAACCGGATGGCGAAGGGTTGCCGGTCCGGCGGTTGGATCCTCCGAAAGTGCTTGATTTTCGGCACGGGTTTGATTAATTGAAAGGTAAACCGACAAGGAGCCTTCCATGAAAATAGACTTCGGATCGAGGACGTTCACGCCTCATGGGCCGGCCCGGCTTCGGGGTTTGACCGGAATGCCGCTCGCTTCCTTCAGGGCCAGGGCCGCCGCGTGGTTCCTGGACATTTTTATCATCATCGCGCTGCTCATCGGATTGAGCCTGGCCCGGGCATTTTTTGGATCCGGCCCCTTTGCGGCCGCCAGGGAAGGGTCGGACGGAATCCATCTCCCGCTTTTCGAGGACCCCTTCGGGATTGCTCTCATTCTCCTGTATTTCGGTCTTTTACCCTGGCTTTGGAACGGACGAACACCAGGAAAAAGAACGCTGGGTCTTCGCATTGTATCCCTTTCACGTGACAGGCTGACTCTCTGGCAGTGCGTGGAACGAGCCATGGGTTATTTTTTTTCCTCCATGGAAGGCGGATTCGGATTCATTCAGTATTTTCTGCATCCCAACCGCCAGACGGTGCATGACCGGATCGCGGAAACCGTAGTGATCCGGGAAATCCGGCGGGAACAGTTCCAGTATAATAAAAAGCACTTACCAAACAAGACAAAATGATGATAATAAAGAAATTAAATCAAAAACCGTCAAATTATCATCTGGTATAACATTTGCATAGATTAGAAATTGTGTAATAGTTCTTTTAAAAAGACCGGAAATCGTTCACTTGCGGTAAAAAAGCATTGCATTCTGTAATATTTTTAACCGGCAATTTTAAGGGAGTGCTTGATGGGAACAGGTCTTAGGGGTAGGACGGCTTTCCCGCTGCTGTGCCTGTCGCTGATTTTCTTTCTTCTCGGAGAAGCGGCGGGCCAGGACATACATGTCATTGAAAGCAACGGTTCCGTTGCCGTCATCAGCGGCGGACGTTACGCCGGCCTGCGCGTGGGCGATACCGTGCGCATCATGCGCCTGCGGAACAACTCCTGGAAGGAGATCAGCCGCGCCAAGATCACCGAAGTCCGAAACAACCTGGCGCGGATCGAGATCGTGGAGGGCGCGCCTCTCGTCAATTTCAAGCCCGGCGATTTCGTCATGAAGGTGCGGCTCACGGCGCAGAACCTGCCGCGGGTGAGCGACATGCCGATCGACAGGCCTGCCGCGTCCAGATTCCCCGATTATTCCCCGTACCGCGGCCGCAGCGTGTACCTCGGCCCCACGGCCGGAATCATGATCCCTGTCGGAAAACTGCAGAAATACCTGGATCCGAGCTTCGGATGCGGCGGCAGTCTGGGCATCAAGTTCAGGAGCAATTTCGACGTCAACACCCGGTTTTTCTACAGCTATGACAGCCCGGACTGGTATTTCTGGAACATCCTCGTGCTCGGCCGCAAGTATCTGGACAAGAATTTCACCGTGGACCTGGGATACGGAATCGGCTATCCGATCATTTCGGACCGGCAGGAATACGCGAAAGTCGGTGATCAGTTTATCGCACAGAATCCCATGGTGGCGCTGGGCTACATCGCGGGCATGAGCGCCATATTCGAGCTGACGGATTCCATGTGGTTCGAAATCGGAGTTCTCGGGCATTACTATCCCAATTTCACGGGAATCGAGGGTACTTTCGTCACCGTACAGGGACGGCTGATCCTGTAACCGGGCGTCGGTTTTGACAACCGGTTCAGCGCAGGGCATTCCGGCCATGCGCAAGCGGCAATAAAAGAGCCGGAGGACGCGTCCTCCGGCTTTCCTTTTCCCGGGTGGATCAGCGCAACACGTGATCCGTTCCCGGCGCCTCTGTTTATCCCCCGAGCGCTTCAAGGCCCGCGGCCGTGATTGAAAGCTTCGGATGGTTCATGGCATTTTTCCTGATTGTGTCCCGAATGAGGACAGCCAGGCGGCCCTGAATCTGCGGTCCGTGATCCTCTTCAGTTTTTTGCACGGGCAGTCAAATCCCTCCGGATCGGTCATCAGCCGTTCACCGTCGTCGCTGAGCAGGAGCGCGCCTCTTCCGCCCGGCCCGGCGAGCATCGCCTCGGGGGTGAAGGATTCCGTTGCCATCCATTCCAGTCCGGTCACGGCCCGGGCCGGCGCGTCGCCCGGTCTGCCGCTCCAGGTGAAAAGCCTGAAATCAGGGGATCCGTCCGTACAGCCCGCGATGATCCATATGGCTCCGGTTCTCTCGACTGTGGTCATGTCGCGTATGGAAAGGCCGCCGAGATCGAGCAGAACCGGTTTGCCGAAACGGCACGCGCTTCCCTTCAACACGACTTCTTCCGGATTGAGAAAGGGGACGAGAAGCGCCTTTCCGGCCGGGGCCGGATTGCGGAACCCGATCCACAGGGAACGGGTTCCGGGGATGCGGCACAGGCCTTCGATGTTCAATCCCTTTTTCTTCGGCGCCAGGCTCTTTTTTCGCGGAACAGCCGGAGACGCGGCTTCCTGCAGTCCGAGTCCGGACAAGCCGGGATCCTCGAGAAGGTCGAAGACGAGCCGGTCATAAGCCGAGCCGGTCGGCGCGGTCCTGTCCGGGTGTGAGGGATCGATCCGGAGCGCGAAAAACCGGTGGCGGTTCAGCCGCCAGTCTCCGTCCTTGTCCCTGCCGTGCGACGTGATCCAGAACACGAGATCGTCCACCGCTGCAGCGGCCTCGATGTCCGCTTCCTTGTTTTTCGTTTTTGCGTCCGGCCTGAGGAAGTCGTCCAGCGGAATGGAGCGGATGGGATCCTGTTCTCCGAGGCGAAAAACGAGGAGCGTGTTGTCCTCGTCATTGGCCGCGATGAAAAGCGAATCGTTTGTCCAGGCGGCAGCGGACGCGTCGCAGAGCCCGCGGTACTCCGTGATTTCCGGATTTGGCGCGGGTGCGGGATCGGCCGTCCGTCCCGCGGACGCGGACAGTCCGGTTCCGACAGTGAGGCAGGCGCACGCCGCGATCCCGATCGGCCTCCAGAGTAGTTCGTGTTTCACGGCAGGAGCACCGCTTTTCGTGTGGCATGGAAACGGCCGGCTGTCATGCGGATGACGTACAGACCGGAAGCCAGCCGCCTGC
Source organism: bacterium (assembly GCA_016933415.1). Lineage (GTDB taxonomy): Bacteria > Zhuqueibacterota > QNDG01 > QNDG01 > DTFT01 > JAFGAX01. The sequence goes on from JAFGAX010000003.1 coordinate 31,146, forward strand.
CGTCGTCGTCCGACCCGTCCCAGTGCACGGACACGAATCCTTCCGTGAATGAGCCGTCCGCCAGAGTCCGCACCAGCCGGCCGCGTATGTCGAACACCTGCACTTTGGCGCGGCCCGCCGTGGGAAGCCCGAATTCCACCTTCGTCCCGGCATTGAAGGGATTCGGGAAATTCTGCATGAGCACGAAAGACGCGGGCGCTTCGATGTAATCCAGGCTGAAGGAGAAGTTGTTCGCGCACGCGGTCTCCAGGCCGGTGCCGTCCGAAGCGCTGACGGTCCAGTGATACGTCCCCTTGCCCCATCCTGTCATAGTCCAGGGCATGACAATGCCGGGTTCCGTCAGTCCCGGGCAAACCAGTTGCTGAGAGCCTGAGAATGCGGCCGAAGTGTCCAGGGTGAACGTGTAAACGATCGGGTCCCCGTCCGGGTCGGACGCGGGTTCCCATTCAAACCGCAACGTGTCCGGCTTTTCCGCAAGCACAAGGTCTGTCGGAGGGGAAAGCAGAGCGAAAGCGGAAGGCGGATCCGGAACCGGGGTCACGGTGACGGTCAGCGTGTCCCTGCCCTCGCCGCCGGACGGATCCGTCGCGGATACGATCAGGATTTCGTTTCCGTTCCAGTCCGGGACAGTGGTCCGGATGCGCAGGCCGACGGCCACGGTGTCCACGACCAGAGCCGGTCCCGGGAAGAAGCGGAAAACAATCGATTCAGGAGAATCGTTTTCGTCCGAAACCCAGGTCCGGATCCGCGGATCCGCCAGAATCAGGGTTCCGTCCTCGGCGAAGGAAGTGTCCGGAGCGGTCACGATCGGCGGCTTGTTGCCGAAGCGGGCGGTGATCGTTTTCGCCCCATTCATCAGGAAGTCAAGGGGATTCGTGTTTCCGGATGCGTCCCCTGCCCATCCGAGAAAAGCGGAGCCCGGGCCAGGGAGGGCGCGAAGCTGGACGGATGCGCCTGAACTCGACCATGGATCCGCGGGAACGCCCGATACGGTCCCTGCCTGCGGCGGCTCGACCGCGACGGTCAGACGGAACTGCTGTTCGAAACGTGCGGTCCACATTTCGTCCGAGGGGCCCACGGTAATCGTCCGGACGCGTCCGGTGTGCCCGTTCCATCCGGTGAAACTCAGGCGGAAGCCTTCGTTTCTCAGGATCAGGGAATCGACGGACAGGGAGTGGATGGATCCTTCGGACCAATCGAAAACAACAGGTGTCGTATAGTCCGCTCCGTCCACGATGCAGGGAAGCCGGGAAGGATCGGATTCGACGGTGATGACGCTGATCGTTGTGAACCTGGCGGTCACAGCTTTCGGCCCGTCCATCAGAAGGGATGCGGGATTCTCCGTTCCCGAGAGATCGCCTTCCCATCCGGCGAAGACGTATCCGGCCGCGGGTGTTGCAATAAAGGTCACGGTGCTGTCCGGGTATGCCGCGCCCTCCGGCTCCACGGTCACGGTCCCCGCGTCTGCCGGGACAACGGTGACCACCAGC
>JAFGAX010000044.1 GCA_016933415.1 bacterium
CTATTTCCCATCTTCATCCGCGGCCATCCGCGCGCTTTTCAGCGTCCGCGCCGAAGGTCCGCGTTCCATGTTTATATGATCCGTTCAATCCGTGTTCCATTTCATTATTTGAGCAGCACCATTTTGCGGATCCGGACGCTCCCCCCGGCCTCCAGCCTGACGAAATACACGCCGGACGGCCTGTCCTTCGCGTTCCAGACCGCCTGGTGCGGCCCGGCCGCAAGGTCCGCATTCACCAGCCGGTCCACTTCCTGTCCGACCGCGTTGTGAACCGTCATCCTCACCCGGCCCTTTGCCTCGATGCTGTAGGAAATGGTTGTCTGCGGATTGAAGGGATTGGGATAATTCTGGCTGAGTCCGAATCCGGAAGGCGCGGATACCGGCCTTTCGTCCACGGCCACGGCTTCCTTGAACGCGCCGACCGCAAAGGCACCGGACAGGTCGCCGATGCCGGACCTCGAAATCCAGTAGGGATTCTCCGAAAACTGCATGTCGTACGGGCCGCTCCCGGCCTCGGTCACGGTGTTCATGTCGTACATACGCGCGTTGCCCGACCGGTCGGCCCTGAACGACGCGTCCTCCTGAGAGGACATCCAACCGAGCCGCAGGGTGTAATCCCCCCCGCCGGCCGCGTCCTCATGGATCGTCCACCGGATCTTCACCCTTCCGCCATGGGGCGCGGCCGCATTGTCCGTGGCCGCGTTCACGCTGATCGTATCCGGCGCGCCCGCGTTCGTGATCCACACCGGCGTGTAGATCAGCGTGCCGACCGGATAATGCTTCTCTTCCGATCCCACGTTTCTCAGCCGGAGGCTTCCCGTGCCCGTGTTGACGAACGCGGCAGAAGAGCCGTTCAGAACCGAATCGGCGGTCAGGGTGGCCGCCTCCAGTTTCACCTTGCCGTACAGTTCGAGGGAACCCACGGCACGGGAGGCATGCAGCGTCAGGCCCCGTGGATTGTTGATGACCAGATTTTTGGGACCGCCTGCGGCCGGAAATTCCATATCCGTGCTTTTCTGGGCCGTGGAACCCGAATAACGGAGCGTGGCGGCCGGACCGTAGGCGAATCCAGCGCTCTCCGCGGCCAGAACCCCATTGCCCATCCACAGGGTTCCGTTCACGGTCACGGGATTGGTCAGCGTGATTCCCGCGGCATTGTCGAGTCTCAGATCGCGCACGACGGACGGCATGCGGCTTCCCGAAACCTGGGGGGCCGTGCCGTTGAAACCGAACCCCGCATCCGGATCGAATGTGACCGTACCGGAACAGGCAATCGAGGAATCGATTCCGCCGGGATGGCCCGTGAGCAAAGTGGATCCGGGATTCATGCGAAAACCCGCGCTTCCCCTCAGCACGCTGGTTCCGATGTCGAGCACGGCGCCGCTGTTCACCGCGATCGGGAGTCCGCCGCCGCCATAGGTCACGTTCTCGAGCATCAGGGTTTGCGCTTCGCCGCTGCCCGCGAATACGAAAGATGCGCCGGCGGCGTTGGAATTCTGGGTCGTGGCGTCCGTAATCGAAACGTTTCCGCCCAGTTTCCATTCCGTTGTGCCGGTTCCGCCCTGCGATCCCCGGCTGACCGAAAAGTTACCGCCTGAAACCAACACATCCCCGGCCTGGTCGATGAGAACCGTGGTCCCGGCGTTGCCCGTGCCGTTCGAGGTGAACTGCCCGCCGGACTGGATCACGCCGCCGAGGATCGTGACGAACGCGCTGTCGCCGGCCGAAGGCGCGCACATCTGCCACCGGCCGGACCCCGTGCTGATCACCGTGATGTCGCCGCCGATGGTGTTGCCGTTCCATTTCATGTTGAGGTTGCCGGACTGATCCGGACAGTTCCAAATCACGTTGTGAAAATTCTGGTTCCCGTTCGACGGGGCCTTGCCCGTGACGCCGCTGAACAGGCACGTGGCGTCGGGCTTCCACACGGCCGACGGCACCTCGCCCCCGTCACGGCCGTGTTCGTACAGGCCCCCGTTCTCGAAGCACACCGTCGCATCCCCGTCCACGGCCAGGACGCCGGCGTTCAGCACGGTTCCGTCCACCAGCAGGTCCACGCCGAGGCCGTCCTTCACCTTCAGGACGCCGCCGTCCGGAATGACGATCGTCCCGCCGGCCTCCACCGTCACCTGGTCCGCGGAGTCCGCGGCGGACACGGTCACGGTGTGGCCCTCCAGTATGGTGATCGGCCCGTCCGCGGGGGACGGCGCGTTCGGCGCGGGATGGATCCATTCCATACCGTCAAATAGGGACCAGGTGTTCACATCGTCCCACTCCCCGGACTGGCTCGATTTGAACTCGCCGACCGGCGCGTACACATCCGTGCCGCCATCGAAGGCGGTGACCTCGAATACGTAGTCCACGCCGTGGTTCAGACTGTGGATCGCGACACTGTCCGCGTTAAAAACCATGTACTGGTTGAAGAGCCGGTCCGCTGCAAGGCCGTAGCGCACGAGGTAGCCGTCCGCTTCCGGCACGGCCGTCCAGCGGATGACCGCGTCGCGGCCGTCCGCCGCGTCCCTCTGCACGGCGATTCCGGTCGCGGGCGTGAAAACCGTGCCCTCGGGAGTGCCGAACAATCTCAAATCGCGGACGGCGAAGAACTCGCCGCCGGGCATGTGCACGTTGGTGAGGCGGACGTAGCGGACATTCGCGGGCGAGGCCAGCTCCGTGTAGTCGTCCGACGCGTCCTCGGTCGTGGCGCTCTTGTCGAGAATCATGGTCCAGGCATTCCCGTCGAGCGATCCCTCCAGCGTGTACTGCTGATACACCGGATTGCTCCGGCCGCGCACGAGCGCGGGATCCGAATTCTGGTCCGCGAAGTTTACCTGCACGGCGCCGACGGCGCATTCCTTCCCGAGATCGAGCATCAGCCATTCGCCGGGATTTCCGGAGGTCGCGCACCAGTAGGTCCGGCTGTCCTCGTCCGAAGCCAGATGTGATCCGTATCCCGTCAGCGACGAGGACGCCAGGGTCCGTTTGCCGTACGAAAGCGGCAGCATGCCCGCGAAATTGTCCGCCGCCGGATCGGGCTTCACGCCGGGCATGAACTGCGGAAAATCGCCGAATGCCGTGTTGGTGTAGATCTGGCCGTCCGCCGTGAATCCAACGGGGTAAAGCCCCAGCCGCCGCTCGAACATGGCCTTCACGGAAATGGTCAGCGTGCCGATGTGCCACCAGTTGCCTTCCTTGTCCTGGAATGTGGCGCCATGCCCGCCGCCGCAGATGTAGCC
>JAFGAX010000045.1 GCA_016933415.1 bacterium
CGGGCCGAATCGGACGGCGCCGCGGCCCTGCGGGTTTTCGAGGAGAGACCCGCGGACCTGGTGATCACGGATTTCCGCATGGCCGGAATGGACGGCCTGGCGCTTCTCGGCCGGATCAAGGGTCTGCGGCCCGAAACCGAGGTGATGATGGTCACCGCCTTCGGCACGGTGGACCTCGCGGTGGAGGCCATGAAGGCCGGGGCGTGGGACTTTCTTCCGAAGCCGTTTTCCGGAGACGCACTGAAGCTCAAGGCGGACCGCGTGTTCCGGATGGTGTCGGAACGCCGGGCCGCGTCGCGCCTGGCGGACGAGAATCTGTACCTGCGTGACGAATTCGTCGGCCGGGTCGGCGAGAACGGTATTGTGGGCCGGTCGGAGCGCATGAACGCCGTATTCGCGGACATCCGCAAAATCGCGTCCAGCGACAGTTCCGTGCTGATTTTCGGCGAGAGCGGAACCGGCAAGGAACTGGTGGCGAGGGCCGTTCACGAGCAAAGCGGCCGGCGCGCGGGGCCCTTCATCCGCGTGGCATGCGGCGCGCTGGCCGAGGGCATTCTCGAAAGCGAATTGTTCGGCCACGAGAAAGGCGCGTTCACGGGCGCGATACGCCAGAAGCGGGGCCGGTTCGAACTCGCGGACGGGGGCACGCTCTTTCTGGACGAGATCGGGGACATCACGCCCTCCACCCAGGTCAAACTGCTCCGCGTGCTGCAGGAACGAGAATTCGAGCGGGTGGGCGGCGAAGAAACGATACGCGTCGACGTGCGCATCATCGCGGCCACGCACCGGGACCTGCAGGCCGAGGCGCGCGCAGGCCGTTTCCGCGAGGACCTGTTCTACCGCCTGCATATACTGCCCGTCCATCTTCCGCCGCTCCGGGAAAGGCGGGAGGACATCCGGCTTCTGGCCGATCATTTTATACGCAGGCTGTCCTCGGAAATGCGGAAGCCCGGAGTTTCTCTCTCGGAGGAAGGCATTCGCATTCTCGAATCCTATGACTGGCCGGGCAATGTGCGGGAACTGGAAAACGTTCTCGAGCGGGCGCTGGTTCTTTCGGATGACAACCGGATCGGCCCGGAAAATCTGTCTTTTCTCGCGGTCAAACCCGAAGGCATGGATGTTGCGAAAGACGGCATGGATCTCGATGCCACGCTGGAAGCGGTTGAAAAACGACTGCTTGAAAAAGCCATGACCCTGTCCGGCGGCGTCAAGGCCAGAGCGGCCAAACTGCTGAACATCAAGGAAAGCGCGCTCTACTATAAGCTTGAAAAATATGGGATTAGTCACGGATCGGGCCCGCCATGAAAACAGTCTGTTTCACCGTATATTTTCTGTTGATATTCTGGATGCCTTCCCTGTACGCCTCCGGTTCCTCCGGCACGGATGACCTCGAGTCCCTTGAAAAACTGAGCCTCTCGATTGAAAAATCATTGGATTCCCTGCATTCCGTGCGGAGCCGGATTCAGAAGGACGGAGAAGCGGTTGCGGCGCAGATGGACCTTCTTCGCTCGAAAGAAGTGCTCAGTCCAAAAGAGCACAGGCAGATGGAAAAATGGCTCCAGACATCCCAGCGGCTGGACGGTGAAATGAACCGGCTGAGGAAAGATCTGGAGGACTGCAGGAAAAGACGCGATGAAACCGTGGGCCGGCTGATCGGGGCGATTCAGGCGGCGCTCGCAGACATCCGGGAGGATGCGGAAAACGCGGACAGCAGACGCAGGGGCGAACTGGCGGCAGCGATGCAGGACCTGCTGAATCGGAAAACGGCGTGGGAATCGCGCCTGTCGGCCGGACCCGCGCCGATCCGGCAGTCGGATCCTGTGCTGCTTCAACCGTGGAACAGCCCGGAGGATATCCGTCTGAAGGCGAACCTGCTTCAGGACGAGTCCGAGTCCACGCGGGATGAAATGATAAGAATCAACGGGCGCATCCGGTCGCTCCGCGAGGAAAGAGACGTCCGGCGGAACGTGGCCGAATTGTCGCGGGAACTCGCGCTGTTCAATGAGCAGGACGAACTGCTGGGACGGCGAATGGAGTACGGCGGCCCCGCTGGAGACAAGGAGACCTATGACGATCGGGGCAACCCGATCGGCACGAATTTCGGACCGCCGCCCGCGGAAGAGACGGGTCTGGAACTGCCTTCCGGCTGGGTTGCGGAAGGGGCCGGCGCGGAAAGCGATCCCTCTGATCTGGACACCCGCATCGACCGGCTCGAGAAATACAGGCGCAGGCTGGCCGCCCGCGCGGACAGCCTCGCGGCCAGGGCCCGATGGTTTCTGAAAAAGGCCGCGGAAGCGGCGGACTGAGCGGCCGGCCCCTGATGAAACGGCTTCCCGCATGCATTTTCATTCCGGCATGGCTCGCCCTGACGGCTCCGCCCGCATCGGGCGGTCAGGGTGCGGCGCGCATTTCACTCGCAGTGCTCGGCGACTCCAACGTCTTCGAATCGGACAGCGCCGCGGTTCCGGACCGGATCGGCCGTGTCTGGGCGGAGGTCGGGGGCCGTGTCCGGCCGGCCGGCCGCCTGGCCCTGTGCGCGGATTATTCGGCGGGCGCGGACGTGTACTCGGCCCACCCGTCCGAGACCCGGCACGTGCATACCGCCCGCCTTTTCGCGGAGACGGGATACCATCAGAGGTTATCGACCGGGGCCGAATTGCGGGGAAGGACCAAGACATTCATGCGGGACGGCCGCGGATACGCGGTCTGGAGCGCGTCGCCTTTTATCCGCATGAACCTCTTCGGCCGCGCGGTGATGCGGCTCGGATGGTCGGCCGGCGGTTTTGACTACACGCCGTCCAGCGCCTTTGATTTCCGCTCCTCGGAATGGAGCGCGGCCGTGGAGTCATCGCCCCTGCCGTCCGTCAAGTGGTCGCTCCGGACGTGCTCCCGATCGCTGGAATTCGAGAGGCGCGCGGTCGGACGCACCGGACGGGAAACTCCGGAACCGGAATGGCGTTTTCTGGACGTGCGCCAGAGAGACCGGACATGGGAAACCGCGGCTTCGATCGAAGCCTACTGGTATGCCTTGTGGACGTGCCGGTTTTCCATTCAGGGGAACCGGTCCAACAGCTTCGGCTATTCCTACCGGGATCCTTTCCTCGAATTCGGTTTCGGCAAAATGCTGCCCTGGGGACTGAATGTCCGGGCGTTCTGGACGCATCGGAAGAAGACTTACGCCGACGGCCTGGAGGCGCTCATCCGGATCCGGCCGGACGCGGAGGATGAGACCAGCAGCCAGGCCCTTCTGGACCTGTCCCGCCGCTTCGGAAACGGCTGGACCGGCCGGATGCGGGCCGCGCGCTACAGGAACGAATCTCCGATACGGGCCCTGTATTACCGGAAAACAATCGCCTCCATGGGTCTCTCGCGGGAATGGTGAACCGGATCGGTCAGACGCAGAGATCAAAGGGTCAGCCGGACCTTTCGGACTCCGGATGGGTCGACCGGCCATCCGGCGCAATGCAGAAGGAGTGCGGAATGAAGAAATTCGGTTGTATCGCCGCGGCCGCGGTTCTGGCGGCTGTTTGCTGTGACCGAGACCTGTCCACAATACAGAAAGCGGATCCACAGCCTGTCCGGGAATTGACGGCCCTGGAAAAGCGCGTGTCCGAGGCCTCCAATGCCTTCGGCTTCGATCTGTTCGGGGAAGTGTGCCGGGAGGAAGGCGTCAAGAATGTGTTTGTCTCCCCGTTCTCCGTGTCCATGGCGCTGGGAATGACGCTGAACGGCGCGGCCGGCGGGACCGAGACGGACATGCGCTCGGTTCTCGGGTTCGAGGGCATGATCCAGGACGAGATCAACGCCTCCTACCGGGGCCTTCTCGACCTTCTGCGCGCGGCGGATGATGAAACGGTCATGGAAATCGCGAATTCCATCTGGTACAGGCTCGGGTATCCGGTTCAGCCCGCCTTCATCGACGTGAACCGGCGGTACTTCGACGCAGCCGTACGGGAGATGGATTTCTCCGATCCGGCCGCGCCGGACGTTATCAATGGCTGGATTTCGGACAATACGCACGGCCGCATCGACCGCATGATCGAGGAAATCGATCCGATGACGGTGATGTTCCTGATCAATGCCGTGTACTTCAAGGGAACCTGGGGTTACGCCTTTGATCCGAAAACCACGAGGGACGATTTCTTCGTTCCCGACGGCGGATCCGCAGTGCCCTGCCGGATGATGTCGCAGAAGGCGGAAATCGGGTATTTCAGAACTTCGGATTTCCGCGCCGTGGAACTGCCGTACGGCAACGGCCGGTTCGCCATGGCCCTGTTTCTGCCCGATGCGGCAAGCTCCACGGATGCGTTCATCTCAGGCTGGACGGACTCCGCCTGGCGGGACTGGAAGACACGTTTCGTGGAGCGCGAGATGGATCTGTACCTGCCGAAATTCAAGGTGGAGTACAAGATCACCCTGAGCGACGCGCTGAAGGCGCTGGGGATGGCTGTCGCTTTCGGCGGCAGGGCGGATTTCAGCCGGATCACGGGGAGCCCGGGGCCCTATATCAGCGACGTTTATCACAAATCCTTCGTCGAGGTGGACGAGAAGGGAACGGAAGCCGCGGCCGTGACGGTCGTGGAGATACGGGAGACATCCATCGGACCGGACGAAGGCACGATCCGTTTCGACCGGCCGTTCGCCTTCGCGATCTACGAAAAGACGTCGGGGGCCATGCTGTTCATGGGAAGAATCGAGACCGTCGGGCCCTGATTCGTCCCGCATTCCCGAAAACAAAGAGGCTCCGGAAATCCGATCCGGAGCCTCTTTGTTTCAGTGTATCGGCCGGCGCTACCGCTCGAGAACCATTTTTCGAACCGCCGTGTTCCCGCCCGCCTGCAGGCGGATGAGATACACGCCGGACGGCGCGGGCAGGCCTTTTTCATCCGTGCCGTCCCACGCGAGCGCGTGCTCCCCGGCCGGGAAGGTCCTGTCCGCGAGCGATGCGATGCGGCGGCCCATCAGGTTCCAGACATCGGCCGTGACCCGCGAGGGATCGGCCAGGCGGAACGAGAAGCGGGTGGAGGGATTGAAGGGATTCGGATAATTCGGCGAAAGGGAGAAAACGGCCGGCGGTCCGGCCGGGCCGTCCGTACCGGACGGCATGCTCACATACGCCCGGATCAGGTAGGAAAAAACCGAATCCGCGTGGGGCCCGACGGAATACCAGTTCGGCAGATTGGTCCCCCCGGGGTCATTCATCCAGGTCAGGCTGTGGTCCGATCCCGATCTTTTTTGCTCCGTGACCATGACACGCTGGCCCACAGTTCCGGCTCCCTGGTAGACAAAGGCCACCGCGAAAGGCGACCCTGCGTCGATGTCGTATGCCGTCAGGTCAATGGTCGCCCAGTTTTCAAAGGGAATCGGGTAGGGCAC
>JAFGAX010000004.1 GCA_016933415.1 bacterium
AAGCTTGAAGTCGAACATAAAGTAGTAGTTTAGTAAAATAAATGGAATAATTATTCAATTTTTGCGACTTTAGCCTTATAACATTTATTGTGATAATTTTTTAACATTTATCTTGAGAGACTACAAAAGGCATTGCCTGACTTCATAAAAATCGGTATTTTATTTCATCGTGAAGAGTTCCTGTCCGACAGAATCATCTGCTGGGGCAAACCGGTCTTCGTTCCACGGCCGCGGCTTTCAACGCCGGAAACTGGCCAGACGGCAGTGCGGATGCGGTCCATCATGATCAGCCCGGGCACGCGGAAAACGACATTCAGGGCTCTGGACGACAGTTTTCGAAAGGCCCTGCGGCTGCCCGGTCTGAATCCGTTGAAGGGACGTGTCGTGGTTTTCAGCGACCAGCATCGCGGCGACGGCCGGTCCGGGAGCGATGATTTCAGGCCGAACCGTCACATTTACCGGTACGCACTGATCCGCTATTTTCAGAAGGGCTACACGCTCGTCGTGAACGGCGATTCCGAGGAACTCTGGGAAAACTCTCCGGACCGCGTCCTGAAGGCCTACCGACGAACGGCCTACGCCGATGAAAGGCGTTTCCACGAGGCGGGGCGGTGCGTGCGTACCTACGGCAATCACGACCGGGAGTGGGCGGACCCCGGGATGGTGCGGAAACATCTCCGGTCTGTTCTGGGGGAGGTCTCCGTCCATCCCGCCGTGCTGATCGGAGATCGTGTCCTGATTCTGCACGGCCATCAGGGCGATTCGAGAGACGACCGAGACCACGGATGGAACCGCTGGGCGGTCCGGAATCTTTGGGCGCCGGTACAGCGACTGGGCTGGACCGACCGGTTGTGGCCCCTGCTCCGACGGAGCGGCATTCTGGATTACGGCAGGGCCGCCGCCAACAATTTTATCCGGCGCGAACGGGATCAGCTGTTGTACGAATGGGCCAGCGCGAACCGGCTGCTCCTGATCGCGGGGCATACCCATCGGGCCATGTTCCGGTCCTTTTCGAGAGTGGATCAGATCCGGCAGATTCAGTCCAGACTGGAATCGGCGTTAACCGGCTGGATGGTCACGGAGGAACGACTGCTCGTCCTCGCCGCCCTGGACCGGATCCGCGAGGCGGTCCGCCGGTCACGTGAGGAATTGCGGCGCGACAAGAGCCGTTTCCGGCTGGAGGAGAATCCCATTCCCTGCTATTTCAACGCGGGGAGCTGTGTTTTTTCGGACGGCATCACCGGTATCGAAATAGACCGCGGCCTGATCCGGCTTGTCAAATGGGAAGTTTCAGACACGATGTGCGCAGGCGAGGCGAAACAGAGATCCAACGACCTTTTCGTCACCATCCAGCGGAAGATATACCAAAGCTCAGATCTGCGTGAAATTTTCAGCCGTATCGGATCGCCGGCGTCCTTCAATCACGATTGAGTGCATCCGCCGGCCATGAAAAGCGTTCTTTTTTTCCACAGATAACCCAGGGCCCAGACCGCGAAAACCGTGAACGGCAGGAACACCAGGCCGCCCGGACTGAGCCGTCCCGAATGAAGATCGCGCGCCCATACGGCGAGAAGCGCGTAAACCCACAGAACATTGGCCAGTTGAGCCGCCGTCCATCCCGGAAACGACATCCTCAGAAGTCCGATCCACCCGATGCAGAGAAGCGGGAGCGCGACCATGCAATCCGCGACGAGGAACCCGAATGTGGATGCGGCGGTCGCCTGATCCATGTTGCCCGGCGTCCCGGGCGCCAGAAAAAACCGGAAGGCCACGAAGGCCCAGAACAGAATCGAGAAAAAGAGACCGACCGCGTTGACCGTCGCGATCAGCGTCACCGGACCCGGCCGGTCCGCGTTCAATGAAACGGGAGTCATGGTTCCTCCTTGCAGAAGCAGTACGCGGAAGTTCGATCCGCCGGTCGGTGACCGGCCGCGGATCCGTCTCATTTCCAGGACAGATTCAAGGCTTCCAGAGAATACAGGTTTCCGCCCGCACCGGTTTTGGACAGATCGCTCAGGTTCTGAGAGAACCAGTCGGCGGCCAGGCCGTTGCATTCCGCGACCGATTTCAGCCACGCCGTCTCGGCCTCGTCCGGGACGCCGTCCGCGCGGGAGAGCCGGAGGCCGTCCCGGATGAAGGATTCCGCCACGTCCGGATTCGAGAATACCGGCGGTTCATCCTGCAGATACGGATTGACCAGGGCATCCCGGACGGTCGATTCGCAGAATCCGGTTTCGTAATCAAAACTCCGGCCGACCGTCATCAGTATTTCTTTTTCCGAATCCAGGATGACACCGTCCCTGCAGACCAGGAGCAGAAGTCCCTTGAAGTAGAGGGCGCGGTCCTTCAGTGTGATTTCCATGAATGCATTCTCCATCCGTGCATCGGCAGACGGCCCGGGTCAACGGCTCAGCAGGCTCCAGGCGAACCAGAGAACGGGCGCCTGGCCGTGCATATCCCCGGTGGTCCGCGGCCTCCCCAGGTAGTAGGGGACGGAATCGCCCTTGCCGGTGCCGACGCAGACATCGGTGATTTTTCCGTCGGTCCCGATGTAATTCACCAGCGAGTGCCAGGCTTTGCGGCGGGCGGATTCGAACGCCGGATCCTTCAGCAGGCCCTCGTTCAGACCGACGGAAATCGCGTATCCGAACATGGCGGATGAGGAGGTTTCCTTCCAGGATTCCCCGTGATCGATCAGCTGGCGCCACATGCCGTCCTCGGCCTGGAAACGGAGAAGGGCGTTCATCATCCGGATATACCCGTCGAGCAGGAAAGCGCGGCGTGGATGCGTCTCCGGCAATTCGGAGAGCAGTTCCGCCAGTCCGGCCGCAACCCATCCGTTGCCGCGCCCCCAGAAGAACGGCGCATTCTCCCCATGATGGAACAGCCCGTTCGGCTGCTGCAGTTTCCGGAGATAGGCGTCGATCTCAAGTGCCGCGCGGTCGAGGTACAGGGGATTTCCGGTCACCCGGAAGGCCTGGACCTGAAGGCTTCCGATCATCCAGATGTCGTCGATCCAGTACCGGGTCTGCTCCGTCATTCCGTCCGGAAGGGGATGCGCCCACTGTCCGTCCGCCAGCGCCAGTCCCTGGGTCCGGAAAGACGCGGATCCGGTCCGGAGGGCGAGTTCCAGAGGCAGAATGCCGTATACGTTCGCGTCGACATGGTCCGCGGTGTTCACAATCGCCTCGTCGATCACGCGCCGGTAGCGTGCGGAAAGACGGGCGACCGAGGCGGAATCGCCGATATGGGCGGCCAGGCGGACCGCTCCGAATCCGGCGCAGGCTTCGGCGTAATGGACGGCGTTCACGGTTCCGGAACGGTACATCATGAAATCGGGCCTCGACAGAAGGTCTTCCGTGACGAGCCGTCCGATATGCTCCGGAGATTCGGATGCGGACCAGAAAACAGGGTTGTCCGATCCGAAAACCTCGGGAGAACGGCTGCCGGTAACGAATGTTGCCGCAGCACAGAGAAGAAAAAACCGGATCCCTTTGGACATGGATGAAGCTCCTGTGAAGGGTTTGTAAAGGTTCGGACTCGGAACGCGTTTTACCGAATCACAAATACCGGCTGAATCCATGCGCGGCCGCCCTGTTCATCCGTGATACGGGCGCGGACATAGGTCTCCGGACCGGAGAGTCTGTAGACGGCCGGCAGAATTCGCGCGAGTGAGAGCAAACTGCACAATATAGGAGGGATCCATTAATTTATCAAGCGGAAAGGTGATGCCTCCGAACGGTCATTCAATGAGTGATCCGGACTTTGCGAAGCACGGACAAATGCGGTGTCAGACGAAGGAAGCGCAACGTGGAAACCGGATGGGGTTCAGTTTTCACGAGCCGAATATTCCAGAAACCAGGAATACATCAGGTTTTCGAACATGCGATGCGCACCCTTCATATGGATATGATTGCCTTTACGGATTTTCTCTTCCGATTGTATGAAGGATCCCAGGGCGGCGTGTTCATTCGAGTGAGCGAGCATTGATTCGATCCCGGCACTGTCCGCTTCCAGGTGAAATTGCAGGGCCATGACGTGGTCTTCGTAGAGGAAGCCCTGATTGGGGCATCCGTCGGTTTCGGCGATTCTGAAGCACATGGGGGGGATGGCAAACGTTTCGCCGTGCCAGTGAAAAGCCATCCAGGTGTCCGGAAAATTTTTAAAAATCGGCAGGCTTTTCGCCACCGGGGCCAAACGCACCGGATACCAGCCGATTTCGGGATACGGGTTTTTATAAATCGATGCGTTCAGAACACGGCCGATCAACTGGGCACCCAGACAGATGCCCAGCACTTTTTTCCTCTTTTTGATGCATTTTTCAATAAAATCCATTTCACGTATGAGCCAGGGGAATTTCGCGGTATCGTGAACCGACATCGGACCGCCCAGTACGATGAGAAAATCGAACAAAGAAGGATCAGGGAACCATTCGGATTCTGTCATCCTGCTAAATGTAACAATATCAGATGAATATCTAGCCCACGGAATAATGTGTCCGGGAGTTTCGTACGGCACATGCTGAACGATGTGTATTCGCATCTTCAGTCAGTCTTGAATGAATTAAATACCGGCGAACGGTTCAAATATCGTCCGTATGACTGCAAATTCCATTCCCGGAAATTTTTATGCGGGAAACAACTGCCGGTTTGTTCCATACGTCCGGTTTCACGGATTTATCGGTTCATGCCCATTCCTCCCTTAGGATTTCCCCTGTTCTGGACAGGACGACCGCTTTAACCGGGATTTTCCTCGATGCCCGGGATACCGCTTCCCTGGCCAGTCGGAGGAGCCCGCCGCAACAGGGCACTTCCATCATGACTACGGTCAGGGTGTTGATCCGTGCGTGGTCGACCAGTGCTGTGAGTTTTTCCGAATAGACATCCTGGTCCTGATCCAGCTTGGGGCAAGCGATGACCAGAGACCGGCCCTTGAGAAAGCGGCTGTGAAAATTTCCGGCCGCATACGCCGCGCAATCCGCAGCCAGCACGAGGTCAGCGCCGCGAAAAGCAGGCGTTGAGGGCGAGATGAGGTGAAGCTGAACCGGCCAATGTGTCAACTCGGAGACCGGGTCCTGCGATTCGGGTTCCTGGCGGCCGTCTTTCGGCCTCAGTTCTGCCTGCCTGGATCCGGGGCAGGCCGTACAGCCGCCGGTTCCGGCCCATTCTCCGGCCGGCACGGCCGTGATGCCTTTTTCCCGAAGCACTTCAAGCGCTGTTTTCAGATATTCTTCCTCGCCGTGTTCCTTCAAATGAACGAGATGCGCGTGGATGGTATTCGACCCAGCCTGTACGATATTTTCCAGGACCCGGCGCTCGTCGTACGGAGCCGCTTCCCTCTGTTCGACCGTGATCGCACCCAGCGGGCAATGCCCCAGGCAGGCCCCGAGACCGTCGCAGAAAAGGTCGCTGACCAGTCTCGCTTTGCCGTCGATCAGCTGAATCGCCCCTTCCGGACAGTTTGGAATGCAGGCGCCGCAGCCGTCGCATTTCTCTTCGTCGATTCGAATGATGGATCGTTTCATGGCCATTCTCCTGTTTCAGATGACATGAGCCTGTGCATGCAATATAAAGCCCGGATCAAAAAAAACCTTGATATAGATCAAGAAATGACTATTTTTACCGCATGACTCCGGCTTTAGACGACTGGTTCGTGCGATCGGAATTCTTTGGATCCCTCAGTCCGGAACACCGGCGCCGGCTTGCGGACATCTGCCGGTTCCGCGAATTGGACCGGCATGAGACGGTTTTCAATGAAGGGGACCGTGGCACATGCCTTTTTATGTGCCTGACGGGTTCGATCCGTGTGTACAAGTCGTCAGCTTCAGGCCAGGAAGCGGTCCTGAAGGTCATTGGACCCGGTGAGATTTTCGCGGAAACCATTCTGTTCGAGATCGATCATTATCCGGCCACGGCGGTGGCCATTGAGAAGAGCCGCGTGGCGGTTTTTCAGAAACCCCGTTTCCTCGAACTGCTGGATGATGCCGGATTCAGGGCTGATTTCATCTCCTGCCTGATGGGAAAGCTCCGTCACCTGGCCGATCAGGTCAGATTATTCACAGTTTCGGATGCGGAAACCCGGCTCTTCCGTTTTCTCGCGGTTCGTTATGGCGGACAGTCGGATATCCGGACCGCACTTTCCAAGAAAGACGTCGCTGAGGTGATCGGCACCACACCGGAAACCCTCTCCCGTATTCTTCAACGGCTTCGCGACCAGAAGCGTCTGATCTGGGAAGGCAGACGGATCCGCATTCCTCCTCCTGAATGACCCACCTTTTCTCCCGGATCACGAATACAGCTCAGGAACGGGTGTCCGTCACGGATAACCCGAAACCAAGCCTCGCTTGAAATCCTTATTATTATGCTTGACAAAGATCCGCGGGAGCTTTATATTTTAACTTAGGCGTGACTAACATTCTTTGGAGCCCCTAATGAAATCCAATGCCTTGTCCGGAAGTCAGGAAGATTACCTGGAAGCGATACACCGGATCGGCCGGCGAAAGTCTTCGGTCCGCCTGAGCGATATCGCCTCCGAAATGACGGTCACCCTGCCCAGCGTTCACGGGGCCCTGAAAACCCTGGAGAAACGGGACCTGGTGCGGCACTCGCGTTACGATGGAGTGGAACTGACTCCGGCCGGCCGCAGAATCGCCGCATCCGTTTACACCCGTCACCGCGTGCTGTTCGCATTTTTGCATGACCGGCTCGGCTGTGACACGGAAACGGCTGAACGCGATGCCTGCCGCATGGAGCATGCGGTTTCGGGAGAAACCCTGTCCCGACTGCTCCGGTTTCTTCAGACCCGACCGGACCGCCAGGAAACTGGAGGAAAACCGTCATGAATTCCGTCGGAAGTGCCGCCGGATCCGTGCGGCCCCTGGACCTCTGCAGACGCGGCGATCAGGTCCGGGTTCTAAAAATCGGCGGCGGATGGGGAATCCGTCAGCGGCTGAATCAGATGGGCATACACGAGGGCGACCCGCTCGTTGTCCGTTGCAGCGCCCTGCTGGGCGGACCCAGGCTGATCGAAATTCACGGTACCGACGTCGCCCTGAGCCGGTGCATGGCCAGGCACATCCTGGTTGAGACGGCCCCGAAATGAGCGTCCATACGGACCACATGGCGGAAACGGAACGAACGCGGAAACGTCCTTTTACAGTGGCTTTCATCGGTCAGCCGAATTGCGGAAAAAGCACGCTCTTCAACGAGGTGGCCGGGTACCGTTCAGTGTCCTCCAATTTCCCGGGCGCAACCGTGTCCTACACCGAGGGCCAGGTCCGGATTCTGGGGCGCACGATTCAACTGGTGGATCTGCCCGGCATCTATTCCCTGACACCCATGGATCCGGCAGGACGCGAGACGCAGCGTTTTCTTCTCGACAGAGGCGCGGATGTTCTCGTCAATGTGATGGACGCCTCCGTACTGAGCCGGAGCCTGGAATTGACGCTTCAGCTTCTGGAACTCGACATACCGGTTGTTCTGTGCCTCAACATGATGGACGAAGCCGTGCGCAAGGGTATCCGTATTGATTCCGGCGCGCTTTCACGGCTTCTCGGCGTTCCAGTCGTGGAAACCGTGGCCACCCGGGGCAAAGGGATACGGGCTCTGTTCGGGGAGGCGCTCAAAGTCAGGAAACGACAGTCAACAGGCCGTCCGCTTTCCCGGAGCCTGGATGTGGAACGCGTCATCGCGGATCTCGAATCCGATCTCCGGGAACGGAAATTCTCACCCCTTCCCGTTTCGGACCGGCTGATGGCGGTCAAGCTGCTGGAGGGGGATCCGGATTTCGAGGGGATTCTGGTCGGTCGGACCGGATCCCTTCCGCCGTCCGTGGTAAAAAGCCGGAAACGCCTGGAACGATCGCACGGGAAACCGGCGGATGCGGTCAT
The DNA here is from genome assembly GCA_016933415.1 of bacterium. Lineage (GTDB taxonomy): Bacteria > Zhuqueibacterota > QNDG01 > QNDG01 > DTFT01 > JAFGAX01. The sequence goes on from JAFGAX010000004.1 coordinate 7,889, forward strand.
TTCGTCTGAACGGCACGCCATCGCCATGCAGACGGCCGAATCCTGCAGTCGGATGGGGAAGCCCTCAGTGCGGTGGCAGGACCGGCTGGATGACGTGCTTCTGCACAATGCATGGGGATACCTCTTTCTCGCGCTGATCCTTGGCGTTTTTTTTATATCCGTTCTGCGTTTCGGGACATGGCTCGAAAAGCCCATGACCACTGCCCTTGAAAACCGGGTGACGGCGTGGTTCGGGACGGGGACGCCCGATTCGCTGACCTCCGCGCTCTTCAAGAGCGCCGTTTACGGATTCGGCGGGGGACTGACGGTCGTGATACCGTTCCTGGTCCCCTTTCTGTTCGGCCTGTCCTTTCTCGAAGATTCCGGGTATCTGCCCCGCGCGGCCTTTCTGGCGGATACTTTCATGCACCGCATCGGCCTTCACGGAACGACCCTTATTCCGGTTCTGCTCGGATACGGATGCAATGTTCCGGCTGTCATGGCCACCCGCATTCTGGGTTCGCCGCGCGACCGGTTCCTGGCCACGGTGGTCGCGGTGCTGGTTCCCTGTTCGGCGAGGATGACGGTGATTTTCGGGCTGGCCGGCGCCGCGCTGGGGAGTTTTGCGGCCGTATCCGTTTATCTGCTGAATCTTCTGGTGGTGACGACATCCGGATGGGCTCTTTCGCGGCTTCTTCCTGAACCGACTCCGGGCATGTTGATGGAAATTCCGCCCTTCAGGCGTCCCCGGCTTGAAATCCTGTTGAAAAAAACCTGGTTCCGTCTCAAGGATTTCATCGTCATCGCCTGGCCGCTGCTGATCGCGGGCAGCGCGGTGCTCGGCCTGATGGATCATTACGGATGGACGGGAACCGTCAATCGCGTCCTTCGTCCGCTGACCGCGCTCCTGGATCTGCCCGCGGCCCTCGGTGTGGTCCTGGTGTACGGACTTCTCCGCAAGGAACTCACCATGCTGATGCTGTTTCAGGTGCTGGGCACCCAGAATGCGTCCGACGCGATGACCGCGGTCCAGATATTGTCCTTCACCGTGTTTGTCGTTTTCTATCTGCCCTGCCTGGGCACGATCGGTGCCATGATCCGCGAGATCGGTTTTCGACGGACCTTCTGGGTCAGCCTGTTCTGTCTGGTTCTTTCCGTGTGTCTGGCGGCCGGGGTCCGGCTGATTTCATTTCTGGTCTGATCAGGCCTCCACGACGATTTTCGCTTGAAATGTCCGGGGAAACGTCATAGATTATTTCCGCCGGCGCCGTCCGGCATCCCGTCCGGCGCTTTTCCAATCCATTCCGGGGTCGACGCGCATGGAAAAAAAACACCGCATCCTGATCGTGGAGGACGAGCGTATTGCTGCCGAGGATCTCCGGCTCACGCTCTCCCAGCTCGGATACGAAGTCGCCGGGTTGGCCTCCTCCGGAGAAGAAGCCCTACGTCTGGCTGAACTGCGGCCGCCGGACCTCGTGCTCATGGATATCGTGCTGAAAGGGCCGCTGAACGGCATCGGCACCGCCCGGTTGCTGGCGGACCGGTTCCGCTTGCCGGTGGTCTATGTGACCGCTTTTTCCGACGCGGACACGATCGAGCGGATCAAATCCACCCATCCATACGGGTATCTGCACAAACCCTTCGATTTCAAGGAACTGCATGTCGTGGTCGAGACCGCCCTGGTCAAGCATCACGCCGACCGGCTTCTGGCCCAGCGGGAAGAATGGTTCTCAACGACCCTGCGCAGTATCGGAGATGCCGTTCTGACACTCGACTGCGACGGCCGGATCACCTTCATGAACAGCACGGCTTCACGGCTCACGGGGTGGGAAATGACGGACGCGTCCGGTTTGCCGGTTGAACGCGTTTTCCGCATCGTCTCCGAAAAAAGCGGCCGGCCGTTGGAAAATCCCGTCCGGAAGGTGCTCCGGGACGGTCGGTACGCGGGTCTGGCCAATCACACGCTCCTGATCCGGAAAAACGGCCGGCCCATTCCCATCGACGACAGCGGCGCGCCGATACGCGACGACCGGGGGAACCTCCTGGGAGCTGTCCTCGTGTTCAAGGAGATCAGTGACAGGCGGAAGGCGGAGTCGGAAATACGGCGGCTTTCCCTTTTTCCCGGTGAAAATCCGAACCCGGTGATGCGCGTGAATCGATCCGGCGTTCTGTTGTACGCCAATCCATCCAGCCGTAAACTGCTCGGCGAATGGAACTGCCGTGTCGGAGGGATGGCTCCTGCTTTTGTCCGAAAGTGGATCCGTGAAGCGCTTTCAACCGGGAAGCCCCGTTCCGTCGACGCCCGGGCCGAAGACGTCGTTTTTTCTCTGATGGTGACGCCCGTTCCGGAGGAAGGGTACGTCAATCTCTATGGGAATGACGTGACCGTTCAGCGCCAGGTCGATTCCCTCCAGCGCCGGTACATCCGCGAGCTGACCCTTCTTTCCCGGGCTACACGGATGCTGACCGAAGAGGCTCCGGTGGATGCGGTGCTGACCCGGTTCGGGGAAATCCTCCGGGAGGAATCCGGCGCCGATTACATTCTGATCAACGGACTGGACGGGTCCGGCGCGGGACTTCAACCCAGGTTGTGGCTCGGCCCGAAGTCCCTGATCAGCCGGGCGCGTCGTCATTTCAAGTTCGATCCGTTTGATGTCACGGTTCCGCTCCGGGAGATGGCCGCGGACCGGCGGTCCGCGTACATGAGCCGGAGGCTGGTTCGATTGCGATCGGGAATCCACGGTCTTTCCATGAAACGCCTCCCGGGACCCGCATGCCGCAGCCTGGAAAAAGCGCTCGGCATCCGGGAAATCTGGATCATGGGCATGGTCAGCCGGCGGAGGCTGCATGGAAGTGTCTCATTCCTCTTCCGGGATCGGCGTGTACCGCAAAACGCCCAGCTCGTCGAAACGCTGGTGAATCAGGCCGCGGTTCTGGTACAGAACCGGTCTGAAGCGGAGCTTCTGGCGCAAAGCGAAAAACGCTTCCGGCGCATCGCCGAGACGGCCATGGAAGGGATCTGGATCCTGGACCATTCGGATCGCACGACATTCGTCAACCGGCGGATGGCCAGGTCCCTCGGATATGCCGCAAAGGAAATGATGAACCGTCCCGCCGCCGAATTTATTTTCAGCCGGGACCTTCCCGATCATGTCCGCCGCACAGCACGTCGCAGGACCGGCCGCTCGGAACGTTATGAAAGGGTTTTACGCGCCAAAAACGGGAGTCCGGTCCGGATGTCCGTTTCAGCGACCCCGATTCTCGACGCGGCCGGACATTTTGACGGTTCTTTCTCGATGTTCCTGGAAACAGGGGAGACCCCGGATCGGAAGCGCATTCCGGTCAGGGGCCCCGGACCTCGGCGGTCCGAACGAAAACCGTGATCCGATGGAGGAATCCGGAATGGAACTGAAGGAATTGATTGATGCAGCCTCCGGCAGGATTGAAAACGACCTGCTCCTGACAAACGGCCGTGTCGTCAACGTGTGGACCGGCGAGATTCTCAACGTCCCGATCGCGATCCGGAAAGGCGTCATTACCGCGCTGGAGGCGCTTCCCGCGAAGGAAACCGTGGATCTGGAAGGCCGATTCGTCTCGCCGGGTTTCATTGACAGTCATGTGCACCTCGAAAGCGCCATGGTGACACCGGCGCAGTACGCCCGGGCTGTCGTTCCCCGGGGCACCACCGCGGTCGTCGCCGATCCTCATGAGATCGCCAATGTCCTGGGGGCGGATGGCGTCCGGAACCTGCTGTCTTGGACGGCCGGGCTTCCGCTCGACGTGTTCGTGATGGCGCCCTCCTGCGTCCCGGCCACGCCCCTGGAGACATCGGGCGCGACTCTGACCGGCGGGGATCTGGAAGCGCTGTATGATAATCCCGCGGTCCTGGGGCTCGCCGAAATGATGAATTTTCCCGGCGTGCTCGCGGGAATTCCGGAGGTGCTTGAAAAGATCGCCGGCGCCAAAAACGGCCGCGTGGACGGCCATGCGCCGGGTCTTTCGGGAAGCGGTCTCTCCGCCTACATCGCCGCGGGCATTGGATCGGACCATGAATGCTTCACGGCGGAGGAGGCGCTGGAGAAAATCCGGAAGGGCATGCTGGTGATGATACGCGAAGGAACGGCCGCCCGGAACCTGGACGCACTTCTTCCGCTCGTACGGCCGGAGAACGCGGACCGGTTCGCTTTCTGCACGGACGACCGGCACCCGTTCGACCTGATTCATGAAGGACACATGGACTTCATCGTGCGTCGGGCCGTCCAAAAGGGGCTGGATCCGGCTCTGGCCGTTCGCCTGGCCTCCTGGAACCCGGCGCGGTATTTCGGCCTGCGCGATCGGGGCGCCGTCGCCCCCGGATTCCGTGCGGATCTCGCCGTGTTCGACGATTTTAAGTCCCTGTCCTGCCGTCTGGTGCTGAAGGCCGGCCGCGTCGTCGCCAAGGACGGCGCAACCGCCTGGGATCCGGGGACAACCCGGGCTCCGGTCCGCACGGTGCCCGTCTCTCTGACTCCTCCTTCGTCAGACGCTTTCCGAGTGCGGAATGAGCCCGGCAGGCGTATGCGGGTGATCGAAGTGATTCCGGATCAGATCGTCACGTCCGTTTCCTGGGAGACGCCGGCTTCGGAGAACGGCTGGGCAGTCCCGGACACCGGCCGGGACCTTCTCAAACTGGCCGTGGTCGAAAGACACCGCGGCACGGGCCGTGTGGCCGTGGCGTTCGTGCGCGGTTTCGGGTTCCGCCGGGGCGCCTTCGCCTCATCCGTGGCGCACGATTCGCACAATTTCATCGTTGTGGGCGCGTCCGACGACGATTTGGCCGCAGCCGTCCGGGAGCTGATCCGGATGAACGGAGGACTCGCGGCGGTGGAGGGCGGCCGGGTTCGGGAGTCGCTTCCCCTTCCCGTCGCGGGCCTGATGACCGACGCGCCGCTCGAATCAGTCGCGGAACGGCTGGAATCCCTCAAAAAGGCCGGCCGGGAAATGGGATGCGTTCTGAACGATCCGTTCATGCAACTCTCCTTTCTGGCGCTTCCCGTCATACCGGAACTCAAACTGACGGATCGGGGTCTCGTTGACGTCGGCCGTTTTGATTTCGTCCCGCTCTTCGATTGACGGCCGGCCGAGACGCTCCGGGTCATCCCTGATCCGGGGAAACCATCCCCGGATCCCTCGAACCGGGGGACGCATCTTCCAGGCATGCGCAATCCGGCGCATACCGATCCGCTCTTGATTTTTTGATAAAAATTAACTACACTGAACTCCCATGAAAACCCCCCTCATGGACGGTCCCATGGATACCGTCCGGAACATCAAGGTCATGCTGATGCCCTTCAAATCCAGAGGCAGAAAGTCGCCGAAGGTCTATGCCCTGGTCGGGCCCAGCGGAACCGGCAAGAGTTTCCGCGCGCGTCTCGTCGCCGAGAAGTATGAAATTGACCTCATCGTCGACGACGGCATACTTATCCGGGAATCCCACATCATCGCGGGCAGGTCCTCCAAGCGTGAACGCAACAAGGTCACGGCGATCAAGCGCGCGATCTTCGAGGACGAGGAGAACGCGCGTGAGATCCGGGAAGCCCTGCGGCAGGAAAAATTCAAGTCCATTCTGCTGATCGGCACTTCCGAAAAAATGGTGGGCCGGATCGCCGAACAGCTCGAACTGCCGTATCCGGGGCAGATCATCTATATCGAGGATGTCGCCACCGAGGATGACATCCGGCGCGCGCAGGATGTTCGACGGACCGAAGACAAGCACGTCATTCCGGTTCCCATGCTGGAGGTTCGGAAGGATCCTTCGCACCGCGTGCTCGATTCCGTGAAACTTTTCCTGCGGACCCGCTCGCGGTGGCTGACCAGGGACAAGGTCGTCGAGAAGACCATCGTCCAGCCGCCGTTTTCAAACCGGGGACGTCTCTCCATCTCCGAGGCCGCTCTCAGCCAGATGGTTTTCCACTGCGTTCAGGAATACGGGAAGCAGATCAGTGTATCCAAGATCCACACCGACAAGGCGGCCGACGGGTTCCGCATCAAAGTCAAGCTCAGCCTGCCGTACGGCATGGTCATTCCGGACATTCTCTCGGGGCTGCAGTTGTACATCATACAGAATGTCGAGCGGTTTTCGGGTATTCACGTCCAGTATCTGGACCTCACCGTCGTCCGTGTCGAGAAGGGTTGAACCGCGACACCTCCGCCCGATCCGGAGATCGGACCCGGAGCGGCGGGGACGCTTTCGTCGCCTGCGCCGGACAGGAGAAATGCATGCTCACCCGTGAACAGGTTCTGGAACGGCTGAAAGAATGCTATGATCCGGAAATCCCCATCAATATCGTGGATCTCGGACTGGTCTACGACGTTGCGGTCGAGGGCGGATCGGTGCATGTCCGCATGACACTGACTTCTCCGCACTGCCCTCTCGCCGGTGTATTGTCCGAAGAGGTCGAATCGAAACTGAGGGAGATCGAAGGCGTTCAGAACGCCCGCGTGGAACTGGTATGGGATCCGCCGTGGACACCGGAACGGATCAGCCGGGAGACGCGGGATTCGCTTGGATTCTGACATGATCAGAGCCGTCGCTCTCATGTCTGCCGGACTGGACAGCCTGCTGGCGGCGCGGATTATCTCCGGCATGGGCATCGAGGTTCATGGCCTGCACTGCACTTTCCGTTTCGCGTTCGGCCCGGGCCGGGAGCGGCCTCAAGCCCTCGCGGAAAAGACATCGGCCATGGGCATCCGTCTTCACGTGGCCGACGTCACGGATCCCTTCATGGATGTGCTCCGCCGGCCTGAACACGGTTTCGGATCGGCCGTGAATCCCTGCATCGACTGCCACCTCTTCATGATCCGCCGCGCCCGAGCGCTGATGGAAGAACTCGGTGCCGCCTTCCTCGTGACCGGCGAAGTTGTCGGCCAAAGGCCCATGTCCCAGAACAAACCCACGCTGTTCCACATCGAGAAACTGGCCGGACTGAAGCGTCTCATCCTTCGTCCCCTTTCAGCGCATGTTCTGCCGGTCACCCTCCCGGAGGAAAACGGCTGGGTGGACCGGAGCCGTTTGTACGGCATCCACGGCCGGGGCCGCAGGCCCCAGGAGGCGCTGGCCGCGGAGTTCGGTATCACGGAATACGCCCAGCCGGCGGGCGGGTGCATTCTCACGGATCCCTTCTATGCCGGGCGCGTGAAAGCGTTCATCAAAAACCGGGGGCAGGAATCCCTCACGCCGGAAACAATGCTGCTCTGCCGGTTCGGCAGGCATTTCTGGATCGGAAACGGACTCTGGGTAGTCATCGGCCGGGAGGAAAAGGACAATGCGGCACTGGAGAACCTTTCCGCCGGACGCTGGGTGTTCGAGGCCGAGGACTTCACGGGGCCAACGGCCCTGGCCGACACGATTTCAGGCCCTGATGAGGCGGCCCTCGTGGCTTCGATGCTGGCCCGGTACGTGAACCGCAGAACTGGGGACCGGGTCCGGGTCCGGGCCAGCCGCGGGGACGAATCCATGCGGATCGACGCGTCACCCATGGACCCGGCGGATCTTGAAAAATGGATGATCTAGGCCCGCTCCGGAACCGGAGGTCATCCGGTTCCCGGGCACATCCGATTGACTTTTATGCGGAAACTTGCTATATTAAAAGCGGTTTCAAAACCGGCCCTTTTACTAGGAGGTTCCTGTGGCCCATAAAATCGGAGAAGAATGCATCGCATGCGGATCCTGCGTTCCTGAATGTCCGGTGGAGGCGATCAGCGAAGGCGATCCGATTTACGTGATCGACGCATCCAAGTGCACGGATTGCGGCGCGTGCGTCGAAGTCTGTCCGGTCGAAGCCATCAAGGCGAACGGTTGACCGCGGACCGCACACGGAACGCGTTCGAGAGGCAGAGCCCGGCTCTGCCTCTTTCCATTCAGGCGCACCCCGGAGGGAAGTTCCGGATCAGGGCCGGCGGAGATCGTCCGTGAGCGGCGGCCGGTGCAGGGCGCTCACGGTCGCAGGGTCGGATTCCGGCGGCGGCGCGGGTATTCAGGCGGACCTGAAGACCTTCGGCGCCTTCGGCGTGTTCGGCATGACGGCGCTGACCGCGGTCACGGCCCAGAATTCCAGATCCGTTCTGGCCGTGGCCGGATTGGATCCCCAATTTGTCCGCAGGCAGATCCGGGCTGTCCTGTCGGACATGGGCGCGGACGGCGTCAAAACCGGAATGTTGTTCAGCGCGGACATCGTCCGGGCCGTGGCCGACGAACTGCGCGGTCTGCGGGACATCCCTGTCGTCGTCGATCCGGTCATGATCGCCAAGGACGGCAGCCCCCTGCTCGACGCATCCGCAGTCGGTGCCTTGAGAAGCGAACTGCTTCCCTGCGCCTTTCTGGTCACTCCCAACACGGAGGAAGCCGAATCCCTGTCGGGCGTGCCGGTACGCAGCGAAGCGGACATGGAAGAAGCCGGACGCATCATCCGGCGCATGGGACCGAAAGCGGTTCTCGTCAAGGGCGGGCATCTGCCCGGGGATCCCGTGGATTTGCTGTTCGACGGGCAAACCGTCACACGCTATCCCGGAAAACGGATCGGATCCGTGCCGGCGCACGGCACCGGATGCACTTTGTCCGCGGCCATACTCTGCGGTCTGGTGAACGGCAGGCCTCTGGACGAGGCGGTCCGGCGCGCCAAAGCGTATCTGGAAGACGCGATCCGAACGGGTTTCTCGACGGGAGGATCCGTCATTCTGGACCATCTCACCGCTTCGCCGGGAGTCCGTCCATGACCGGCTCAAGCCGGCGCCGGCTTCTTCTGCACGCCTGCTGCGCGCCGTGCGGCACCCATCCCTTCACGGTGGTCCGCGAAGAATTCGATGTCACCGTGTATTTCGACAATCCCAATATATTCCCCGAATCCGAATACCGGGCGAGACTCGAGGAAATCCGCATGCTCGGCCGCCGGTGGGGCTTTCCGGTCGAATCCGCGGAATACGACGCGGCCGCCTGGCGGGATGCGGTCCGTGGGCTGGAAGACGAACCCGAAGGCGGAAAACGATGCGCGGTCTGCTTCCGTTTCCGGCTGGAACGGACGGCCCGACGCGCCTCCGTGCTCGGCATGGACGCGTTCACGACAACGCTCACCGTCAGTCCTCACAAGAACGCGGCCCTGATCAACCGCATCGGATCCGAAACCGGTTTTTCCGCGGGCGTGGCCTTCTTCACCGCGGATTTCAAGAAACAGGACGGTTTCCGGAAAAGCTGCGAACTCAGCCGCGCAGCCGGACTGTACCGTCAGTCCTATTGCGGGTGCGAGTTCAGCCTCCGCGAAGCGGAAAGCGGGAGGTCGGAGTGATCGAATCCGGCGGTTTCGGATGAAGACGGTCGATGGCGCCCGGTTTTCAAGCAATTTTAAGAGGCGTACGCGGTTTTCGTTCGACTGAACAGCGGGCCCCGGAGGATGACACGCGGGATCAACCGTTATTTCATTCAGGACCGCTTGTGTCCCGATCCGGTCGTTCGGGAGTTGCCAGGTTTTTATTGACTTTGTGCATGATTATGAGTAATTTAGTCAACCAGTTCACCTATCCGTTAATGGGACCGATCACTTCGTTCTTGAGACAGGAAACGCCGGATGTTCCGTCATTCCCATAACCGACCGACGGTTTATCCGCCGTCGTTCCCGGCCGTATTCTCGGCCAAAGGACGGCACGTGATAAACCATGGGAGCCATTCCCGGCTTGACACCGGCGGCGGACGAAGCGCTGTAAAAATCACCGATCGAACGATGACGGTACGGGCATGCTGAAAGCCGTACTGTTCGATCTGGACAACACGCTGGTTCATTTCGACGAGTCCCGGTTTTTCGACGAATACATGCGGCTCCTGGCGCCCGGGTTCGCCGATCTCTGGCCGGTTGAAACGTTCAGAAGGCGTCTCATTGCTTCGGTGCGGGCGCTGCTGGACAATGACGGGACGGACACGAATCACGACCGGTTCATGAATCATTTCTGCGCCGGAATCGACGTGTCGCCCGAGATGATCCAATCCCGTTTTCTCCGTTTCTACAGGTCGGATTTTCACGATCTGAAAAGACTGGTGACCGTGCCCGCGGGCAACCGGCGGCTCATCGAGGAGCTCCGGCGCCGCTCCCTGATGATCGTGATCGCCTCGAATCCAGTCTGGCCCCTCGACGTTCAGAACATCCGTCTCGGATGGGCGGGGCTTGACGGTTTCCCGTTCGACCGGATCACGCACAGCGGGAACACGCATTTCTGCAAACCGCGAATGGCGTATTATTCCGAAATCTGCCGGGAGCTGAACCTCGCGCCGGAATCTTGCCTCATGGTCGGGAACGACCCGGTCAATGACATGGTTGTCGCGGAGATCGGCATGCGGACCTACTGGGTCCGCGTCCCGGGGACGGATGACGGCCTTCCACTGAGCCGGGAGCTCCGGAAGGGGGAGGCGGCTGCCGTTTTTGTCCCCGACGGGTCGGGACCGCTCGATGGAATCCCGGACACCGTGAATCGGCTCCTGCGGACGGCCGGAGGCCGCGCTGGCCGGAAGGAAAACACGAAAACGCCATGAGCGAGACCAACGCCAAAACCATATTGATCATCGAAGACAACGCGGCCAGCATCAAGTACATCTGTTCACACCTCGAAAAGGAGGGATTCCGCACCGTGGTCGCGGAGAACGGATTCACCGGGCTGAACAAGGTCCGCGAAGTCCGGCCGGATCTGGTGCTCCTAGACATCATGCTTCCGGATCTGGACGGACACAAACTGTGCCGGATGATCAAATTCAACCGCGCGTACAAAGGCATCCCGGTCGCGATGTTCACTTCGCGCGATACGGAGGAGGACGCCGAACTCGCCAAGAAATGCGGGGCCGACGCCTTCATCCTGAAGAACACCCACATTGCGATTGTCATTGAGACGATCCGCCGACTGGTTTCGCGGCCCGCGCCGGAAACCCCGGACAGCGGTCCGGCCTAGACCCGTCCCTTCGAACCGATCCCGCGGCCGCAAAAGCCATGACCCTCGAACAGGTCCTCGACGCCTTCCGCGATTCCCCGGAATTCATGGCCAATGTCACGGCCTGGCGCAAGCTTCCGGCACGCGCCGCGGTTTACTCGGATTTTCCGGAAGTGCTCGATCCGCGCCTGGCGGAAGCCCTCCGCGGCCGCGGCATCAGCCGTCTCTATTCGCACCAGGCCGAGGCAATCCGCCACATCCTCGACCGGCGTCACACCGTGGTCGTCACGCCCACGGCTTCCGGCAAGACGCTCTGCTACAACCTGCCCGTCCTCCAGTCCGTTCTCACCGACTCCGAAAGCCGCGCGCTGTATCTTTTCCCGACCAAAGCCCTCTCCCAGGATCAGGTGGACGAACTGCACGGCCTGATCGAACCCACGGGCGCGGACATCAGGACATTCACCTTCGACGGCGACACGCCGGCCTCGGCGCGCAAGGCCGTCCGGTCCGCCGGGCACATCGTCGTCACGAATCCGGACATGCTGCACCAGGGCATTCTGCCGCACCATACCGGCTGGGTGAAGCTGTTCGAGAACCTGCGATTCGTCGTTGTCGATGAAGTCCATTTCTACCGGGGCGTGTTCGGCAGCCACCTCGCCAATGTCCTCCGCCGGCTCAAGCGGATCTGCGCCTTCTACGGCAGCAGTCCGCTTTTCATCGGCTGTTCGGCCACCATTGCCAATCCCAAAGAGCTGTTCGAAAGGCTCATCGAGGAGCAGGCGGTTCTCGTCGACCGCAACGGCGCGCCGCGGGGAGAGAAGCACTTCATCTTCTACAATCCGCCGGTCGTGAACGCGGAACTCGGGATCCGGAGATCATCGATCAAGGAGGCGCAGTCCGTCGCGAAACGCTTTCTCGCCTCCGGTGTGCAGACCATCATTTTCGTCCGGAGCCGGCTGCGGGTTGAAATTCTGCTCACGTATCTGAAAGAGACCTTTCGATCCCTGAAGCGGTCCTCGGACAAGGTCCGGGGGTACCGCGGCGG
>JAFGAX010000046.1 GCA_016933415.1 bacterium
ATGCGGTCCGCGGTGAGCGCGGCGCGCGGGATCTCGATCATCGTTCCGACGAGGAAGTCCACGCGGCTGCCCATTTCCTTGAAGACCTCTTCTGCAGTCGCACGGATAATGCTGTCCTGCAGATCGAACTCTTCCTTGGTCCCGATGAGGGGGACCATGATCTCGGGTCTGGCGTCGAATCCTTTGGCCTTGCAGTTCAGCGCGGCTTCGATGATCGCGCGGGTCTGCATTTCGGTGATCTCGGGATAGGTGTTGCCGAGGCGGCATCCGCGGTGGCCGAGCATGGGGTTGAATTCCATAAGGGAATCGACCTTGGCTTTGACGACCTCGACGGAGACGCCCATTTCCTTCGCCATTTCCGCCTGATTTTCTTCTTCGTGCGGGACGAATTCATGCAGGGGCGGATCGAGGAGGCGGATGGTGACCGGCAGGCCGGTCATCGCTTCGAAGATCCCCTCGAAATCTTTCCGCTGATACGGCAGGATCTTGGCCAGGGCTTTTTTGCGGCCTTCGACGTTCTCGCTGAGGATCATTTCGCGGATGGCCTTGATGCGTTCGCCTTCGAAGAACATGTGTTCGGTCCGGCAGAGGCCGATGCCGATGGCGCCGAAATTGCGGGCCACGGTCGAGTCGTGCGGCGTATCCGCGTTGGTGCGGACGCCCATTTTCGTGTATTTGTCGCAGAGGGCCATCAGTTCGCCGAAATCTCCGCTGAGCTCGGGATCGATGGTCTTGATCTTTCCGGAGTAGACTTCACCGGTGGAACCGTTCAGGGAGATCCATTCGCCCTCGTTGTAGTGCTTTCCGTCGATGGTCATGACGCGTTTTTTATAATTGACCTGCACCGAGCCGGCACCGGAGACGCAGCATTTGCCCATGCCGCGCGCGACCACGGCCGCGTGGGAGGTCATGCCGCCGCGGGCGGTGAGAATGCCTTCGGCGACGTTCATGCCGGCGAGGTCCTCGGGAGAGGTCTCGATACGGACCAGGATAACTTTTTCACCCCGGGCCGCCCATTCCTGCGCTTCATCGGCGAAGAAAACGATGCGGCCGGTCGCGGCGCCCGGAGAGGCCGGGAGTCCCTTGCTGATCGACTCGGCAGCTTTCAGGGCATCCAGGTCGAAGACCGGGTGAAGGAGTTCGTCCAGTTTATTGGGTTCGACGCGCAGGATGGCTTTTTTCTCGTCGATCATGCCCTGACGGACCATGTCCATCGCAATGGTGACCATGGCGGCGCCGGTGCGTTTTCCGTTCCGGGTCTGCAGCAGCCAGAGGCGGCCGTCCTGAATGGTGAATTCCAGGTCCTG
>JAFGAX010000047.1 GCA_016933415.1 bacterium
GGGGATCCAGGGAGGGGGGGGAAGTTGCAGGTCCGAAATGCCGCTTTTTTCGCGGGCCTTTCGGACAATGAAGCAATTGTAGGTCCGATATGCCGAGCCTCTTTTAGCGAGGCTATCGGACATCTTTTTCATAACATAAATATGAACGGACTCCCCATGAAAACCATCGCACGTCTTCTGGCCTGCCTGCTATTCGTCCCGGTCCTCCTCGTTCAAGGGGCGGATCCGAATTCGGATCGTATCGAGTCACTGCTCAACCGCATGACCCTCGAGCAGAAAATCGACTTCATCGGCGGATTCGAGGGCTATTGCATCCGCCCGATAGCCGAGCTTGGAATCCCGCAGATTCTCATGGCCGACGGCCCGCTCGGCGTGCGGGGCAGGACCCCGTCCACTGCCTTTCCGGCTTCCATCGGGTGGGCCGCTTCCTTCGACACGTCCCTGGCGCGGCGTGTCGGCGCGGCCATCGGCATGGAATCCCGCGCGAAGAACGTGCACATCCTGCTCGGGCCTGCCATGAACATGCACCGTGCTCCCATGTGCGGCCGCAATTTCGAATATCTCGGGGAAGATCCCTTTCTCGCCGGCCGCGTCGCGGTGCCGTACATCCGGGGCCTGCAGGCGCAGGGCGTCATGGCCACTGCCAAGCATTACGCGGCCAACAACCAGGAGTACGACAGGAACAACGTGTCGTCCGACATGGACGAACGCACGCTCCGCGAAATCTACCTGCCGGCCTTCAGGGCCTGCGCGCAGGAGGGAAAAGTCGCGGCATTCATGACTTCGTACAATCTCCTGAACGGCGTGCACGCGTCCCAGCACGACGAGCTCATCAACCGGATACTCAAAGGCGAATGGGGATACGACGGCATTGTCATGTCCGACTGGACCTCGGTGTACGACGGCGTGGCCGCTGCCGCGGGCGGCCTTGACCTCGAAATGCCGTCCGGCAAGTTCATGAACCGCGACACGCTTCTGCCAGCCATCCGGTCCGGCAGACTCGCGGAATCGGTCATTGACGATAAGGTCCGGAGAATCCTGCGCCAGTACGAGCGCTTCGGGTTCCTGGACAACGCGGACCTGGCCGGAGGATACAGCCTCGACTCTTCCTTCGTCCGGTCCGCGGCGCTTGACGCGGCAAGGGGCGGCATGGTGCTTCTGAAGAACGAGGCCTCATTCCTCCCGCTCGACCCGAAAACCGTCCGCCGCATCGCGGTCATAGGCCCGAACGGACACCCGGCTGTCACGGGCGGCGGCGGCAGTTCGCACGTCACGCCTGGCGTCTCCCTCTCCCTTGTAGACGCCGTGCGAAAAGTCGCGGGCCCGGGCATTGTTGTGACGCATGAAACCGGGCTGATTCCGTCCGGACCCGAGGAAGCCGCGTTCTACGAGGCGTCCGCATTCACGATCGAGAAGGACGGCGGATCGGCGGACGGACTGAAAGCCGAGTTCTTCTCCTCACGCTGGCCAGAGGGAAAGCCGGACGCGGAAATGGTCCTTCCTTTTGTGAACAAGACGTTCACGGACAGCATACCCGGCCTGAAGAAGGGCCGTATGTTCGTCCGCATATCCGCGATCCTGACGCCTGAAAAATCAGGGCCGCACCGCTTCGTCGTGTCGAGCGACGGCGGTTTCCGCCTGAGCCTGGACGGCAAGCCGGTCACCGGCATGTGGTGGGGCAGGGGAGAAAACAGCCGCGCCGCAATCATGAACCTCGAAGCCGGCAGGCCTTATGCGCTTGAGCTGGGGTACATGCAGAGGGGCGGAACCGGCGTGATCCGCATGGGGTACGAAGGACCGGACGCGGTCGAGGCGAAAATGGCGGCCGCGGCGGAGCGCGTTCGGAATATCGCGTCGGAGAGCGACCTGGTGATTCTGTCCCTCGGATTCAACCCGGAGACCGAGGCGGAGGGGTCGGACCGCACGTTCGGGCTCCCGACGGAGCAGGTCCGGCTGGCGAACGAAGCCGCTGCATCGGGAAGGAACGTCATCGCCGTGCTCAACGCCGGGGGCAACGCGGACCTGGCGTCGTGGCAGGGCGGCATGAAAGCCGTTCTGCACGCGTGGTATCCGGGCCAGGAGGGAAACCTCGCGATTGCGGAAATCCTCTTCGGCCTGACGAATCCCTCCGGAAAACTTCCGGTCAGCATCGAGAAGCGCTGGGAGGACAACGCGACCTTCAACAGCTACCACGACCCGGACGGGGACAAGAAGGTGTTCTA
>JAFGAX010000048.1 GCA_016933415.1 bacterium
CCTGGTTTTATTATTTTCACATTCTGGGAGGGTGGAAGGCGCAAGCCGGGCCGGTGTGGTCCGAGGCGCCGATCCTCCTTTTCGGCATGATCGGAATCGTGTCGGCTTTCGGTTCAGCCGGGAAGCGGCCCGGCGCGCCCGAGAGAGCGGCGTTCCGTTTTCTTGTCCTGTTCACGGTTTTCCTGACGTTTGCGGTGAATATGATCCCGTACAAGACGCCCTGGAACCTGCTCCTGTTCTGGGGCGGATGGATGGTCCTGGCCGGGATGGGGATGGACCGTTTGCTGCGCCGTTTCTCCGGGCCCGGGCGGCTGAAATTCGTTCTTCTGGCTTTAGCGGCTTCGGCGGTTTTTCTTCTGCGGCAATCCCTGCTGGCCGTGACCGCCTATGATTCCGATCCCCGAAACCCGTATGTGTACAGCCATCCCGGTCCTGACCTCGAAATCGTGACCGGATCCGTCCTGGCCGCGGCGGATGCATCGTCTGAAGGCCGCGAACTCCGTGTCGACGTGATCGTTCCGGAACACGGATACTGGCCCCTGCCCTGGTCCCTGCGCCGGCTGAACGCGGTCGCGTGGCGCGACACCGTGGACGCGGCCGCTTCCCGGCCGGCAGTCGTTCTCTCGGTCCCGGAATTGAGGGACAGGCTCGGGCACTGGCTGATCGAAACCCCTCCGCCCGGTGAGCGCGTCCTCTACGTGCCGCTCTTCGACAGGCCCATGGAAATCAGGCCAGGGGTCCCGGTCGAAGGATGGGTGCGGAAGGATGTCGCGGACCGCCTGCCGCGATGACGCCTCATTTTCCCCGCAACGCGGCATCGGACCTGTGACCCGGACATTCGACATTCCGGGAGTCCGACGCTTCCGACGGGACCTTATGCACACGGCCTTCGAGGTGATTCTGGCGCCGGGCCCGGATTCCGCGAAGGCTGAACAGGCGGCGCATGAGGCGTTCAGGACCGCGGAAAATCTCGAATCGGAATTCAGCAGCTTTCTCCCGAACAGCGACGTGTCGCGCGTCAGCCGGCTCGGGTCCGGACAATCGGTCCGTGTCAGCCTCGATACGTTCGAGTGTCTGAGGCGGGGGCTCGAACTTCAGCGGATGACCGGAGGCGCGTTCGACATGACGGCCGGGACCGGCCGGGAGGGACCGGAGTCGACGCGAAGCGGGAAACGGAGAAACGGGGAAACAGGGAAACGGAGAGCGCGCGCGCATCGTACGCGCATCGTCCTGGACACGGAGAACCTTGAGGTCCGCGTGACGGAATCCGTGACTCTCGATCTCGGCGGCATCGGCAAGGGATACGCGGTGGACCGCATGATCGATGTTTTGAAGGAATGGGACATAGACGCGGCTCTGGTGCACGGCGGTCAAAGCGCGGTGGCCGCGTTCGGCAGGCCTGAAGGACTCTCGGGTTGGCCCGTCACCCTGCGCCGGCCGGCCGGGTGTCCGGTTTCCGGTATCCCGGGGGCGGAATCGGAAATCCGCATCCGGCGCATGAAACTGAGCGACAGGGCCATGGCCGCGTCCGGCCTGGAGAAAGGACCGCATATCATCGATCCGCGCATCGGGTATCCGGTCACGGTGCGTATTGCGGCCTGGGCTTTCGCGGACGACGCGGCCACAGCGGACGGCCTGTCCACGGCGTTCATGGTCATGGAGCCGGAAGCCGTCCGATCCTTCTGTGAAAGGCATCCGTCCGTTTCGGCGATCACGATCGGAAAAGACGGCGCTGTGCGGGAGTACGGAGAACCTTAGGCCACATCAGTAGCCCACGGCTTCAGCCGTGGGTGGAGTCAAACGAATAAAAAGACAGGCAAACGACATGAAAGCCGCGTTTCTCACAGGCATCCGTAAATTCGAAATCCGGAGCATGCCCGATCCTGAAATCGCGAATGACACCGACGTGCTCGTCCGCATCCGGATGGTGGGCGTTTGCGGTTCGGACGTCCATTACTACAGGACGGGCCGGATAGGGCCGCAGGTCATCGAGTTCCCGTTCATCTTCGGGCACGAGGCCGCGGGCGTTGTTGAACAGACGGGAAAGGCCGTCACCCGGGTGAAGGCCGGACAGCGCGTCGCAATTGACCCGACCGCGGCATGCGGACGGTGCGACCAGTGCCGTTCCGGCCGCGAGAACACATGCCGGAACCTGCTCTTCGTGGGATGCCCGAAACAGCTGGACGGCGCGCTCCGCGAATTCGCCGTGCTTCCCGAGACCTGCTGTTTTCCGGTCGGGAATGGAACCTCCTTTGAGCGGGCGGTCCTGTCCGAGCCCCTGGCCATCGCGGTGTATTCGGTTGAAAAATCGCGACTCCCGGCCGGCGGCTCGGCCGCCGTGCTGGGCGCCGGTCCCATCGGGATGTCCGTGCTCCACGTCCTCCGGACACGCGATGCCGGCGCCGTATACGTCACGGATAAAATCGATTCGCGTCTCGGTTTCGCGGCGGCGTTCGGCCCGAAGTGGACGGGTCACCCGGAAAATCCGGACGCGGTGGATGCGATTTTGCGGATGGAACCGCTCCAGCTGGACGCGGTCTATGAGTGTTCCGGAGATATCGGGGCCGTCCTCCAGGCGGTGCGTCTGCTCAAGCCCGGGGGCACGCTCGCGCTGATCGGCATTCCGGAACAGGACACGATTTCGTTCCCCATTCACGAACTGAGGCGCAAGGAAATCACGCTTCTGAAC
>JAFGAX010000049.1 GCA_016933415.1 bacterium
CGCCCAGTTCCACGTCGCCGTCCACGACAGCGGACGGATGGACGAAGTATTCCGTCTTCACGGCAGCCGGCTCCTTTTTCTCTGACAGAACTTCCCTGCCCGAGATCAGGCTTTCCGAAGCCTTTTCGAGAATGTCGAGCACTTCCTCCGCGTTCCTGCCGTCCGCCGCTTCCACGGGCCTGCCTTCCAGGGCCGCGATGAAAGCCTTCAATTCCTCGGCCAGGGGCGCGGCCTGGCTGAAGGGGATTTTCTCCGTGGGCCCGTCGCGCTTGATGGGCTCGCCCTTGACCCAGTCTATGCCCTTCTCGTAGAAAAGGATTTCACGGGAATCGGACGCGTCCTCGTACGAAATCATGCCCTTGGACCCGATCACGACGAGCCTGTGCTCCTTGAAGGGGTGCAGCCAGCTCACGAATATATGGCCGACGATGTTGCCCGGATACCGCAGAACGGTCAGGGTGGAATCGTGTATGGCAGGCTGGACGAATGCCCCGCCCCTCGAGACCACTTCCACCGGCCTGTCGCCGATGATGTACTGGAAAATCGAAATGTCGTGCGGCGCAAAGCTCCAGAGGATGTTCTCCTCCTTGCGCACCGTGCCCAGGTTCAGCCGGTTGCTGTACAGATACTCGATCTTGCCCAGTTTGCCCGAATCGATCAGCTCCTTGATTTTTCGGATGGCTGGATGAAAGAGCAGGACGTGGCCGACCATGAGCGGCACGCCTTCCTTCTCCGAAAGGGTCCTCAGCCGCCGGGCCTCTGACGATGCCAGCGTGATGGGCTTCTCGACCAGCACCGGCTTTTTCATGGACAGCAGTTGCTCGGCGATCTGAAAATGGGTTTCGGCCGGCGTGGCCACAATGAATCCGTCGTAACCGGCGCCTTCCGCCTCTCGAAAGTCCGAATGCACGGCAACGGACGGGTACTGCTTCGCCAGTTCAGCGCGGACGGCCTCCCGGTTGTCGACAATGCCGCCGAGACTGCCCAGTTCATGGAGGGTCTTGATGTGGTTCTTTCCCCATCTCCCGGCCCCGATGACGCAGATGCGTTTAGACATGTGTTTCTCCTCAGGCGAAAAAGGACCGGATCGCCGCGACCACTTCGTCCTGCTGTTCGGCCGTGAGCTCCGGGTAGATGGGAAGCGCGATGGTGTTTTTCGATGCCCGTTCGCTGATCGGGAAATCTCCGCTCTTGTATCCAAGAGTCTTGAAGCATTCCTGCTCGTGGAACGGAACCGGATAGTACACTTCGTGGCCGATGCCCTTCTCCTGCAGGCTTTTGCGCAATTCATCCCGCTTTTCCGGGAGCAGGATGACATACTGGTTGTAGATGTGATGCTCGGACCCGTACACGGCGGCCGGCTTGACAATGCCCTTGACGTCGAGCGTCTTGTTGTACCGTTCCGCGTTGGCCCGTCTTTTGGCGTGCCACGATTCCAAATGAGGCAGTTTGACCAGGAGCACGGCCGCCTGCACGGTGTCGAGACGGAAATTGCCGCCGATCATGGAATGAAAGTACTTGGGATGCGCGCCATGGTTTCTCAGCTTCGCCAGCTTCTCGGCGAGCGCCGCGTCTTTCGCGACCACCATGCCGCCGTCTCCCATGGCCCCGAGATTCTTGCTCGGGAAAAAGGAGAAACAGCCCATATCGCCCATGGCTCCGGCCTTCCGTATGCCTGATTTGGAAGGGTACGTCGCGCCGATGGCCTGTGCCGCGTCTTCAATCACCGGTATGTTGCGCTCCCGGGTCACATCCAGAATCGCGTCCATGTCCGCGCACTGGCCGTACAGGTGCACCGGGATGACGGCCTTGACCCTGACCGCTTTGTCCGGATTCTTTTTGAACCATTCCCGAAGTCCGGCCGGGTCGATGTTGTACGTCTTGGGATCGATGTCCACGAACACCGGCACGGCGCCCAGACGGGCCACGACTCCGGCTGTGGCGAAAAAGGAATACGGGGTTGTGAGCACAAGGTCGCCGTGACCGACGTCCAGCGCCATCAGCGCCACCAGGAGCGCGTCCGTTCCGGAAGAAACGCCGATGCCGTACCCCACGCCCGTGTATTCGGCCACTTTGGCCTCGAGTTCCTTCACCTGCGGCCCCATGATGAAGGCCGTTGCGTCCATCACTTTTTCCAGCGCGGCTGAAATCTCGGCCCGCAGGGTTTTCTGCTGGGCTTTCAGATCGAGCAGAGGTACAGGCATCGTTTTATCCCTTCAGGATGATGAATGATTTTGACCGCTGATTTTCCGTACGTTCCACCTGTCCACGTTGAATCGGATCCCCTGGCTGATGGAGGGGATCGAGACCAGGAAGCGCTTTGCCGCCTGCACCTCGACGATCCGGCCCCGGAGACCGGCCAGCGGCCCTGACTCGATTTCGACCGTGTCCCCGGGGCCCGCTTCCACGGGCGCGGACTCCGGGTCCGAAGCCTCGGCCAGAATGCGTCGGATCATCTCGATTTCCTCGTCCCGCACCACGGCCAATTGGCCCTGGAACGTGACGAGGCGCACAACGCCGACGCACTGCACCGCGCGATATCGTTCCTGCTTTCCGCCCTGAACGAAAATGTAACTCTTGAAAAGCGGCTCTTCCACCCATTTTTTCCGGTCGCTCCATTTCTTGAGCGACCGCTTCATGGGCAGATAAACGGGTATGCCCTTTTCATTGAGCTGAAGCTCCACCTTCTTTTCGTGGCGCGACCGCGTGTACATCGCGTACCAGCGCGGCGCGTCCTCCCCGCCGCCGGATGGCCCCCCGGATGGACGGGTTCCGGACCCGGTCATCAGCCGCCTGTCCCGAGCCCGAGGTATTCCCCGCGATCCTTCACCACGTCTGCCACAATCGCCTCCAGCCGGATCTGCGGCTTCCATCCGGTCAGTTCCGCGATGCGCTTCAGGGACGGCACCCGTCTCTGCATGTCCTCGAACCCTCCTCCTGGAAAGGCCTGGTCGTACGGCACCTTCTGGATGCCGGACCGGCTCCCCGCGGCTTTGATCACGAGTCCCGCCAGGGATTCGATGGTCACTTCCTCGTCGTTTCCGACATTGATGACCTTGCCGACGCACGATTCCTTCTGCGCCACCAGTAGAAGGGCGCGGACCACGTCCTGGATATGGCAGAAGCACCGGGTCTGGGCGCCGTCACCGTACACCAGGAGGGGCCTGCCGAGCAGAGCGGCTTCTACAAAGCGCGGGATCACCATACCGTACTGGGACGACTGACGCGGTCCCACGGTGTTGAAGAGCCGGACCACCACCACGGGCAATCCGCTTTTTTTATGGTGGGCCAGAACAAGAAACTCGTCGAGCGCCTTGGCGCAGGCATAGGCCCAGCGGTGCAGGGTCGTCGGGCCCTCCAGCCTGTCCCCGTCTTCGCTGAACGGCACGTCCTCGCTCTTGCCGTACACTTCGCTCGTGCTGGTGAACACGACCTTTTTCCTGTACCGGGAGGCGAATTTCATCACCGCGTCCGTGCCGTGAAACGTCGTCTCGATGGTCTCGACCGGCCTTTCCATGACGAGCTGGACGCCCACCGCGGACGCGAGATGGAAGATCATGTCCGCTTCGCGGATCAGCGGCTCGAGCAGGTCGGATTCCGTCACGGATCCGAAAATCATCCGGAGTTCCGGGTGCGCCGAGACCGCGGCCAGGTTGGCGAAGGATCCGGTCGAGAGATTGTCGATCACCGTAACGCGGTGCCCGTCGGCCAGAAGAGTTTCAGCCAGGTGCGATCCGACGAAACCGGCGCCGCCGGTGATGAGGGCATGCATGGATGAATTCCTTTCGAAAAAACGCTCAGGGACGGTTTCCTTAAGCGCGAGCATCCCGGTTTTCGGGACAGCGGATCATCACGGTTGTACGCAAAACACCCGGTTGGCGAGAACCCGCGGCCGGGGTTGTTCAGAAAGTCAAATTTCCATGAATACCGCTCACCGAGCCCTTCGCTTCGCCCGGGGCGCGCTGATTTCCGATTTTCCGGACAATCCTTGCGGCGCTCATCAATGCTTCTTTTCCTTGCCGTCCGACGAGTAATAATAATAGTAGTAGGACCCCATCATGCGGTCCAGGTTCATGCCATTGATGAGAATGCCGAGCATGTTGGCCTTCACGTTGTCGAGCAGGGCCTTGCTGTGCAAAAGCGCGTCGCGGTTGGTGACACCCGAACGGATGACGAGAATCGCGCCGTCGAGCTGGGAGGCCAGCACGGCCGCGTCGGTCACCGCGATGATGGGCGGCGTGTCGAAAAGCACGATATCGAACTGCGATGTGGCCCTGTTGATGAACTGCTGCATCATCTTCGAGGCCAGAAGCTCCGACGGGTTGGGCGGCAAAGTTCCGGACGTGACCAGGGACAGATGGTCGATTTTCGTGGGCTTGACCGCCTCCTCCATGGAAAGCCGGCCCACCAGCACATTGGTCAGACCCTCGTTCCGCGACTGTTCGAAGATGCCGTGCAGAACAGGCCGCCGGAGATCCGTGTCCACGAGCAGGGTCTTGGACCCCATCTGCGCGAAGGTGATGGCCAGGTTGGCTACCGACGTGGACTTTCCCTCGCCCATGCCGGAACTCGTGACCATGGCGGTTTTCATGGGCTTGTCCGCCCTGGAATACTGGATATTGGTCCGGATGGTCCGGTAGGCCTCGGAAATGGGCGACTTGGGCGCGAAATGCGTGATCAGCCGCGATTCGATGCGCATGATTTCCCCGTTCCCGTCCCGCCGCCGCCCGATTTTCTGCGTGGAAATGAACGGGATGGATCCGAGCACCGGGAGTCCCAGGCGCTCCACCTCCTCGGCGGACTTCAGGGAGTTGTCCAGGTACTCCTTGAGCAGAGTGACGCCCACGCCCAGGCCGAGGCCCATAAGAAAGCCGAGCATCAGGTTGGTGCGTTTCTTCGGCTTGATCGGGTACTTCGGGGGACGGGCCTGGTCCACGATGCGCACGGACCCGATCTGGCTCGCCTCGGCGATGCGGTTTTCCTCGTACTTCTCGCGGAGCATGATGAAAATCTTGGAATTGACCTCGGCCTCCCGGGTCAGGCGCGCCAGTTTCAGGCTTTTTTCCGGCAGGTTGCTCAGGTCTCGGTTGTACCGGTCCACGATTTTGGACAATTCGTCGATTCTCGCCCGGAGCGACTTGTTCTCGGTGCGGATCTCCAGAATGCTGTTAAACAGGGTTTCGGACAGGTTCAGGGTGTTGAAGGTGGCCGTTCCGCTGGCGACCATCTTCCTCTTTTCCTCGGTGATGCTTTCCTGCAGGCCCCGGATGCGCTGATCCATGTTGTTCATCTTGACGTCGTCCGTGACCGAATAGCCCCGGCTGCGCAACTGCTGTTCGTAGGCCGATTTTTCCGTGATGAGTCTGGCCATTTCCGTTTCCAACGCCGCGATCACCGAGCTGGAGGTGCTGGCGGCCTCGTCCACAATGGCCTTCTGGTTTTCATCGAGCTGGGACTCCAGGTAATTCAGCCGTTTCTCGTTGGCCTCATAATCGGTCTTGGCCGCCATGTACTGGGTCTCGAACTCCGCGAGCTGCTTGATCATCTGTTCGGTCTCGGCCGGCAGTTCCGTGACCTTGTTGACTTCCTTGTAATTTTTCAGCGCGTCTTCGGCTGTGGCCAGCGTATCCTGGACATCCTGGACCTTGGTCTCGAGGAACTCGCGGACCTTGGTCGCCTCCCCCTGGCTCTCCTCGAGATCCTTTTTCTGGTAGACCTTCATCCAGGTGTTCGCGATAAAGGCCGCTTCGTCGGGGCTGGCCGCCTGCACCTTGAGCTCGATCATGTCCGTGTTGCGCTTGGGCACCACCGAGATGGTGTGCTTTCGAAAATCGTCCGCAAGGTCCGTGGTCGACACCGAGTCCGGAGCCGTGGAGTCCGGACCGAAAAACCGCATCTTGTCGAACAGCGCCTTCACGGCGCCCGGGAGTATCCCGTCCAGCGTGAACTTGTCTTCGAGCTTCCGCTGGCCCAGGATATAGAGCGAATCCGCAACCGGAGACTGCTGAAGGGACTGGATGACGCTTTCCGCCAGGGTGAGGCTTTTCAGAATCTCCACCTGGTTGTTGATGCGGCTTTCCTGCTGCATGATGTTCGTCACCTGGAACAGCTGGCGCCGGATGCCCGCGTCGTCCTTGATCATGACCATGGCCGAGGCTTCGTACACCGGGTGCGCCGTGTAGGTGTAGTACACCGTGCCCGCGAACACCGTCAGGAAACAGATCAGAATGATCCACTTCCCGCGGACGATCATCCGCATGTATTCCTTCAGGGAAAGCTGTTGTTCCTCGGGCTCTTCCAATGGTCACACCCCCCTAAATGAACTCACGAATACGTATAATACTTGTAATACGACCCGTACCGGTGATGAATGTCCAGGCTGTTGATCATGACGCCGAGAATGTTCGCGTTGACGTTCTTCAGAAGCGTCATGGAGCGGAGCAGGCCGTCCCGGTCCGTTTTCTCGGACCGGAGCACCAGCAGTACGCCGTCGAGCTGGGAGGCGAGCACCGCGGAATCGGTCACCGCGATCACCGGCGGGCTGTCCATCAGCACCATGTCGAATTTGGCGGAAACCTTCTGGATCAGCTGTTTCATGATCCGGGAGGACAGAAATTCGGAAGGATTTTTCGGCAACGTGCCGGACGTCAGCAGGTACAGGTTCTTCACCCGGGTCGGCCGGATGACCTGGCCCAGTGAGGCGCGGCCGGCCAGCACATTCGTCAAACCGACGTTGCGGCCGGCGCCGAACAGCTTGTGCAGAACCGGCCGCCGGAGATCCGTGTCGATGATCAGTGTTTTCGCGTCCATCTGCGCGAAGGTGATGGCCAGGTTCGCCACGGACGTGGATTTGCCGTCCCCGGGGCCCGGGCTGGTGACCAGAAGCGTCCGGATCGGCTTGTCCACGTGCGAGTACTGGATGTTGGTGCGCAGGGTGCGATACGACTCGGATATCGGCGAATTCGGCTGAAAATTCGTAATGAGCCGCGACTCGGGCGTCTGGCCGGCCGCATTCCCGGACCCGGGCCGCCTTCCCGGCTGGCGCGGCGCGATCAGCGGAACTGCGCCGAGCACCGGAAAGCCCATGCGCTCGACGTCCTCAATGGACTTGATGGATCGATCCAGGTATTCCCGTACGAGAATGATGCCGACGCCCAGGCCGAGGCCGTACAGCACGCCGATGAGCAGGTTGCGCGTCTTGTCGGGTTTGATGGGGGCCTTGGGCGGCTCCGCGTAGTCCACGATCCGGATGGACCCGATCTGGCTGGCCTCCTTGATGCGGCTCTCCTCGTATTTTTCCCTCAGCATCATGAAGATGTTGTTGTTCACCTCCGCTTCGCGCTGAAAACGGGCGAGCTTCAGGCTCTTTTCGGGGAGCGCGTTGAGTTCCGAGTTGTAACGCAGGAGAATACTGTGATAGGCGTCCGCCTTGGCACGAAGGGACGTGTTTTCGGTTTCAATCTCCAGGATGGTGTTGATCAGTGACTCTGCGAAGTCGATGGGATTGATGGACGACCCGCCGCTGTTGACCAGTTTCCGCTTCTCCCCGGCGATGCTCTCCTGAAGGCCCAGGAGGCGCTGTTCCATCTGCCTGAGCTTGACGTCGCTGGACGTGACATACCCGGCGCCCCGCAACTGCTGTTCGTATGAGGCTTTCTGGGCGATGAGCTCGGCCATCTGCCGCTCCAGCTGCTGGATCACAGAACTGGACGCGCCCGACGCCTCCGCCAGAATGGATTTCTGGTTCTCGTCCAGCTGGGACTTCAGGTAGATGAGCCGCTTCTCGTTGGCTTCGAGTTCGGTTCTGGCTTCCTGATAGGACGCTTCGAAAGCCGCCATCTGTTGGATCATCTGCTGGGTCTCGGTGTTCAGTTCGGCGACGCCCTCGGATTTCTTGTAGTCCTTGAGCGCGTCCTCGGACCTGGACAGGGTGGTCTGCACATCGGTCAGCTTGTTTTCCAGAAACAGCCGCACCTCGGAGATTTCACCGCGGCTTTCCCGCATGTCCATCTCCTGGTAGGCTTCCATCCAGGTGTTGGCGATCAATGCGGCCTCGTACGGGTCAAAAGCCTGCACGTGGAGTTCGATCATGTCGGTCTGATCCTTGGGGACCAAGGTCCGGGACAGCCTGCGGAACTGCTCGACCAGTTTTTCGAAGGAAGGTGCGGCGTCCCCGTTCTCCGGCGCGCCTGGCCGGAAGGTGGATGAAAACCACCGTTTGAACGAAAAGCGATCAACCCGCGGCATATTGCCCAGAAAAACCAGGGAATCCGCCTGGGGCATGCGCTTGAGACTCTGAATGACTTCCTTGGCCAGGGTCCGGCTCTTGAGAATCTGCATGTGGTTCTGCAGAAGGGTTTCCGACTGGCCGAAATTCACGTCGTTGAAGAGGGTCCGCTGGACATTATTGTCCTTTTTCAGCATGATCATCGCGGAAGCCTCGTAAACGGGCAGAGTGGTGATGTTGAAATAAACGGTGAACGCCACCACCACGCCGAGGCAGATGAATACGATCCACCGGCCCCTGTAGAAAATACGGAGGTAATCGTTGACGCTGAATTGTCTCTGTTGCGGCGTATCCAAATCAGGCATCCTTATAAATGTGGGTTGGAAAGGGTCGGCATAAACCCATCATTTACAAGCAAGAATCGTACCGTTCTAACGTAAATCAATGACTTCCGCGTCCTCGGGCGCCTTGAATTGAAAAACTGAATCCGGTATCGGCATCCCGGTCTGAACCTCGGAAAGCGTGTACACCGTCCGGTTCTTGCTGATGTCGACCTGCTCGATACGGGCCGGGATGAATGTCTCGGCGTCCACCCATACTTTCATTTTGGGGAAATAGGTGTCGTCTTTCACCGCGTCAAAAGACACGACGACGCACTTGCGGCCGGCTACGGTCTCCTCGCCGGAAACCCGGTGGCGGTAATCCTTCTGCGTCTTTAAAAACAGCGTCTGGGGGAGCCATTCGTTGTCCGTGTTCTCCATCTTGTCGACAAGAAGCCGCTTCATCGTCTTGCTGTAGGTCCAGAGCGTTTTGCCGTCCGAAACGATGACCTGGTCGTCCGCTGTGATGCGGAAGGCCGTGTCTCCCTTCAGTTCGAACTCGCCGTGAATGGTCTGCTTCTCTCCGACCATCTGCCAGAGAAACTGCTGTTCGAACCGGGCCTTGACCGTCACCTGGTCCGTCAGAACCTTCCTGACTTTTTCGATGATTTCCCGCGAATCCGCGGCCCGCGCCGCCAGGGGCAGGCCGGCCAGCAGGAGAACCGCCGTGATGATGCGTCTCGTGTTCATTCCTCTGCTTCCTCTCCGGAGGCCGCGGTTCCGGCGTCCATGTCCAGTATCCGTCCCAGCTGGTCTTCCTCCACCAGCACGATTCTCGCCTTGCTGCCGTCGAACGGGCCGAGAATGCCCGCGGTTTCCAGTTCATCGATCAGACGGCCCGCGCGCGAATACCCGATGCGCAGTCGGCGCTGCAGGAGCGAAGCGGATCCCTGCTGGTGCCGCACGCAGAGCCGCGCCGCTTCGCGGAACAACTCGTCCCGCTCTCCGGACGCGCCTCCGGGCTCGGACGCGCCGCGGCCGCCGGAGCAGGGCAGGGCCCAGTCCTCCCCGCGGGGCTGGCCATGGATGTGCCGCACCAGCATCTGCACCTCCTCGGTGGAGATGAACGCGCCGTGAAGCCGCACCGGCTCGGGCTCGCGCGGGTGCATGAAAAGCATGTCGCCCTTGCCGAGCAGTTTCTCCGCGCCGTTACGGTCCAGTATGGTGCGCGAGTCCGTTTTCTGCGCCACTTGGAACGCGATGCGCGACGGAAAATTGGCCTTGATCACGCCGGTGATGACGTCCACCGAGGGCCGCTGTGTGGCGAGAATCAGGTGAATGCCCACGGCACGAGCCATCTGGGCCAGCCGGGCGATGGGTTCCTCGATCTCGCGCGCCCCCAGGACCATCAGGTCGGCCAGCTCGTCGATGACCAGCACGACATAGGGCAGTCTGCGCTCGGGTTCCGATCCTTCCGGCACGGGGATTTTTCCGCCGTCCACGGCCCGGTTGAAATCCTCGATGTTCCGCACGCCGGCATGGGCCAGGGTCCGGTACCGTCTGTCCATCTCCATTTCAAGGCTTTTCAGAACCGCCACCGCGTTGTCCACCGTCGTGACCACCGGTTCGTTCAGACCCTCCTGCGTGGTCAGATGGTGGTGCTTGAGGTTTTTATAGAGGCTCAGCTCGAGTTTCTTCGGGTCGATGAGAACGAACTTGACCTCGGACGGCTTCGCGCGGAACAGCATGGACGCGATGATGGTGTTGAGGCACACCGATTTGCCGGACCCGGTGGCGCCTGCCACGAGCAGATGGGGAAGCTGGGCCAGGTCGGCGACATAGGGCACGCCTTCGACGGTCTTGCCCAGGGCGACGGTCAGCTTGGAATGGGAATTCCGGAAGGCCTTGGACTCGATGATCTCGCGCAGCACCACGTCCGACGGCTTCTCGTTCGGGATCTCGACGCCCACCACGGCCTTGCCCGGAATCGGCGCGACACGGATGCGGTTGGCCTGCATCACGAGCGCCAGGTCGTCCTGTATGCCGATGAAGCGGCTGACTTTGACCCCGGGCGCGGGGCGGACCTCAAAACGCGTGATGATCGGACCCGGCATGATTTCGACGACCTGCCCCAGAATGTCGAATTCCTTGAGTTTCTCCTCCAGAAAC
>JAFGAX010000050.1 GCA_016933415.1 bacterium
GAGCTACATGCACGACCGGATCAGCGCCCGCCACTACGGTGTTCCGCCCACGGGGAACGGCAGGCGCGAGTCGTTCCGAAGCGTGCCCCTGCCGCGCATGCGGTGCACCGTGATGCCGAACGGGCCCCACGACCGCGAGGAAATCATCAGGAGCGTGAAAAAAGGCCTGTACGCGGAATCGTTCACCAACGGTGAGGTGGCCATCGGCGCCGGGGACTTCACGTTCTACGTGAAATCCGGATGCCTGATCGAGGACGGACGACTGACCCGGCCCGTGAAGGACGTGAACATCATCGGAAACGGACCGCGCGTACTCGCCGACATCGTCATGGTCGGCAATGACTTTAAAATGGACGAGGGCGGATGGACGTGCGGCAAGAACGGCCAGAGCGTTCCCGTTTCACTCGGACTCCCCACGGTCAAGGTGTCCAAAATCACCGTAGGCGGCGTGTGACATCCCGACAAGCGAGACCAGGAGAACCAATCAGATGAACCGCAAAGAAAGAACCGAACTGGCCGAATGGGCGGCCGTTCATGCGCTGAAATGCGGAGCCGATCAGTCGGATGCCGTTGTCTCAACCGGACGCGAGACGGAAATCGAAGTCCGCGGCGGCAAGACGGATAAACTCGCAGAATCGACTCGGCAGATGCTGGGGCTGACCCTGTATGTCAAGGGCCGGTATTCCAGCCAGAGCACAAATGACCTGAGGAAGAGAGAGCTGATGGCTTTCATCCGCGAGGCGGTCGCTTCCACCTCCGTGCTTTCCCCGGACCCGCACCGGATGCTGCCTGATCCACGCTTCTACCCGAAGGGCGACCCGCCGAAACTGATGCTGCGGGATCCGAAATTCGAAACCGTGGACCCGGCGGCGCGCATCCGGCTGGCGTCCGCGGCAGAGGACGCGGCTATGTCCCGGAGCAGCCGTATCATCAGCACGACCGCGTCGTATTCCGATTCCTGCTGGGAAACCAGCCGGTGCCACAGCACCGGTTTTTCAGGGGAACGGGAAGCGACGGATTTCTGGATCAGCGCCGAAGTCACGCTGGAAGATCCGGCCGGGGGAAGGCCCGAGGACTGGGCTTCCGCGGGATCCCGGTTTTACGCCGAATTGCCGTCTCCCGAATCCGTCGGCATCGAGGCGGCGCAGCGCGCCCTGGCCAAACTGGGGCAGAAAAAGATCGACACCGGAAAATTCGTCATGATCGTCGAAAACCGGGCCGTCCGGCGGCTGGTGTCCGTCCTGACCCAGTCCATGACCGCGCAGTCCATCAACCAGAAGAGTTCGTTCCTGGACGGCATGATCGGAAAACCCGTCGCGTCCGGACTGCTGACCATGACGGACGATCCCTTCGTCCCGAAGGGGTTCGGCTCCCGCTGGTTCGACGGAGAAGGGCTGGCTGCGGCGAAACGGGCTGTGATCGAAGCCGGCGTGCTGAAGGGGTATTACATCGACACGTATTACGGCCGCAAGATGGGGTGGAATCCGAACTCGGGCTCGGTCTCGAACCTGGTGTTCAAAACAGGAGAAAAGCCGCTGGACGGCATGATCCGATCCGTTTCAAAAGGCATTTTGGTGAACGGATTCATCGGCGGCAATTCGAATTCCACGACCGGTGACTTCTCCTTCGGCATCATGGGCGGACTGATCGAGAACGGATCGGTCACCCGGGCGGTGAACGAAATGAACATCACCGGAAACGCGAAGACCCTGTGGGCGAACCTGTCGGAAATCGGAAGTGATCCCTATCCCTACAGCGCATGGCGCACGCCTTCGATGCGGTTTGAGGACGTTCGGTTCAGCGGATTGTAGCGCGTGGATAAGGCTGCCGACGACCCTGTGGCCGCGGGGCGGGACCCGTCAATGAGACGCGTGCCCCTGTGCCGTCCGGGCCCGAGCCGCCGGAAAAGGACCGTCATTCGTATGCGCGGAGGAGCGAGATGAGCATCAAGGGTCTGACCATCATCGGAGAATCCATCAATGATTCGGTTCCGTCCACGCAGAAACTGTTCGACGCGGAAGACATGGAGGGACTGAAAGCGCTGGCCCGGTCTCAGGACCTCAAAGGCGCCGCGTATATCGACGTCAACGTTGGACGCAGGCCTCCAGAATTCATGGCCCGGATGGTCCGGGAAATCCAGTCCGTCACGGCCAAACCCCTCTCGATCGACTCGCCGGACGCCGCCATAGCGGAAGCCGGCCTGAGGGTGTATGATCCCGCAAAGGCCGAGGGTCAAAGACCCATCCTGAACTCGATCTCCCTTTTGCGGACTGAGATGTTCGATCTGTACGCCATCCAGCCGTTCATGCCCATTCTTCTGGTGTCGGAGCACGTCGTCAACGGCCAGCCCGCGCCCTCCGGATCGGCCGCGGAAACCCACGCGATCGCCCGGGAAATCATCGGGACGATCCGGCGCCGGAACCTTCCGATTCCCCTGAATCACTGCATCGTCGATCCGGGCATCGCGCCCATCGGCACGGACATGGAAGGTCTGCTGAAACGCCTCCTCGACGGCATGGCGCTCATCCACGCCGATCCGGAACTGGCTGGCGTCCATATGTCGGTCGGGTTGAGCAATTTCACGGTCATGCTTCCCTCGAAACGGGCGGACGGATCTCCGGTGAAAAGCGCGCTCGAAAGCGCCTTTCTGACCAAAGCCGTACCGCTGGGACTGGACATGATCGTCGGCTCGATGGCGAGAAAATATGAGATCCTGGACGCATCGCATCCCGCCCTGGTCTGCCTGGAGGACTGCCTCCGACTCGGCGGGTTCGACTCCCTCGGCCGGATCCAGGAATTCTACTCCTAACCGGACGGAACCCGCCGGCGCGGATCCGCGGCGCGTCCGTCCCTCCCGCCCGCAGACGGAGGAACCATTCATGTCGTCGACCCTCATCGACAGGCAGTTCATGGAGCTCATCGCGCCCCGGCAGGACACGCAGGACCTGGATGGTGATTTCGCGAAGTTCGAGGAGCGGTACCGGCTGTTTCTGGAGCATGACACGGTGATCAGCATCACCGACAATCCCATGAGCCACCTGTCCTTCATGGCTCCGGAAATGATCGACGTGCTGGGACTGCCGGTCCGGCCGGAGAACGCGATCGTCCATCTCAACACCTTTCACCGGAAGACGGACGAGAAATTCGAGCCGGGGAAGGAGCAGAACGAACAGGATCTGGACATCCTTCTCCAACACGCGTTGCGCCTGGGTATCCGGTACCTTCTCTGCGTGTCCGGCGACGGCAGCGACAAGTTCCCCAGCCTGGAGCCGCAGGATCTCGGATTCGATCCCCGGACGGTCAAACGGGTGACATCCGTCCAGCTCATGGAATACATCGGGGGGGCATACCCCGGCCGGTTCACCTGCGGGGTCGCGTTCAACCAGTACGAGCCGGCCCGTGAGGAGATGGAGAAACTGGAACGCAAGCATCAGGCAGGGGCCGGTTTCATCATCACCCAGCCGGTTTCGATGAAGGGCGAAAGCGACGCCCGCATAGTGGAGGCGAACCGGAACCTGGACGCCATGATGAAATACGCGGATCAGAACGGCATGCAGGTCATACTCGAAGCATGGATGTCTAAGAAGCTGGCGCATCTGATGCCGGAATGCGTGGGGGTGGACATCCGCTTCGGTGACTTCGATCCGTGGGCCAACCTGAGGGACATGCACGCGCGGTACCCCGATCGGAAGTGCTACTTCAGCATGATTTTCGGGGAACAGGGCCTCATCAAGGCGCTGGAAGCGATCGGAGCCTGATTCGATGCTGTCCCTCAGACCTGATAGGTCTTCAAGACCTTTCAGGCCTGGGCCCTGAAGAAAAGCCCCGGACTCGGATCCGGGGCTTTATCGTTTCAGAAGTCGCGGTTTCCGCCGCACGCTCACCCGTATCGCCCCGTGATGTAATCCTCAGTCCGCTTGTCGCCCGGATGCGTGAACATCGTCTGGGTGTCGTTGAACTCGATCATTTCGCCGAGCAGCATGCAGCCGGAGAAATCCGAGACGCGCGCGGCCTGCTGCATGTTGTGCGTCACGATGACGATGGTGTAATCCTTTTTCAGCACGGCCATCAGCTCCTCGATCTTGGCCGTGGCAATGGGGTCCAGCGCGGAGCAGGGCTCGTCCATGAGAATCACCTCAGGCTCCACTGCGAGGAGCCGGGCCACGCAGAGGCGCTGCTGCTGATCGAGCGGCAGTTCCAGCGCGTCGTGATGCAGTTTATCCTTCACATTGTCCCAGAGCCAGGCCCCGCGAAGGCACTTTTCGGCCGTGTCCCGCAGAATTCCGCGGTTGTGAACGCCCGCGACTTTCAGGCCGTACACCACGTTGTCGAAAATCGAGAGCGGAAAGGGATTCGGCCTCTGGAAAACCATGCCCACGCGTTTGCGGAGGCGGTCCACGCGAAGAGCGCCGCCGTATATATTCTCGCCGTCCAGGAGAACGGTTCCGGTGATCCTGACTCCCGGAATCAGGTCATTCATCCGGTTCAGCGCCCGCAGGAGCGTGGACTTGCCGCATCCGGAGGGTCCGATGAGGGCGGTAATCAGGCGCGGCGGAACGGACAGGTTTACATTCTTGAGCGCGAGGAAGGAACCGTACCACAGGTTCAGCTCCCGTATGTCGATTTTCGTTTCCGTCATCCGAAACGTCCGGTCACGTAGTCCTCGGTCCGGCTGTCCCCGGGGGCGGTGAATATTTTTTCGGTGGGGCCGATTTCCACCAGTTCGCCCATGAGGAAAAAGGCCGTTTCGTCCGCGACACGGGACGCCTGCTTGGTGTTGTTGGTGACCAGAATGATGGTGTAAGACGATTTCAACTCCGCCAGAGCCTCTTCGATGCGGGCCGTGGAAATCGGGTCGAGCCCCGAACTTGGCTCATCAAGCAGAATGACCTCGGGACCAAGGGCCAGGGTCCGGGCGAGGCAGAGACGCTGCTGCTGGCCTCCGGACAGCCGGAGCGCGGGCAGGTTGAGGCGGTCCTTGACTTCGTCCCAGAGATAGGCGGCGCGAAGGCTCTTTTCGACGATTTCGCCCAGCCGTTGATAATCCCGGATGCCGGTCAGCTTCGGTCCGTAAACCAGGTTCTCGTATATGCTCATGGGAAGGGGGACGGGCATCGCGAAGACCATGCCGATTCTGCGGCGGAGGAGGACGGGATCCGTGTCCGGTCCGTAGATGTCCGAGCCGTCCAGAAGTACCCGGCCTTCCACGCGGAAATCGGGAAGCAGGTCGTTCAGCCGGTTGAGGGTCCGGAGAAAAGAGGTTTTTCCGGATCCGGCCGGACCGATGACGCCGAGAATCCGGTTGGTCGCTACGTCCATGGACAGGGACCGGAGGGCCTGAACGGATCCGTAAAAGGTGCTGAGCTGTTGAATGGAGAATTTCACGGGCATTGGACCCATGGTCTCCCCGGAATAGAGTCCTTCCATCCGCATCCGGATCGCGTCATGACCGTTTCCGGATGAAGCGGTTCATCAGACCGTATGCGACCATATTGACAGCCAGCACCGAAATGATCAGCACGGCGGCCGTGCCGTAGGCCTTTTCCGATGACAGGCCCTCGCGCGCCAGGATATAGAAATGAACGGACATGGTGCGCGCGGAATCGAAAATCGAGGACGGCATGCGCAGGGAGGAGCCTGCGGTGAAAATGACGGCCGCTGTCTCGCCGATGGAGCGTCCGACACCCAGCATGATACCCGTGACGATTCCCGGCAGGGCATTCGGCAGTACAACCTTTGCCGTGGTCCGGAACCGCGTGGCGCCGAGGGAAGTGCTCACCTCCCGATAGGAATTCGGGACTGCCCGGATCGCCTCTTCGGTGGTCCGGATAATGGTCGGCAGAATCATCAGGGCGAGTGTCAGCCCGCCGGACAGCAGGGACCAGCCCATCTGCAGGATGGTGACGAAAAAGATGAAGCCGAAGAGTCCGAAGAGAATGGAGGGAATCCCCGCGAGACAGTCCGCGCCGAAGCGGATCAAACGCGTCACCCGCGATTCCCGCGTATATTCGGTGAGGTAAACCGCGGTGGAGACCCCGAGCGGGGCCGCGATGGCGACCGCGATCAGGGGCAGGAGAACGGATGCGACGATGGTGGGCAGGATGCCCCCGGCGCGGCCCATATCCTGCGGCTTGGTGAAGAGGAATTCCATGTCAATGGCCGGCAGGCCCTTGCGGAGGATGAAAACAATGACGAAAATCAGAATGACCAAAGTGACGGCCGTGGCGAGCCCCAGCAGGGACACGACAAAGGCCTGTGTCAGACGCGGGGAGAGTCTCATCCTTTTTTCCCGGAGACCCGTTTACGGACCATGACGCCGGCCGCGGTGTTGAGGATCATGATCACCACGAACAGAACGATGCCGGTGGCAAACAGAGCCTCCCGGTGCCGTCCAGTCGCGTATCCCATCTCGAGGGCGATGTTGGCGGTCAGCGTCCTCACCGAATCGAGCGCCGAATGCGGGATTTTAACGGCATTTCCTGCCACCATGATGACGGCCATGGTTTCGCCCACGGCGCGGCCCATGCCGAGAATGACGCTGGCGATGATGCCCGACCGGGCCGCCTTGAGCACGACCATGCGGACGGTCTGCCACCGGGTAGCGCCCAGCGCAAACGAACCCTCCCGGTAGGAGGCGGGGACTGCCGTGATGGCGTCCACGGAAATGCTGATGATGGTGGGCAGTATCATGACACCCAGGATAAAGGAGGCCGCCAGCAGGGACAGTCCGGGTCCCCCGAAAGTGGACCGGATAAAGGGCGCCAGGACCATCACGCCGATGAACCCGTACACCACGGAGGGGATGCCGGCCAGCAGTTCGATGGTCGGTTTCACTACCCGCATCACGGATCGCGGAACGAACTCGACGAGGAAAACGGCCACGGAAATGCCCAGCGGCGCGCCCAGGAGCATGGCGCCGAGCGTCACCCAGAGGGATGCGACCAGCATGGGGAATATGCCGTACAGGCCGGACTGGGGATCCCATACGTCCGCAAACAGGAACCGGCGGAATCCCGTTTCGATGAAAAAGGAAAGGCCTTCCTTGAAAATGAACAGGGCGATCAGAAGCAGGCCGCCGATTGCGGAGAACGCGGCGGCCATGAGCAGGCGCTGCACTGTTTTTTCACCGATCCGGATCATGGGCGGAAGGGAAGGACCGTCCGGTTATTGAATGGCGGGGATCAGGCCGCTTTCGCCGATCACCTTCTGCGCGTCCGGTGACCGGACATATTCGATGAAGGCCGCCGAGGCTCCGGTCGGCGCGCCCCGGGTCAGCAGGAAAATCGGCCGCACCAGCGGGTATCGGCCCGCCTGAATGGCTTCGGTCGTGCAGTCCGCGCCGTCGACCTGGAGCGCCTTGATTTTTTCGCTCAGAAGTCCATGCGACAGGTATCCGACCGCGCTGGCGTCATTGGCGACGGTTTCGCGTATCGTGCCGTTGGAATCCTGGATGATGGCGTCCCCCGTCAGTTTGATATCACCCACGATCTGCTCAAACGAGGTTCGCGTCCCGGACCCGGCCTCGCGGGAAACGACGGTCACGGCCGCGTCGGGACCGCCCAATTCGTTCCAATTCCGTATCTTTCCGCAGAACAGACCCCTCGTCTGGTCCATCGTGAGTCCGGAGAGCGGATTCGAGGGATGCACCACGATGACAATGCCGTCCCTGGCCACGGTTACGGGCTGGAGTTCGGCCGCCTCAGCGGGAAGTCGGACCAGGTCGGCCATCCCAATGTCCGCGGCTCCGGACAGGGCGGATTGGATGCCGACCGCGGAACCGCCGCCCTGCACGGTGACTCCGATCTCCGGATGGATGAGCATGTACCGTTCGGCGAGCTTCTCCGCAAAAGGCTGGAATGCGGTGGAACCGGCCAAGGTGACGGATGTTTTGCCGCGGCCGCAGCCGGTGGTGAGAACAGACAGGACAGCCACGATCGGCAGGATCAGGATCCGGAACCGGTGACTCAGAGGCTTCATGTGTTTTACTCCCTGGTTAGGCATAAAAAATCCGGATAGATTCGTGGGATCCTCGATTCCGAGGCGGTTCGTTTATCCGGAATGTCGTGAAAGACTATGAATTTTCGGCTGACACTCATTAAATTAACCATTTCGGCCCCGAATGTCAAATAAAAAATTCATTGCTTCAATTGAAGCTATGTGCTATATTTAAATAGGATTTTTCGAGCCTCCGGCAGGAGCCCCGATATCCTGTCACGGCATCTTGAACCCGATGGGGAAACGGAAGGCATGGACAATTACGCACTGGTCCGTCCGGAACACCTCAATCATCACGGTTTCCTGTTCGGGGGAGTCCTGCTCAAGTGGGTCGATGAGTACGCCTGGCTTGCGGCTTCCCTCGATTTCCCCGGTTGCACGCTTGTCACCGTGGCCATGGACAACATCCAGTTCAAGCAGAGAGTGCTCAACGGTTCCATCCTCCGCTTCCACATCACCGCTCTCCGCCTTGGAGACACGTCCGTCACATACACGGTCGAAGTCGTTTCGGACGAGCCCGGCTCGTCGGAGGAAAAACGGGTTTTTTCGACAACGGTCACGTTCGTGCGGGTTGATTCAGAAGGCCGCAAGGTTTCGTTGCCTGCGAAACCCAGCTTCAAATCCAGGTCTTCCTGAACGTGTCCGGTCTCCTTCCGCGTCGGACGCGGCCTGTTCCGTTCCGCCCGCTCCCGTTTCACCGCGGTAACCGAATTGAAGCTCCCCGTCGTGCCGTGAAGCGGGGGAAGGCACTCGCTGACAGTTTCGTGCAAACCGGCCGGACATGTCCGGAGCCATGAAAGGAACATCATATGTTCTTGATCCTGCTTGCAGTCATTGTGTTCGCCGCATTCGGTGCCGTCATGCTGTACAACAGCCTGGTCCGGAAGCGCAATCTGGTCAAGGAAGGCTGGAGCGGCATCGATGTTCAGCTCAAGCGCAGATACGATCTGATTCCGAACCTGATCGAAACGGTGAAGGGATACGGCAAACACGAAAAGGAGCTGTTCGAGAAACTGGCCGCGGCCCGGCAGGCCGCCATCACGGCCAGGGGCGTACCCGAGCAGGGAAAGGCGGAAAACGACCTGACTTCGGGGATCCGATCCCTTTTCGCGATCGCCGAGAATTATCCGGAGCTCAAGGCCAGCCAGAATTTCATGGAATTGCAGAAAACCCTGGCGGATGTCGAGGACCAGATCCAGATGGCCAGGCGTTATTACAACGGATGCGTCCGGGACCTCAATACGGCAGTCCAGTCCTTCCCGGCCGTGCTGTTCGCGAAATCGCTCGGTTTCGGCGAGTCGGAATTCTTCGAGATCGAGACCGCCACCGAAAAGCAGAACCCGGAAGTCCGGTTCTGATCCTGCCGAAAGCCCCGGGAGCGCACGCATGCGTCCGAAAATCCGTTTGAACCGATTTTTTCACGCCGCGCCGGCCGCGATCCTGATTCCGCTGAGCCTGCTTCATGCGGACGAACGCATCCTTTCGTATCACAGCGACGTCAAGGTCCGGCAGGACGGGAAGCTCATCGTGGAGGAGAACATACAGGTGCGCGCCGAAGGGGATCAGATCCGGCGCGGCGTCTATCGGGATTTCCCCACCCGCTATAAATCCCGCGGCAACCGGTATACGGTCGGCCTGGAGGTGATCTCCGTCCTGAAGGACGGGGAGCCGGAACCGTTTCAGGTCAGCGATCAGTCGAACGGCAAACGGATCCGGATCGGGAACGCGGATGTCCTGCTGGAACCGGGCGAGTACCGCTACACCATACGGTACAACACCACGCGCCAGATCGGTTTCTTCGAGAGCCACGACGAACTGTACTGGAACGTGACCGGAAACGGATGGGCTTTTCCGATCGACCACGCCTCAGCCGACATCCATCTGCCGGAAAACGCAGCCGGCGAAATACTCGAAACCGCCGTTTATACCGGACCGCAGGGATCCACGGCCGCGGATGCAACCATCTCCCGCGATTACGGCGACGCGGTCCGCTTTGAGACCACCCGGCCGCTGGATACAGGAGAGGGGCTGACCGTTCTGGTCACCTGGCCCAAGGGAAGGATCGCGGAACCCTCCAGAACCGAACGGACCGTTGCCACGGTCCGGGATAATCCCGGAATGCTGGCAGGTCTCCTGGGACTTCTCCTTGTCTTCGCCTATTACCTGTATTTCTGGTTCAAGGTGGGCCGGGATCCGGAAAAAGGCGCCGTGTTCCCGCTCTACAGGCCGCCGGTCGACCTGTCCCCGTCCGCGATGCGGTATATCCGCAGGATGGGATTCGACCACAAAGTACTGACGGCTTCCCTCATTTCCATGGCCGTTAAAAAGGCCGTCCGCATCGAGCAGAAAGGTTCCGTATACACGCTTCACCGGCTTTCCCCGGATCCCGGCGGTCTGACGGATGTGGAGCAAAAAATAGCGGACGCTCTGTTTTCCGGAAAGGACTCGGTCACGCTTAAAAACACCGAGCATTCGAGAATCCAATCGGCGCTCAAGGCCGGCCGCAGGGGACTCGAGTCAAAGTACCACAAGACCTACTTTTTCAACAACCGTTCGTATTTCGTTCCCGGACTTCTCCTGTCCGTTCTGGCCCTGGCCGCCGGGTTCTTCCTCCGGCCCCAGGCCGAAACGCTCTTTCTCGGCCTCTGGGTGACGCTGTGGAGCGTGGGCTGCGCGTTCCTGCTGATCCGTGTCATCGCCGCCTGGCGCGAGGTTTTTCAGGGGGGAGGATTTTCAGTTGTACGGATCGGAGCCGCGGTGTTCCTTTCCCTGTTTTCCATGCCCTTTTTCGGCGGTGAAATATTCGCGCTCTATGGATTGTCCAAAATGACGGACCTTTCGATGATCGCCGTGATCTTCGGACTCATTCTGCTGAACGTTCTGTTTTACCGTCTGCTGAAGGCGCCGACGCCCATCGGCCGGAAAGCGATGGATAAAATCGAGGGATTTCGGATGTACCTGACCGCGGCTGAGTCCAAGCGCATGAACATACTGCATCCGCCCGGCCGTACACCGGAGCTTTTTGAGGCCTACCTGCCCTTCGCGATCGCGCTGGACGTGGAACAGCAGTGGGCCGAGCAGTTCGCGGACGTTCTGGCCAGGGCCGGGGACCAGCCCGGGGGGTATTCGCCCGCGTGGTACCATTCCTCCGGCCGATCGGGATTCAACGCACAATCCTTCGCCTCGTCAATCGGGGGGAGTTTTTCCTCCGCGATTTCCTCTGCATCGACTCCGCCGGGCTCGAGTTCCGGATCGGGCGGCGGGGGCTCGTCAGGCGGGGGAGGCGGCGGAGGAGGAGGCGGCGGATGGTGACCGGTTCCCTCAGGCCGGATGCGGGAGAATGGAGCCGAACGGATGAATGTTCAGGGGGATACTGAGGACATCCGTCATTCCGGGAACCATCCGGAATGAAATCGTTGAATCAACAGGAAGGAGGAGGCATCATGAGGTTCAGCGCACCCAAAAAGGCGACCTGGTGGATCGCTCTGATTCTGGCCGCGCTCGGAGTCGTGGGGACCTTCATTTCGATCCCGCTGATCTCCGGAATCGCGTTCTGGCTGGTGGTCGCCGGATATGTACTGCTGGCGCTCTCCACGTCCGTGAAAAATTTGTAGACGGTCCAATATAGGACTGGCGGTCCCCCGATCCGTACCGGGGGACCTTTTTTATGGAAGGGGAGACAGCCGGAAGATCACGCGGGCTACATCGGTATTGTCGATGAAGCGGCCGCGCACGGGATCCTTTTGTTTCGCGCGTTCCGCCAGGAGCGTTGATCCGGACCCCTTCGCGTACAACGGGACCAGGGCATTGGTGTGACGGACCGTATGCCAGACCAGATCCGGCATGTTTCCGCGGCCGCGGTTCACGGGATCGAGAAGCGTCGCCTTATCGGAAGCCGGAGTCGCCGCCCACAGGGATTCCGCTGACGGGGACGTCGGGCGGCCGGTTTCATGGTCCGAGGTGACGATCACCAGCGTCTTCTCCCATCCGCCGTTCCGCTCCACCCATTCCACGACCGTGTCCACGGCCCGGTTGAAATCGCGCATTTCCTCGATCATGCGTCCACTCTGATTGCCGTGACTGGCCCAGTCCACGGCGCCCCCTTCTATCATCAGAAAGAAGCCGTCCGGGTCATTGTCCAGCACGTTCAACGCAGCGGAGGTCATTTCCGCGAGCGAGGGAACACCGTCGATGAATGGAACGGAATCCGGGGGCGCGGACACGCGGCCGCCGCGGCCTTGCTGAAGGGTCTCACGGACGCGGGGGAGCCCGAAGAGACGGTCCGGGGCCGGTCCTGAAGCGTACACCCGGAACTGCGCGAGGCTGTCGATGAACGTCCATGGATCCGGAACCCCGTCGCCGTCCCGGTCCGCTCCGCATTGTCCCAGGGTCAGGGAATCCCATCGGGCCTGTCCCCCGAACAGGCGGAAATCCGGAGTCTCCAGAGGCAACCCCCCACGGTCGTACAGGGGGTGCCCACAGCCCATCAGGACCTCCAGACCGCTCTGACACAGCATGTCCGCCGCGATCTCCGGCATGGAACCCCGGTCTCCGGCATGGACGGCGAATCCGGCGGGTGTGGCGTGAGGGAAAGGGACGGTGGTCACAACGCCAGTGGCTTTGCCCAGTTTTTCACAGCGTTCCGCTATGTTTTCCAGGGGCTGTTTCAGGCTGTCCACACCGATGTGGCCGTTCCGTGTTTTGACGCCGGTCGACAGGGCGGTGGCCGCGGCCGCGGAATCCGTGGGTTTCCGCGGCAGGAGACCGGCCATCTCGACGTAACCGAAATCCGCCTCCGCCAGGCTGGGATCGTATCCGTCGGTGTTGAGTGAATAGGTGCTCACGGCCACGCGGACGGGGAACTTTTCATAAACCTGGGCGCCGAGGCGTCCCGCCTCGTAGAAGTCCGCGGCCGCCACATGTCCGTATCCGCAGCCGTCCGCGATCATGAGGATGAGGTTTTTCGGCCTTTGGTCCGCGGCTTCACAGGACACGGCCGTGAACAAGGCGGCGAAAACAACCGCGATTCGAATGGAGTTCCGATTCATGCGCGCTCCCGGTTTCTTGTGCCGCCGTTTCCGGGCGGTTGGCAAATATACAAAAAAATAAGTCTATTGTCATGCGGTTTCAAGACGGAATTTCCGTCGTTCATCCGGACCGTTCGTGCCGATGTTTTTACTTGATTTTCTTCGCTGGTTCCTGTAGCTTGATTCGCATCGACATCCAACGAAGGAGTCTGGAAATGCTTTCAAATCCTGCGGTCATTCTGTTCACGGCGGCCTTTGCGGCGGCGCTTTTCGGCGGAAAGGGTTCCGCATCCGGTCCTTTTAAATTCCATGCGGATGTGGGGGATGTCTCGATTCCGGGATCGTTCACCCGCGATCCGGCGAGCGGCGCCTGGCGCATGACCGCATCGGGTGAAAACCTGTGGGGCGAAAAGGACGCGTTTCATTTCGCCTGGAACCGCTGTTCGGGAGACCTGTTGCTTGAATGCGGTCTGGAATGGGTCGGGGAAGGGATGAATCCCCACAGAAAGGCCGGCGTCATGGTGCGCGCCTCGCTCGATCCGGACGCGGCGTACGCGGATGCCGTGGTGCACGGAGACGGTCTCGTGTCCCTCCAGTTCCGGAGAGTGAAGGGCGGGCCCACGGAAGAGGTTCGCGCGCCGCTTCCCGGAGCCCGCCGGATCCGGCTGGAGCGGGACGGAAACGTCTTCTCGTTCTCCCTGGACCGTGACGGGAGCGGCATCCGGCCGGTCGCGGCGTTGTCCGTACGCCTGCCCGACACGGTGCTGGCAGGCCTGTTCGTGTGCTCGCACGACAATTCAGTCTCGGAAACGGCCCTTTTCAGGGATGTGCGTTTCGCATCTTCCTCCCCGGTTCAGGACGACAGGAGGATCGTGGAGAGCACGCTTGAAATCCTGGACCTCAGCACCCGTGAGCGTTCCATTGTACTTCGTGAAACACGGCATTTCGAGGCGCCGAACTGGTCCAGGGACGGGAAAACCCTTCTGTTCAATTCGGAAGGCAGGATTTTCCATGTCCCTGCTTCCGGCGGCGAGACGCGTGTTCTGGACACGGGCGACGCGGCGCGATGCAACAATGACCATGGCCTCTCTTTCGACGGACAATGGCTGGCGATCAGCCATTCGCCGGAGAACCAATCCCTGATTTATATCCTGCCCGCATCGGGCGGCGTTCCGAGGCTGGTCACGCAGAAAGGGCCGTCCTACTGGCACGGATGGTCCCCGGACGGCAATGAACTGGCCTATTGCGCGGAACGGAACGGTGCATTCGACGTGTATACCATCCCCGTATCCGGAGGAGAGGAAAAACGTCTCACCGACGCGCCCGGACTGGACGACGGGCCCGAATATACGCCGGACGGGAAATGGATTTACTTCAAT
The DNA here is from genome assembly GCA_016933415.1 of bacterium. Lineage (GTDB taxonomy): Bacteria > Zhuqueibacterota > QNDG01 > QNDG01 > DTFT01 > JAFGAX01. The sequence goes on from JAFGAX010000050.1 coordinate 14,402, forward strand.
TCTGTACGGACCGGGCTGATGAAGATATGGCGGATGCGTCCGGACGGATCGGAACAACAGCAGATGACTTTCGGCGACAGGCACGGGGACTGGTTCCCGCATCCGTCGCCGGACGGAAAGCAAATCCTCTTTCTGTCTTATGACGCTTCCGTGCAGGGCCACCCGGCGAACCAGGACGTCTGCCTCCGCCTGATGCCGGCAGAAGGCGGGGAGCCTGAAACCGTGGCCGTTCTCTTCGGCGGCCAAGGCACGATTAACGTGCCTTCATGGTCGCCGGACGGCACTCGCGCGGCTTTCGTGAGTTACAGGCTGGTTTCTCGGCCTGCAGGCGAAGCGCTAACCCGCCCGTGAAGCGTTCCATGACGTGTCAGGACGGACCGCCGCTTGCAGTCGCGTCCGACGGCTGCGGCCGCGTGTTCGAAATCCCCGGGACCGAGGCCGCGGCCATGCTTCTGGACAGACCTGTCCGGCCCGCGTCTTCGGAATGGATTCCCCTGCCTGAAGGCAGTCTGCTTTTCGAACTGCCCGGCCGTTCGCCTGTTGTGTATGACCGGAGCCGGAAACGATTTGTCACTCTCACGGAATTCCACGATCATCCGCTGACAGCCGCGGCTTCATTCATTGCACCAGCCTATCTCAGGCTATACCTGCCGGCCCGGATCCGGAATCCGGACACAGTAACTTTGCCTCTGTATGCCTATGCGCCACTGGGATGGAAGAACGGCCGGTTCTGGACAACCGCCCTTCGGGTGGATGCGGACGTCCGCCACGATCCCGCTCAGTTCGACTCCGGCGTTCTGCGTATGGGTTCCAACCGCATGCTGAGGCGCCATCCGGACAACCGGCTGGTTCA
>JAFGAX010000051.1 GCA_016933415.1 bacterium
AGATTGCTTGAAATTGTCAAAGAACGCTGGTCGAACCGGTCAAAACTGGTCTTTCATTGCCAATTTTGACTTTTTCAGGAAGCCCTAAATATAATAGCTTGGTCCATTTTATGGGGGATGACATCGCTCCCTTAATCGTCAACCCGGAACTAATATTTAAAACCGCTCCCCCCGATGAATTCCCGCAGGATGGACGTCCGCGGCACCTCGTCCGCGGGGATGGCCGTGAAAGACAGGAGCAGTCCGAGCAGCCGGCCGGCTTCGGGGTATTCCGGATGCTCCTTCGGAATGGACGACAGCAGGGGCTCCGCGAAGACCCGGAGCACGCCCGGTTCGTACAGCAGGGCCGAATTGAACACGGCGTCCGCGTTTTCCTGGAAGGGAAAGATGTACCGGTCCTCGCCCCTGCGGACGAGCGGCCATGCGGCCAGCGAGTCCGCGGCCGTGTGGTTGCGGAACTGCGCGTCGCGCACCATGCGCCGCATGAAACGGATGTCGCTGGTCGAGACCCGCAGGCGGTCCGTGAGATTGAGCTGGGTGAGCGCGCTGTCGTATATCCGGAAGATTTTTTTTCGGGACAGGCCGGCCGACACGGCGTCGTTCATCCCGTGAAGGCCTTCGATGAGCACGGGCTGTTCCGGCACGAGCCGCGTCTCGGGGCCGTCCGTCCCCTTCCCGGTGAGGAAGTCGTAGCGGGGCAGGCGGACCGCCCGGCCCTCCAGCAGGGCGGCGAGGTCCGCGCACAGTCGCGGGACGTCGAGCGCCGTCACCGATTCGTAATCAGGCCGGCCGTCCTCTCCGAGCGGCGTCCGGTCGCGGTTCAGGAAGTAATCGTCCATTGAAACCATCAGGGGCCTGAGCCCGTTCACGCGGAGCTGTATGTTCAGCCGCTTGGTGAACGTGGTCTTGCCCGAAGAGGAGGGACCCGCGATGAACACGATGCGCTTGCGGCGCCGTTGGATGCGGTCGGCCAGGAAGGCGATTTTTTTTTCATGCAGGCTCTCCGCGATCTTGATGAGATCCGATACGCCTCCGTCGGCCGCGATCCGGTTCAGGTCGCGGGCCGTCTCGACGCCCTGAATGGCCTCCCATTCCCCGAATTCCTGGAACACCCGGAACAGCCTGCGGTCCGGAATAAAAGGCGGAAGCGGTTCGCGGCCCTCGCCGTCCGGAAAGCGCAGGATCATCCCTTTTTTCCACGGGACGAGGTCGAAAACACCCACCGCCGATGTCTCGTGCAGCAGGGGCATGCCGAGGTATTCCATTACGCCGCCGCTCCTGTACAGAACGGCCGGTCCCGTGCCCGGAACCGGATGCCACGCGGCCGTCTCGCCTCTCTGTTCGAGAAACGCGTTCAGCTCGGCTTCCGTCAGAACCACCGGCTCCACAGGTTCCGCCTTCCCGATGATTTCCGCCATCCGTTTTCGGATTTGACGCACGGTCCAAGGCTGGAACAGAGGCGCTGGCCTGAGTTCGCAGTACAGCCCCCGGCCGCGGCCGATGGAATGGTCGACGATGAGCCGCAGGCCCGGCGCCCGTTCGGCCGCGGCCCGTGTCAGAATGAGAATGAGCGTCGCCTGACGGGCCAGCCGTCCGGCCGGAGAATCGAGCGGAACCCAGTCGATTCTGCAGTCCGAATCGATGGTTTCATTCAGGCTCCTCAGCGCGTGGCCGACTTTCGCCAGGGCGATGCTGAAAGAACGATCGGGCTGGAAATAGCTCAGCACTTCGGTGAGCCGCGCGGGTTTCAGAAACACGCCGGCCGTGCCGTCCGCGGTCACCACGCTGAACGTGTTTTCCTTGGTCATGATTTTCATGATCCTTCCTGTTGCGAAAATCCGGCCACGGTTCAATCCGATGTCTCCCGGTAAAGTAATGAATGGTTTTCAGACGATCAAGAGGTGAATCTGTCCCGTTTTTTGGACGGAAACAGGGCATGGGGAAGGAAAATCGCCATCGGCGCAAATCGGGCGAACCGCCCCCGGTTTCGATGACATCGGGCGGCCGGTTTTCGGCCTCTTTAATTTGATAGAAAATAAGATGTTTTCGGAACGCTTCGGACCGGGGGAGAGATTTTCAGAAAGGTTTCAGATGGCATGGGAATTGCAGTTTTTAGATCAAACGGAAAACAGGGGCCCGCCATGTTCAGGAAACAGCGCATTCAGCTCATCTGCGAACGACTGACGCCTCAGACTGCCGGGCCGTTTCAGTTCAAGCGCGGCGGAAAATCAGAGGACCATCCCATCCGGGTGATCGAAATCCGCAACATCGACGGCGTGCCGCTATTCCCCTTTTACGAACCATCGGGCGAAAGAGCCTGAGCCGGGCCATGTCCAACCGCGTCAGACACCAGATCGAATTCGGGTTCGTCGGCATGGCGGCCGTGGGGCTGTTCGTCCTGATGCGCGTCAATCTGGCCGCGGAAAGGGCTGAGTCGGAAACGTTATACTGCTACGGAGGCCGCCTGTCCGTATCGGACCGTTCCGCGCTCGAATCACTGAACAACGATCTGCGCTATGCGTCGGATGTGGAGGACATCGACAGCCGGGGAATACGGATACGCTGCCGGTCCGGTGAAATCCGGGAATACCGCCTGACCGGCGCGACGCTCCGGATGGACGGCGAGCCCGTGCTCCGCGGCATCCGGTCTTTTCATTTTGAATACAGGGACCGCGGGGGAAGTCTGCTGACGCTCCGCAGTCAGAACCTCGGATACGTCCGGTCCGTCGGGTATTTGATCCGGATGGAATCCGGAGGGTCGGAAATCACCGTGCGGTCCGGCAGCGAGATGCCTTTTCATGCGCCGCATGACGAATACGCTGTCCTTTCAATCGGAGCGCGCGACTAGGAGGCGGCCGCGCCAGCCGGTTTTCACCTTTTCACCTCTTCATCAATGCCTCCTTTTGCCGGCGTCCCGCGAAAGCGGGGCGCTTTTTTTTGCCTTGATCCTTTAATATTTATTATTTAAGTTATCGAGTCCAATCCCAATTCTTTTCCTCCGGAGGAATGTTCCATGTTGATCCGTTCCTTCCTGGGCGCCGGACTGGCGGCCGTTCTGGCGGCCGGCCCGGCATCCGGTCCGGCCGTCCGCCTGCTGACGCCTGAAACGCTTCGATTCGGACGCGTGGCCGAGGGCCAGGCGGTCACTGGCGTGATCCGATTTGTCAACAACGGTAAAGCGCCCGTCCAGATCGACCGCGTGCATGCGAGCTGCGGGTGCACGGCCACACAGTCCGAGAAGATGCGCATCGACCCCGGCGATTCGACGGCGATCCGGTTTTCCATCCGCACGCAGGGATTCCGGGGCATCATCCGCAAATCCATCACCGTGTACTTCGCCTCCCCGGACGTGGGTCCCCTTCAGACGGTTGTCGAAGGAACGGTGTTCACGGAAATCGAGGTCTCGCCCAGCTTCATCGACTTTCAGTCGACCCCTCTCAGGCCGGACACCCTGTACAAGGAGCTGATTCTGATCCGGAATTCCTCCGATCGGCCGCTGCAGATCAAATCGGTTCGCACCACCAGCAAATACCTGACCGTCACCCCGGCATCGGCATTCGTGGATCCGGGCCGGTCGCTGACCCTGCGCGTCAGTTTGCGCCCCGAGAAGGAGATCACGGAGGATGCGGATCTGTGGATCGAAACCGATTCGGCCGTGAAACCGAAAATGAGCGTGCCTGTCTTCATCCACGTGAGCCGCAATATCAGGCCGGTTCCGCCGGAACGGAAAACCGGCCGGTGATGAGGCGGTTCGGGCACGCGGCACTGCTGTCGCTGGCGGCGCTGGCCGCCGGGTGGACCGTCAATCAATTCCATCCGGAGGGCATTCCGGGACGCATGGCCCGGGCCCTGTTCATGAGCGGCCGCCCGATCCGGCGCGTCAGCCCGGATTCGGCCATGGCCGTGTTTCAGCGGGGCGCCGCGATATTCGTGGACATCCGCGCTTCCCGGGAATTCCGCGCGGGCCGCATTCCGGGCGCGGAGAATCATGCGATTCAGCCGTTTTTTCGGGATTTCACCGATTTCAAAAAATCCCATCCGGTCGACACCGCCTACATTTTCTACTGCTTCGAGCCGGCCTGCAGGGAGGGCCGTGCCATGCTGGTCTGGATGCGGCGGGCCGGTTACCGCCGCGCCGCCTGGCTGTACGGTGGATTGTCCGAATGGACGCAGAACCGGTGGCCGGTCGAAACCGGGGAGCCGGTTCCGTGACCCGCGGCCGCCGGACAGCCCTTCTTCTCCTGCGGCTCGCGTTCGCCGTCATTCTGGGATGGGCATCGATCGACAAGATACTCCATCCCTGGGCGTTCAGCCAGGACATTGTGAATTACCGGGTCGTGGGTGATGGTCTGTCCGCCGTGGCCGCGATCTGGCTGCCCTACCTGGAGCTGTTCACGGCCATTTGTCTCCTGGCCGGTCTCTGGCTGGACGGCGCGGTGCTGATCAACGCGGGGCTGATGTGGATGTTTCTGATTCTGGTGCTTCAGGCTTTTTTCCGAAGGCTCGACATCCACTGCGGGTGTTTCACGGTGAAGGGGGAATCCGTGATCGGACCGCTCAAGATCGCGGAGAACGCCGCGCTTGCGGCCGGCAGCCTGGCTCTGCTTCTGCTGGAGGCCGGTCCGAAGAACCGGCGCGTCGAGAACGGGCCGTGAGAACGGCCGTACAGCCACTATCACTCCTGGAGGTCATGATGAATCATTTCAAAGGATCCGTGAGGGGAACGGGATTCCGCTCCCTGGCATTTCTATCACTGCTGCTCGCAGGCTGCGCGGGGCAGAAAACCTTCTGGGGGGACCCGTCGTCCGGCCTGATCCTGCGGTACAGGACTCCAGAGAACGCGCTGCGCTACGATGTCTCCGCGAAAATGCGGCAGAACATGACGTTCGGAGAACAGCCCTTTCAGGTCGACAGCGATTCGCGAAGCGTGGTATCGATGAAGCCGGCCGACGGAAGCCCGGTTTCCCTGCAGATCACCGTCGATTCCACGGCGATGAAAACGGCTTCTCCGATGGGCGACATGTCCCCGGATTTGAGCGGTTTGACCGGCAAGCCTTTCGGCATGACGCTGAGCGAACGGGGCAAGGAGACTCTTGCGCCCGAAGCCGCTTCCATTCAGGTCGATCTCGGACAGATGGGCGGCAAGCGGGGCGTTCAGGCGGATTTCACGGATTTTTTCGAAAACCTTCCGGCCGATCCCGTGCGCGTCGGAGAATCATGGAACTCGATCGACACGGTGACCGTGGAACAGGGCGGGATGAACATCGTCATGGTCATTGAAAGCAGAAGCACCCTGACCGGGCTGGAAAAAGTCCGGGGTCTGGAGTGCGCGCGCATTGCCGTCGAGTCAAAGGGGAAGATGAGCGGATCCGGGGAACAGATGGGCGCCAGTCTCGCCATGACGGGCGACATTCAGAGTAAAGGCAACTGGGCTTTCGCCTATAAAAAGGGACTGATGACCGAGTCATCCGCGGAGACCACGACCGAAAGCACGATCGAGATCAGCGGCCCGGAAGACATGACCATGCCGATGAAAATGAGCGTGACGTCTCTGAAAATCCTGAAGGACTAGCCCGGGCCCGGAAAACGGTCCGAACCCTGCCGGTTCCGTTTTAGAGCCAGTGTAATTTAATTCGCTTGACTGGAAAATCTTTTTTTTATATATTCATCTGGTCATTGGTTTTATTCGTTTTAACCGGTATCCGTGGACTACCTCTACCAGAGACAATTTCTCATGGGCATGCGGGGGCAGACCGGGTTTTCAGAACCGTACTGACCGGACGGGGGGGCAACCCACGCGAGAAAACCCACGAATAGAATCGTGGGTTTTTTATTGGTGAGAACACGGGGACCCTTCGGATTCCGGGTACAGTCCGGGGCGAGGCGGTTCCACGGAAGCGCCCCGCCTCCCATCCATCAGGGGAATGCGATCGCTGATCGATTCAGGAACCGGATGCAGAGGCACCATTTCGAATACAGGGAAACCATTGTCACGCTGATCTGCGACCCGGCTTTCTTTGATGCAGGGGAACGCTCGCTCAGGCGGTCGCGGGACTGCGTCGAGGCCTATATCGCCTCGGATCCGGAATACAGAGATACGCATGCGCCTTATGCGCCGAGGGAGAACGCGGACCGACTGGTCCTCCGAATGGCGGATGAAGCGGCCCGGGCCGGTGTCGGCCCCATGGCATCGGTTGCGGGCGCACTGGCCGATGCCTGCCTCGCTGATCTCCTGGCCGCCGGGGCGGACGAGGCGGTCGTGGACAACGGCGGAGACATCGCGCTGTTCATCCGCAGGCCGATACGGGTGGGCCTTTACGCCGGGGCATCCCCGATGACCGGCCTCGCGTTCGATGTCGCGCCGAGGCCCGGTGTCTTCGGAATCTGCACTTCGTCCGGCACCGTGGGCCATTCCTTCAGTTACGGACGGGCGGACGCGGCCGTGGTGATCGCCGCAAACGCGGCCCTGGCCGACGCGGCCGCGACCGCGCTCGGGAACCGGGTCCGGTCCGCCGGAGATCTTGAAAGCTGTTTTGATTTCCTGCAGGGATTGGAATCGGTCGAAGGCGGCCTCGCGATCCTGGGAGACCGCATGGGGATGTGGGGCGTTCTGCCGCCCCTGGTGCGGTCGGAGATCGATCCGGAGCGCGTGACCCGCGGACGGAACGGGCCGTGAACCGGCTCTGGAATTGACCGCAGGCCGGAGAAAATCAAGAGAAGGAAGATCTGGGGATTTATGGGCGTCACTGTCATGAAATTCGGCGGATCCTCCCTGAAGGATCCGGCCTCCCTGATGGAAATCGCGGACATCATCCGGAAAAACAGTTTTTCCATGCGGGTGGTGGTCCTCTCCGCTGTACAGGGCGTCACGAACCGGCTCATCGAGGCCACGGACAAGGCGTTGGAAAACGAATCCACCATTCCCGCCTCCGTGGACGGGATACGCGCCGTGCATGAGCCGCTCATCCGGTCGGCCGTGCCCGAAGGCGCGCTCCGGTCCGAAACCGGCGCCCGGATGGAGGAATTGATCGAGCGGCTGAAAAAACTGCTCAAGGGCGTGTCCTACACGGGCGAGGCGACCCAGCGGACGCGCGACCACATCCTGAGCCTCGGCGAACGCATGGCCGCGCATCTCATGTCCGGTGTTCTGAACGGGCTCGGCGTGGAGTCTAAGGCCGTTGAGAGCGACGCGATCGGCCTGGTGGCGCACGGCCCCTTCGGACAGGGCACGGTGGACATCGCCCGCAGCCGCAAACCGGTGTCCAAAGCCCTGCATGCCCTGTTCCATGAAGGCGTTCTGCCCTGCGTCACGGGATTTTTCGGCGAAACCGAGGACGGACAGCCGATCACGTTCGGCCGCGGCGGCACCGACTACAGCGCGGCCGTGATCGCGGACGCGCTCGAGGCCGAACGGCTCGAGGTGTGGAAGGACGTCGACGGCTTTCTCACCGGGTCGCCCGAGTACGTCGCGAACCCGCAGCTGCTTGGATCGCTGTCGTATGACGAGGCGGCCGAGCTCTCCTATTTCGGCGCCAAGATCCTGCATCCCAGAACCGTCGAACCCCTGCTCGACCGGCGCATTCCCATCGTGATCCGGAACACGTTCCGGCCCGAAGCCGTCGGAACCTGGATCGGGCCGGAGCGGAACGTCCGGGAAGGCATTGTCAAGAGCGTAACCTACAGCCGGAACGTCGGCATGCTGCGTCTGCACGGCCCGGACGTGGGCTATGCGGTCGGGCTCCTGTCGCGCCTCGTATCGCAGCTCAGCGAACTGGACATCAACATCCGCTCCGTCATGACGTCGCAGACGTGCATCAACATTCTGCTCGAACGGAGCGAACTGCAGAAAGCCTACCGCCATCTGCGGGCCCAGGCCGCCGAGGGGATCGACGCCTTCGAACCCGTGGAGAAGACGGGGCTGGTGGCCATCGTGGGGGAGGGCCTCGATACGGCCGAGGGTCTGGTGGCGCGGGTGATTCAGGCGCTCAGCCGGGTCAATGTGCATGCCGAAATGATCGTTGCGGGCGCCTCCAAGGTCGCGGCGTATTTTCTGGTGGACGAGGAGAAGCTGAAGCGGGCGGTCATCAGCGTGCATGAGTCCTTTTTCCCGGGGCCGGACGAATCCGGATCGGCGTGAGCGGATCGCAGGCCTGATGCTCCCCTCCGTTCCGCATTGCGCAACGGAGGGGCTTGTCTCCATGATTGAAGCGGACCGGCCGGTCCACCGGAAACGGTGATGGACGGGCGGACCGGTTTACAAAAGGCGGCGCATGGCCAAGACGTACGAGGAAATCAACGAAAAGATCCGGAAGAAGCAGGCCGTCGTGGTGACGGCTGAAGAGATACTCCGGCTGGTCGATGAGAAGGGGGTGTCGGCCGCCGCGGCCGAGGTCGACGTGGTGACCACGGGCACGTTCGGCCCGATGTGTTCGTCCGGCGCCTTTCTCAATTTCGGCCACAGCCGGCCGCGCATCCGCGCCACACGCGTCTGGATCAACGGCGTGGAGGCGTACGCCGGCATCGCGGCCGTGGACTGCTACATCGGCGCCACGCAGACGGTCGAAGGCGGGCGGACGCCCGACGGCCGGAGGAACTTTTCCTACGGGGGCGGCCACGTGATCCACGACCTGGTGGCCGGCAAGACACTCCGGCTTAAGGCGGAGAGCGACGGAAGCGACTGCTATCCCGCCACGTCCTTCGAGAAAGAGATCCAGCTTCGCGACCTGCCGAGCGCCTTTCTCTTCTGCCCCCGGAACGCCTACCAGAACTACAACTGCGCGGTGAACCTGTCGCCCGACCGGACGCTTGCCACCTACATGGGCATCCTGAAGCCGAAACTCGGTAACGCGACATACTGCAGCGCGGGCCAGCTGAGCCCGCTCATGAACGACCCCTTCTTCAAGACCATCGGATTCGGAACGCGGATTTTCCTTGCGGGGGGCGCCGGTTTCGTGGCCGGGCCGGGCACCCAGCACAACCCGGACGTTCCCCGCACCGCCCGCGGCGTGCCGCGGCGGCTCGGAGGGACGCTCGCCGTGACCGGGAACCTCAAGCAGATGAGCGGCCGCTGGCTGCGCGGCGTGCACTTCAAGGGGTACGGCGCGACCATGCTCGTCGGCATCGGCGTGCCGATTCCCATACTCGACGAATCCATCCTGGAGCACACAACCGTGCGGGACGAGGATATTCACGCTCCGGTCGTGGACTACAACGAGGACTATCCCCAGATGACGGGCCGGACCATCGGCGAGGTGACCTATGCCGAGCTCCGCAGGGGCTGGATCGAATGGGAGGGCCGGAAGGTGCCCTGCTTCCCGCTTTCCAGCTACAGGGCCGCGCGTGAAATCGCCGAAACCCTCAAGGGATGGATACGGGACGGCGGCTTCCTGCTCGGCAAGCCGGTGGAGCTCCTGCCGTCCACGGTCTGACGGCGTTCGGCACGAGGCGGCGCGTCACCATCCCGGATCGGGCGCTCGGGCCGGACAGCCGGTTCGAGAGGGCGGGTCCGCCGGGAAACCGGCTGTTTCCCATCCAATCCTTTACTTTCTGCCGCAATTTCCGTAATTTAAATGAGCGGTTGCAGGCATCCGGGATTCCGTCCCGCGGATCTGGCGTGATGCCGCCTCTGATCATGGACCGGCCGGCCGGCCCCCATCCGGGAGAATCCGCTCATGACTTCTCAACAGCGCGTGCTCATCCTGGGAAATGACGCGTCCACCGCTGATTCCTCCTCTTTTCCCGCGGAAAACGTTGAAATCAAATCCCTCATCCTCTCGGATCCCAGCGGGGAATGGCTGGACCGGATCAAAGCCATGGGACCGGATCGCGTCGTGATGGACCTCTCCATGCTGGAAAACCTGCTCCGGAACGCGAGCGTCATGGACGGCACGCGGCGTCAGCTGGAAGAGAGCGAGAGGCGTTTCCGGAGAATCGCGGACCGGCTGAGCGACGGCATCCTGGTTTCTGAAAACGGCAGGCTGGTCTATACGAATTCCCGCGCATGCGAGATATTCGGGATTTCATACGAGGAACTGACCGGATTGCGGGGCGCGGATCTGGTCGCGCCCGAAGATCAGGAGCGCGTCGCCCTGCTCTGGCGCGAATCCGAACAGCGCGGGGAATTTCCTCCCTCCATCGAATGCTGGTTCCTCCGAAAAGACGGGGAGAGACGCTTCATCCACAGCCGGATTCAGCGCTTCCGCGATTCGGAAGCGTCTTCCAGTCTGCTGATGATCGTCAACGACGTCACTGAAAACAAACTGGCGGAGATCCGGCTTCTGGAGTCCGAAGAGAAGTTCCGGAACCTCGCCGAGCAGTCGCCGAACATGATTTTCATCAACCGGGCGGGAAAAGTCGCCTATGCCAACCGGCTCTGTGAAGAGCGCATGGGGTACACCCGCGAGCAATTCTACAGCCCGGAATTCGATTTTCTGAGCCTGATCGCCCCGGAGGACCGGGACCGGATCACGCAGAACATCCGGCAGCACTGGCAGGGCCGGGAACTCGAGCCGTACCGGTACGGCCTGGTCACGGCAGGCGGCGAGCGCATCGAGGCGCTCATCACCACCAAACTGATCACGTATGAAAAACAGCCCGCCATTCTGGGCATCATCACCGACATCACCGCGCTGGTGTCGGCGGAGGCAACCATACGCGGCGCGCTCCGGGAAAAGGAACTGCTCATCAAGGAGATACACCACCGCGTCAAGAACAACATGCAGGTCATCTCCAGCCTTCTCCGTATCCAGTCGGCGGGAGTCACGGACCGCCGCTGTCTGGCCGTTCTGAAAGAGGCCCAGGAGCGGGTGCGGGTGATGTCCCTCGTCTATGAGAAGCTGTATCAGTCGGAGAACCTGGTACGGATCGATTTCAGCGAATATCTGCGCAGTCTCGTACTCGGGCTTCAGTCGGCCTACCCCGTGACCCGGAAAATCCGTCTGCAGTTCGGACTGGAAAGCGTCGCACTCGGTCTGGATCAGGCCGTTCCCTGCGGCCTCATTGTCAACGAGCTGGTCTCGAACGTGTACAAGCACGCGTTTCCGCCTTCCCGGAAAGGGGATGCATGCCTGCGGATCGGCCTGAAGCGCACGGCCGGCCGCATGCTGGAACTGACCGTGCGGGACAACGGAACCGGCATTTCGAAGCGGACGGATCCGCGGAAGACGAAATCGTTCGGGCTTTACCTGGTCCGCCTTCTGGTGCAGGATCAGCTCGGCGGCACGCTGGGCATTTCGCGCTCGAGGGGCACGACGTTCCGCATCCGTTTCAGGATCGCCGCGGCCGAAGACTCGGATAGCCGCATGGCGCCGGACGCAGAGACGGCGGCGGCGGACTGCTCCCCGGAAAACCGGGGGCGATCCCCGGAAAAATGAGGGCGTGTCCGTATCCGCGGCTGACGGACCCGCGGTTTCAAGGCTGACCCGGGCCGGTTCCGGAGATGCAGAGCCGGGCATGGCCTTTGCTGGAATTCGTCCTGATCCGGTCATCCGGCGGTGGTTCAGTCCAAGAACACAGGAGAATGCCATGCGTCTGTCACGGCTTTTCGTGCCCGCTCTTTTCATCGCTTCCATGCCCTTGAACGCTTCCGTGCCCGATCCGAGATTCCGCAAACCGGCCGTGCCCGGTTTTCTCCAGCCCATGGAATTCCGGACCGTGATGATGCAGACCTTTCCCTCGGAAGTGTCGGGCATGGTTCCGGACCGGGTCAGCGATCTGATGTGGAATCCCGCGACTCTGGCCGGACTGTCGAAGCGGACCGCCTATCTGGACTTTTTCAGCGCGGCGGACAATCCCGTTTTCGCCGCGTCCGCGGCTTCGGCCGATCCCGCGGTCAGCGCCAGGAACTGGACGGATGAATTCGCCGCGCCCCGCTGGTACCCGCAGACCTCGGTCGTCCCGTCGGAATCCCGCCCGCTGGTCAGCCTGGGCCTGCTTCTGCCGGTGAACCGGCGGTTGTCCCTGGCCCTGTTCGACCGCGTGACGTTCGACTACGGCCCTTTTCTTCAGAGCATGAGCGGAGGGGGCGGCTGGAACGCGGAGACGGCGGACGCGAGTTATTACGACAAGGCGAGGGATGTCACGCTTTCAAGACTCGAGACCGGGCACAACCAGCAGACCACGGCCGGCAACCGCATCGAGGCGGTGATCGGATGGCGCGCCGCGGACCGGCTGGATCTGGGACTCCGGCTCGGGCACATGGTTTACCACAGAAACGGCGAACTTCTGGAGGACGACTGGGCGAATTATCCCCACTCCTCCAGTGCGGGCCTCGAGGACGAATCTCTCGAGATCCGGGGCAGCCAGATCGAGGCGGGCCTCGGCGCGATGTTCCGGCCCGATTGCACGTTCCGGGTCGGTGTATACGGCGGCCTGATCTCGGGGGACGGATCGGAGCGGTCGGTCGCGCTCGATACGACCGCGGGCTGGTCGGAACAGGACACCGATCCCAGGTATTTCAGCCGGTCCGCCTCCTTTTTGACCGCGGACCAGTCGTACGACGCCGACGGCGTCCGGCCGCTCGTTTCCGCGAACGCGGAGAAACGATTTTCGGAGAACTGGCTCATGCGCGCCTTCGTCTCGTATTCCTGGTCCGAAACGGACGTATCCGGGGCCCTGGCCTCATCCGATACAACGTCCGGAGACCGGGGGTACGATTACTGGCAGTCGGGTTCCACCTTTTACCGGCGCACCCGGTCGCAGGGCAGCAGGGCCGGCAGTCTGGAAGGGGACGGAACCGAGAAGACGGGGACGTGGAAGGGATTCGTGTCCGCGGTGTACGCGCCCCGGGGATGCTGGTCGCTTTTCGGCGGATTGCACGTTCAACACCAGCGCTTTACCAGGGATTTCTCGGAAAACGGCCGGACCCAGTCTCATTCAATGAGCGTCCACACGATTTATGCGCCGGGATCCGAACGCTCCTATTATCACCACACCCGGCAGTACACGACGGAGACCGAGATCGACCGGTGGTCCCTGGCCCTGCCCGTGGGCCTGCGCATCGGCGCGGCAAAGGGATTTTCCGCGCTGATCGGGGCCAGCGCGGCGTTTATGCTGGAGGACGAGTCCGTCTCCGGTTTTCGCGTGTATCCGGTGAAAACGACGCGCCGCTGGCAGAACGGGTCGCTGATCGTCGATGACCTGGAAATCGACCGCGCCGAGCGCTTCGATTCAGATCCGGCCAAGGTGCTCACCCGTCAGCTGGGCCGATATTTCGGGCTTGTATACAGCCATCCGGCCGGAGTGCAGGCCTACTTGAAGTTCGCGGACGATTTCAGCCAGATGAGCGGATGGACGATCGGTTTCGGGATGGAGTGGTAATTGAAAAATGGAACACGGATCGAGCGGATCGGACGGATTCGCACGGATAAAGAATTGGAATAGGGTAATTCATTGATTTGAACATTAGCAGGCTTACCGCGGACCTCCCGAAGGTCCCCCACCTTCGGGAGGTCCGCACGAACCCGGCGGTAACGCCGGGTTTTTTATTGCTTTCACTATGAACTTTGAACCTTGAACTTTGAACTATTTTTTGCCTTGACCCTTTCCTTATTATTTATTAACCTTATACTTGATTCCCGACCCTCCGCCACTGAATCTGGAGATTTCATGCTCATCGAAAAAAGGGCCTATGCCCGGGCCGGACTGCTGGGCAATCCGTCGGACGGCTATTTCGGACGGACGATTTCCGTCCTGGTCCGTAATTTCGGCGCCCATGTCATCCTCTACGAGTCGCCCGACCTGCACCTCGAGCCCCACGAGACCGACCTGAACCTGTACCGCAACGTGGAGCATCTGGTGGATTCCGTGGGTCTGACCGGGTACTACGGGGGCAACCGACTCGTCAAGGCCGCGATCAAGACCTTTCACGACCACTGCCGTAAAACGGACATCGGCCTGCACGCCCGCAATTTCTCGATCCGTTACGACACATCCATCCCCCGGCAGGTGGGTCTCGCGGGATCGAGCGCCATCATCACCGCGACGTTCCGCGTGCTCATGGAATTTTACGGCGTGGAAATCCCGCTGGAAGTCCTGCCCACGCTCGTGCTGTCCGCCGAAACGGACGAACTCGGCATTCAGGCGGGCCTGCAGGACCGTGTCATTCAGGCTTACGAGGGTTGCGTGTACATGGATTTTGACAGGTCCCACATGGAGGCGAAGGGGTACGGCCGGTACGAGCGGCTCGATCCGTCCCTGCTGCCGATGCTGTATGTCGCGTACAAGACCGACCTGTCGAAAGTGTCCGGTAAAGTGCACAATTCATTGCGCGCCAAGTTCGAGGCCGGCGATCCCCTGACCCTGACCACGCTCAAACGGCTCGCCGATATCGCGGCGGAGGGGCGGGAGGTCATCCTGAGCCGCGACCGGAAAAAACTCTTCGACCTCGTGAACGAAAATTTCGACCAGCGCTGCAAGATCATGAATATCCGCGACAGCGACATGGAAATGATCCGGATCGCTCGCGCCTGCGGCGTTTGCGCTTCGTTCACCGGATCGGGTGGCGCGATCATCGGTACGGTCGAAAGCGCGGCCCAGCTCAACAAACTCGTGACCGTGCTCCGGAAGCTGGACGCCAAGGTGATACAGCCCGTCATCGCGTAAAGGAGAATCCCGGACCATGGTGAAGAAAGCCGTCATCCCCGCCGCCGGGCTCGGCACCCGGTTTCTGCCCGCGACCAAGGCCATGCCCAAGGAAATGATGCCCGTCGTCGACACGCCGGCCATCCAGTACGTCGTTCAGGAGGCCGTGGACTCCGGCATCGACGACGTGCTCATCGTGTCCGGCAAGGGCAAGCGCGCGATCGAGGACCATTTTGACCGGAATCCCGAACTGGAAAACCACCTCGAATCGCGCGAGGAGGAGGACGCCCGGGAGGCCATGCGGCGCATCGCCGATCTTGCGGCCATCCACTACATCCGGCAGAAGGAGCAGAACGGACTGGGTGACGCGATCCGGCACGCCCGCCGGCACGTCGGCGCGGAGCCCTTCGCGGTCCTGCTCGGAGACACCATCGTCGATTCCGCCATTCCCGCGACGCAGCAGCTCATCGACGCGTACGAACAGTACCGCCAGCCCGTCATCGCGATCGAGGAGGTGCCTCGCGAGAAGGTGCACCGGTACGGCATCGTGGGCGTGAAGCCGCTCGGCGGCCGGGCGTATCAGATCACGGACCTGGTGGAGAAGCCGTCCGCGGACGAGGCGCCCTCTAATTTCGCCGTTGCGGGCCGGTATGTGCTCACGCCGGACGTCTTCGCGTGCATCGACCGCACGGAGCCCGGCAAGAACAACGAGATCCAGATCACGGACGCCCTGCGGCTCCTGCTCAAAAATCAGCCCATGGTGGCGGTGAAGTTCGAGGGCCGGCGGTATGATATCGGCAACAAGCTGGATTATCTCAAGACCATCGTTGAGTTCGCGCTGAAGCGGAAGGAATTCGCGGAGCCGTTCATAAAATTTCTGGCAGAGACCGTGGAACGTAACAGCGGCTCGAAGAAGTGATGCGGCCGGCGGAGAAGAGCGCATGGCGCACAGGACATGACGCAAAGAGCTAAGGGCACAGCGCACAGCGTAGGAAAGGCTTCCGCAGGCTGTTGATTGCAGCAGGATGGATCCTTCAATGATCACATTCTTCCGCTCCGAACGGAAGCGCCTCCCGATTATCGGCGGCATCGGGCTCTGGCTTCTGGCGACCTTGCCGGTTTCCGCGTCCGCTTCGGGTTTCCTCCGGGTCCAGGGCACGACCATCGTGGATTCGACCGGAGCGGAGGTCCTCCTGAGAGGATTCGGCCTGGGCGGATGGCTGGTGCTGGAAGGGTACCAGGCCCGCATCCCGGGTTTCGGTTCACCCTCGGACATCGAGGCGAAAATTTTCGACCTGATCGGCGACGAGGCCGCCGAGGCATTCTACCGATCCTGGGTCCGGAATTACGCGACCGAGGAGGAATTCGGCCGCATGGCCTCCTGGGGGCTCAACTCCGTCCGTCTGCCGTTCCACTACCGGATGTTCGAGCCGGAGGGACAGGCGGGCATACGGCCGGAGGATCCGTTCGTTTTTATCGACCGGGTGATCGGCTGGTGCCGGAAGCACGGCCTGGTCCTGATTCTCGACATGCACTGCGCGCCCGGTGGACAGAACCACGGCAACATCAGCGACTCGGACGGCTTCGCGCGTCTGTGGCTCGACGCGGCGAACCGGAGGCGGACGGTCGAAATCTGGCGGGCCATCGCCGAACGGTATGCGGACGAGCCGGTCATCGCCGGTTACGACCTGCTCAACGAACCCGTTCTGCCCTCCGGGCACACGAACGCAGAGCTTCGGGCCCTCTATGTGACGCTTCGCGACTCCATCCGCGCCGTGGATCCGAATCACATCCTGTTCATCGAGGGCAACTGGTACGCCTCGGATTTCAGCGGCTTGATTCCGGCTTTCGACGAAAACATGGTCTACGCGTTTCACCGGTACTGGGACGGCGTCACGCCATCCTCGGCGCGGAAATACACCTCCCTGCGGGCCACTGCGAACCGGCCGGTGTGGCTCGGAGAAACCGGGGAGAATTCGAACGCGTGGTTCGCCGCCTGCGTCCGGCTCATGGAGCAGAACGGCATCGGCTGGAACTGGTGGACGCACAAGAAGGTGTCCACCACCACGAGCCCGTTTTCAGCCCCGCTTTCCGTGGAATGCCAGCGCGTTTTCGATTTCTGGGGCGGGACGGCCCCGGAACCGGCCGCCGAGGCGGCTGAGGCGGCGCTCCTGGACCTGGCCGACGGACTGCGCACGGAGCGGTGCGCTTTCCTGCCGGACGTCCTGGACGCCCTGGTCCGCCAGCCCTCCGATCCGTCCGTGAAGCACTATGCGGAGCATGTCCTGCCGGGCCTCATCCCCGCGGCCGAATATGACATGGGAGAACCGCTGATCGCATACAAGGACAGCGTTTCCCTGAATCAGACCGGGAGCGCGGGAGGAGCGGCATGGAACTCGGGCGGCGCGTTCCGGAATGACGGTGTGGACCTCGAACCGAGCGGCGACGGCGTGACCGCTTATGACGTGGGATGGATTGACACTGGCGAGTGGGTTCAATACACGGCTGAGGTCGGTGTGACCGGCGTGTATGCGCTCGACATCCGCGCCGCCGCGCTGTCCGCAGGCGGCAGACTGCGGCTCCTGATGGACGGATCGCCGCTGTCCGAAACGCTGAGCATTCCGGCCACGGGCGGATGGAAAAACTGGCGGACGGTTTCGGACACCGGTCTTGCGATTGCCGCGGGACGACACGCGTTCCGCGCGGAGGCGGTACGCGGCGGATTCAACCTGCTGTCCCTGGAGTTCCGTCTGATGCGTCCCGACTCGGTCGGCGGGCGCGTCGCGGAAAAGCCTTTGCCGCTGAGGGCGGAAACGGTTGAATTCGATCCAGCCAGTGGCGCATTTCGCGTCCCGTTCCGGCTCTCCGCTCCGGCCTCGGTTCAGGCGGACATTTTTAATCTGGCGGGCCGCCGCGTGCGGTTTCTGAACGGAGGGCGCTTTCCCGCGGGCCGCTCGGTTCTCGTCTGGGACGGATGCGATGCCTTGGGCCGTCCGGCCGCGTCCGGCCTGTATCTGTTCCGGATCCGCTCGGCGGGCCGGTCCGCATCGGTGAAACTGACGGTCCAAAGATAGGGGGAACCTCCATGGCAGGCTCGCGCATACTTGCGGTCGAGGACGAAGAGGACATCCGGGAACTGATCCGGTTCAACCTCGAGAAGGAAGGTTTCACGGTGGAGTGCGTCGCCACGGGTGAGGACGCGCTCCATTCGGCCGCGGCGAATCCGCCGGACCTGATCCTGCTCGACCTGATGCTGCCGGGCATCGGCGGCTTTGACGTGTGCCGGGCGCTCAAGCGTGAACCTCGCATGGCCGGCGTGCCGGTGGTCATGCTCACCGCAAAGGGCGAGGACGCGGACATCGTGGCCGGGCTCGAGCTGGGGGCCGAGGATTACATCGTCAAGCCGTTCAGCCCCAAGGTGCTTGCGGCCCGGATCCGGAGCGTTCTGCGGCGCAGGCCGCAGGGGGACGCGGACGTTTCCGCGGTGCTGAAAGTCGCTGACCTGTCCATCGATCCTTCCCGGTATGAAGTGCGGATCAGCGGCAGGCCGGTGGATCTCACCCGCACCGAATTCACGCTCCTCCACTTTCTCGCCCGGCATCCTGGGTGGGTCTTCACGCGGGCGCAGATCATCGATTCGGTGAAGGGGTCGGATTACGCGGTCACGGACCGCTCCGTCGACGTCCAGGTCGCCGGCCTGCGCCGCAAGCTCGGGGACTCCGGCGGCCTGATCGAAACCGTGCACGGCGTCGGTTACCGTTTCAAGGAGTGAAACATGCTGAAAAAACGGCGCATTTTCTGGCAGACCCTGCCTTTTCAGATTTTTCTGATTCTGGGCCTGCTCGTCCTTGTCACCGTTGAGGGCACGCGGCTCCTGCGGCGCCGCGCGCTCGACACGCTGACCGAGTCGCTCCAGTCCGACGCGCGTCTCGCCGCCCGCCTCAGCGAGGAGAAACTGGCC
>JAFGAX010000052.1 GCA_016933415.1 bacterium
CTACGAGAGGATATTAATGAAGAAAAGAATTCTATTTTCAGTACTGATCATCGCGTTAGCCTCCAACTCCTGCGGAAAAACCTCAACCGGTTCGGATAAGCCCAAACCCCCGGCCCCGACCGTTCACGACTCCCGTTTCGCAACCCTGCTGGATTCACTCAGGTATGAATACGACCTCCCGGCGCTTGCGGCCGCGGTGGTCGCGGATACGGGCGTCGTTGAGGCTCGGGCTGTCGGGTGCAGGAGGTACGCCGGAGAGGCGAATGTAACAGACAACGACCAATTCCACCTCGGTTCGGATACCAAGGCAATAACAGGCGTTCTGATCGGATATCTGGTGGATGATGGACTGTTGACCTGGGACACGACATTGCCGGCCCTTTTCCCGGAGTATGCTGAAATCATGAAAGATCAGTATCAATCCGTAACCGTGAAAGATGTACTGTCCCATGGAGGGGGCCTGGTTGGGAATGTCACTTTTCAGATGACGACGGCAGCACTTGTCGAGCAGAGGCGGGAAGTGACTTCCTGGGCGCTTCAGCAGAACCCGACCAATGCCAGGGGCACGTACAATTACAGCAATGTCGGGTATATCATCACCGCGGCGATCGCGGACAAGCTGACCGGCAGGCCGTATGAGGACCTCCTCTTTGAACGGGTTCTCGGACCGCTGGGCATCACCACGGCCGGATGGGGCCCCATGGGCACAATCGGCCTGGAGGACCAGCCCCTTCAGCACACTCCGAAATACAAACCCGTCGAACCCACGGAATTGTCTGACAATCCTCCCGTGTACAACTCCGCGGGAAGGCTTCACATGTCCATTGGCGATTGGGGCAGGTATATCCAGTGGGTTCTGGCATGCGAAGCCGGAAATCCGGTGGGCCTGAGTCCGGAAACCGCGGCTGTTCTGACAACAGGCGCGTGTTCCATGCCCGGAGAAGGATCCTACTCGGCCGGGTGGATCGTTCTTCAGCGGGAATGGGCGGAGGGCAAGGCGCTGACGCATTCAGGGAGCAATACATACAATTTCGCGGTCGCCTGGCTGGCGCCCAATAAGAAGTTCGGGGTTATCGCGGCCACGAACATCTGCGCGAGCACGACTCCGGGTTCCATGGATGCGGTGATCGGGAAGCTGATCGAGTATCACCTGAGCGGCAGATGAACCAATAAAATGGAATACGGATTGGGCGGATGGGACGGATTGACACGGATAAAGAATATCAATATGGTAATTCATTGATTTAAATAGGGAACGGATTCAACCTCCCGCGGGTTAGTAAAAATCCGCGGGAGGTTTATTTACGCACGGCCAAGTTGCGGACATGGATCCTGCGTAAAATGATCCTGCATTGCTGTTTTTATTGCATTTTTATGTATTATTTCCTACTTTCCGATACACCCAACACCCGCATTTCCATGGCACACCGACCGGTCACATTATTAGAGGAGGCTGAGATGACGAATAAAACCCGGCGGCTCGCGTTGTTCATCCTACTGGCTTTCGCCACCGCAGTGATGGCGCAACCGTCCAATGAACCCAACCCTGGATTCGACGGCTTCATAAAAATGATCCAGATGGCATCGGAGCAGGGTCACCAATTCCAGACGCCGGTCAGGATGGAAGCCGCGGCCCCCCTCTTTTTCGACCCCCTGGATCCGGAACTGGGCGAGTTTTTCAGCCAGTTCGGCGTGGCCCTCGTGGCGATGCAGATGGGGGACTGGCGGGACACGAAATCCGCGCTCGCGGCCGTCAACCTCGAACAGCAGCGGCTTGTCACCTCCTTTGGAGACAACGGCATCGTCCGGGTCGATTACCCGCTGGCCAATGACTGGGTGACGAATGTCTTCGTCCAGCCGGACGGCCGCATCGTTGCCGCGGGATACACCGGCGAGCACACCGTGACGCAGATGGCGATCGCCCGTTTTCTGAAAAACGGCGCGCCCGACCCGACGTTCGGGAACAACGGTTACGCCGTGTATTCCGAGCACCCGTCCGGATCCACAGCGATGCAATACAACGAACTCTTCGCGATCTTCCCCCGGTACAACGCGGAGGGCCGCGTGCTGGATTACGTGGCGGGCGGCGTGTTCAGCTCGGAAGCGGCTTCGGGCCGCGCCATCGTCTGCTTCGACTCCTCCGGGAATGTGATCAAAAAAACCACGGTGCAGCACGACTCCGACGGCGTTCCGGTCATTCTGCCGGATCAGAACGGCGCCATTGTCCGCGGCCCGTGGGGCGAGGTGAACAGTCTGACGCCGTTCGGGGGGGGCGGTTTCTACTCCTGCGGTTCGGGCAGTGACGGATCCTGGGTTGAACAATGCTTCATGGATTCGGAGACATTCGAAATCACGGGCCCGACGGATTTCTTCAACCCGGATCCCAGCGATTACCCGGACAACCGGGTGCGCGTCCGGAACGCGGCGTATCAGCCGGATTCGCATGCGCTTTTCGTGGCCGGGGAATTCAGGTCCGATTCCCAGGATCCGCGGCCCGGCGGAGGATACGCGCCCTTTCTCTGCCGGAGCATGCTGTCTCCGGACGGGGCGCCGGGCCCCTGGGAGTTACTTGAACTGCCGGCCCCTCCCGGCGGCTATGAGTCTCTCATGATCGACGGCGTTTTCTCGCCGGTTCCGTTCTCGTCTCTGGGACCTTCGTACAAACGGAACCGGAGCGGATCGCCGATTTACCTCAGCGCGTCAAGCGACCGGCGGGATGACCAGGGGCAGTGGGATCATGACTTTTTTATCAGCCGGTATCTGCCGGACGGATCCATGGACGAAAATTTTGGAGACCAGGGCGCCGTTGTCCTCGATTTCGGCGCAGGGGATGTGTCGATGCAGATGGCTTTCATGGCACTGGACAAACTCCTGGTCTGCGCCAATTCCGGGGAGGAAATTCTCCTGGGCCTGTTGAACGCGGATTCCGGAACCGCGGTCAGGCGGCCGGCCGCTGTTGTCAGCGGATTCGAACTGCATCCGGTCTATCCCAACCCCTTCAATCCCAGCGCGGTTCTGTCGTTCCGCCTGCCGCGGCCGGAACACGTCCGGCTGGACGTGTACGACATTACGGGACGCCGGGTTGAAACCCTCCGGACCGGAACGCTTCCGGCCGGTGCCCACCGGGTGGTCTGGAACGGCGCCGGTATGGCGAGCGGGACCTACATCGTCCGTCTCGAAACACCGTCCTGCGTGATGACGCGCAAGGCCGTGCTCCTGCGGTGATATTCGAAAAACGGAACACGGATTGGGCGGATGAAACGGATTGACACGGATTGACACGGATCAAGATGCAGGATATGGTTGTTCGTTGATTGGAACACCGGAAACACCATGAAGTGCGGCCGCATTCGGCGGCCACGGTCCCAATCAATCCGCAGGCATTGACGGAGGTTTCGATCATGACCGCACACTCCCGTGAAAAGACAGGTCTCTCAAGAGGACGCCTCTCCACCATCCTTTTTGTGCTTCCCGCCGGGGTCCTGCTTTCCTGTCTGTCGTTCGTATCCACCCGATGCGACCGCATCACCTCGCCGATCAATCATCCCATCACCGGAGAGCGATGGACCGGCACGTGGGCCGCGTCGCCCCAGCTCGTCGAGCCGGGCAACATGCCCCCGGCCCCGGGCCTGGCGAACAACACACTCCGGCAGATCGTGTGCGTGTCCATCGGCGGGGAGCGGTTGAGAGTCCGGTTCTCCAATGAGTTCAGCACGAGCCCGGTGACACTCGATTCCGTGCATTTTACGGTCGCAGCCGCGGCCGCGTCCAGCGCCATCGACACGTCCACGGGCCTTCTCCTGGCCTTCAACGGAAGCCGCAGCGTCACATTGGCGCCAGACTCCCTCGTGAACTCCGATCCCTTCGACTTCGACCTGCAGCCCCGCGCCCTGATCGCGATCACCATCCATTTCGGATCCACGTCTTCGGACGTGACCGGGCATCCGGGTTCGAGGACCACTTCGTATCTGGTCGCCGGCAACCAGGTCGACGCGCCTGAGTTCAACCGTCCCAAAATGACCGACCACTGGTACGTCATCAGCGGCATCGACGTGGCGGGCGAGGCGCCGGCGGGCGCCGTGGTCTGCCTGGGCAATTCCATCACGGACGGCCGCGGCTCCGGAACAAACCGGCAGAACCGCTGGCCGGACGAGCTGATGAAGCGGCTCCTCGCGGATCCCGAAACGGAGAACGTGTCCGTTCTCAACGAGGCGCTCGGCGGCAACTGCATCCTGAAATTCTGCATCGGGCCCGGCGCTCTGAGCCGTTTCGAGCGCGACGTCCTGAAACAGCACGGCGTTCGCTGGCTGATCATCCTGGAGGGCGTCAATGACATCGGCAACGCACAGAACGCGGCGGATGCCGATTCGATCGCCGGCAACCTGATCGCCGCGTACGAGCGGATGATCGACCGGGCGCATACGGAGGATATCCGCGTTTACGGAGCGACGATCCTTCCGTTCCAGGGGCATTCGTACTACACGGATGCCCGGGATGCGGCGCGCATGCGGGTCAACGATTGGATCCGGACCGGCGGAAGGTTCGACGCGGTCATCGATTTCGACGCGGCCATGCGCGATCCCCTGAATCCCAGGCGGCTCCTGCCGGCCGTGGACGGGGGGGACCATCTGCATCCCAACGAGCACGGGTACCAGGTGATGGCCGGCGCGGTGGACCTGACGCTTTTCCGGTAGCAACAAGTTCATGGTTGATGGTTACCGTTCATAGAGAAAGGACGTCTGAATGCGTCCGATAGCCCGGCATGAAAGGACATGCCGGGCATATCGGACCTACAACTGGGGCTGTTTCAATAATATTGAAAACAACCCCCTCGGCGTCGTTCCGCCGCATGCGGAACGACGCCGGTCCCCCTTCCCGGGGGGATAAAAACATATGCGCAATATGGTTAAAAAAATTGTAATTATGGCTTCTTTTTCACGCCCGAAATATTTATAATAAAAGAAGGGCCGAGGCCATCTCCGGCCCCGGACGTATCCGTCTAACCCTCCGTATCCCCATCCCTTTCAGAAGCTTGGAGGCAGCCATGAAACCTTCCGTCAAACGCTGGAAGCCGGTGCTGTTCGGCCTGGCGGTGCTGACGCAACTGCAGGCCCAGCCCGCCGCGGACCCGCAGACGTTCTGCAACCCGCTCGACTTGAGCTACCGCTTCATGTCCGATCAGATCGATGCGCGGGAGGCGGCGGACCCGGTCATGATCCTGTTCAAGGGCGACTATTACCTGTTCGCTTCGCGCTCGGGCGGGTACTGGACCTCGCCCGACCTGCGGAACTGGACGCTGATCATCCCCACCGGTCTGGAACTCGAGGGCTACGCGCCTGCGGTCGTGGTCATGCGCGACTCCGTATTCTACTCGGCAACTACCTCAGGCCAGGTGTACAGGACCGCGGACCCGAAGACCGGCCTATGGGAAAAGGGCCCGACGCTCAAGCCTTACGGCGATCCCGACCTCTTCTACGACGACGACGGCAGACTGTACATGTGCTACGGACTCTCGAACGCGGACGTGATGCGCATCGTTGAGCTCGATCCGATCTCCTTCAGGGAGATCGGAAGCCCGGTTGTGGTGGTGCCCAACCAGGCGCGGATCCACGGATGGGAGAGGCGCGGCGACGACAACCTGCTGGACGAAGTGCCCTGGATCGAAGGGGCCTGGCTGATCAAGCGTAACGGCAAATACTACTACAAATATTCCGCGCCCGGCACGGAGTTCAAGGGGTACGCGGACGGCGTGTATACAGCCGATTCGCCCATGGGTCCCTGGACGTACGCGGACTACAGCCCGGTCGACCACAAGCCC
>JAFGAX010000005.1 GCA_016933415.1 bacterium
AGGAGTTCCGGGTTCAGGGTTCCGGGTTCCGAGTCAAAAAAAAAATCAGAATGAGGGGTGGGGCCGTCATCCCCGAATTCCTCTGTCGGGGATCCAGGGTGGAGAGGGAGATCCTGTAATGGATTATCAAAAAGGCCAGAAAGGTCAGCAAGACCTTACTGGCCTTTTTGTCATAAATATGCGTCCAGATGCCCGACAGAAGAATTCGGGCATGACACCACCATATTATTTCAATGAACTATGAACTATGAATTGCTTCAAACCCCCGCCACCGCCCGGTTCCAGACCTGCCTGTCCGTATCCGAAAGCGGAAATTCCAGCCGGATCTCGACAATGGCGGGAGTATCGCCCTTCACATCCAGCTTGGTCATTCCCAGATGCTCTCCACGCGACGTGCGTGGATCCACGGTGATGCCCCTCAGTTTCTCCGCGCAGTTCTGCCTTTTCTGAAGATAATGGATCGTATCCGCCTCGGAAATGGCGTGCACCGCTTCGACCAGCGACTCCGTCATATCGAAGCAGGAAGTGCTCTGGCTGCGGTGCGCCATGTTGGCTTCGCGTCTCAGCCGGGAAAGATCCGGATCATTGAAAAAAATGACGAAGTTCCTGTCGGAAGGCGGAAGAATGGGCACATGGTTGGTCGGATACTCCACCATCAGAAGCGGCGAGAAAACGGAGGGATCGCGGCGGTGTTGTTCCTCGATGAATGACAGCAGCGAAGCGACGACCATGGCGCGCGTGTTGTAATTGATGGCCTGTGCCGTGTCGCTCAGATTCGGTATGAACACCATGGTGGGCGATTGTTCTAAAATGAGGCGACGGAGGCGTTCCATCTCGATCTCGTCAACGGACTGGGATGTGTAGGTCCGGTCCGCCCTGAAATCGACCAGTTGTTCGCTTTTGAATCCCAGCACCTGCGCCCAGGAAACGGCTTCTTCCCATCGCAGACGGGTTTTTTCTTCGATGGGAAGATTCTGGTCCACGCCGAGAAATCCGGGGGACATGATGACGATGCGGACCGCGTTCCTGCGGTTGAGCAGATGAAGAGACCCGCCGAAATACCGTCCATCGTCCGAGTGCGGCAGGAATACGAGAATACGTTGATTGTTCGGGAGGGCCTCCTCGGTTGCGATATAGGGAACCGGGGCCGGGGTCACAAAACGCTTGACGGGGTAGAAAGGATACGCCTGGTTCAATCGCATTCTCCATTCTCGGATGCGCGGTTTTCGGCCGCATCTCACGGCGGAACGATTGAAGCGCCTCCCATGGGGACGCGGAACAACCCGCCGATTCCGATGGGTGCCTTATAATTTAGGGTATTTTTTCAATCCAAGCAAATGAAAAAGCCCCGCCGATAACCGGGCGGGGCTTTGGGTTGGCCGGTAGTGAAGAGGCCGGACCGGAAGAACGAATCAGAACGGATTTTCCGTCGGATAGGGAAGAGATTTCGGCCGGTTGACGGAAATGTCCTCCACCCCGAGCATCCGGCAGGCGTCGAACAGCGCCCGCCCCGCGTGGGCGAAGGCCAGGGCCGTGTGATGCGGAAAGCGCTTTTCGATGAGCACGTGGCGGTAGAAGCGCCCCATCTCCGGTATGGCGATGACTCCGATGCCCCCGAAGGATTTCGGCTCGATGTCGAGGACTTCGCCCTGCGCCATGTACGCCCGTAAAACCGTGTCCGCGGTCGATTGCAGCCTGAACACGGTCACGGGACCCGGTTTGAAGCGTCCTTCCAGCGTGCCGCGCGTGATGTCCGGTTCCTTCCCGGCTTCCATCAGCCGGTGCATGATGAGCTGGAATTTCATCTCATGCTGGACCAGACAGCCCGATGGCGTGTTGCCGCAGTGGAAGCCCATGAACAGGTCATTCGGCTTCCGGTCGCCGGTTTTGCTTTTCTCCGCCGCGATCATGTCCGCCGGAACCGTGTTATTGATGTCGAGCAGTGTCACGGGCAGTTGCGTGGCGCAGGCGGCCATGTATTCGCTCAGCGTGCCGTAAATGTCCACTTCGCAGGAAACCGGTATGCCCCTCGACGCCAGGCGGGAATTGACATAGCAGGGGACGAATCCGAAGTATTTCTCGAAAGAGGGCCAGCATTTGTTGGCGAAGATGCCGTATGTCGAGGCGCCGAGGTTTTTGTCCATGAAGTCCGTCAGACCGGCTTCGTACTGCGCCAGCTTTTCCAGAAGCGTGGGATGTTTATTTCCTGCGCCGAGTTCCTTCGCCATGTCGGCCGCGATCGAGGCGATTTCCGGCCGTCCCTTGGCGCTCAGGAACACGTCATACAGGTCCAGTTCGCTGTTTTCCATGATTTCGACGCCGAGATCGTACAGGGCCTTGATCGGCGCGTTGCAGGCGAGAAAGTCCTGGGGTCGGGGGCCGAACGAGAAGATTTTCAGACCCTTCAAGCCGAGCAGGATGCGGGCGACGGGTACGAATCCCTGCATCATCTCCGCGATCTCGGCCGGAACGCCGACCGGGTATTCGGGTATGTAGGGGCGCAGTTTTCTCAACCCGATGTTGTAGGAGGCGTTGAGCATGCCGCAATAGGCGTCGCCCCGTCCGTTGATCAGATCGTTTCCGCTTTCTTCGGCCGCGCCGGCCACCATGACCGGTCCCCCGAAACGCTGGGCCAGAATGGTTTCCGGGCCTTCCGGGCCGAAATTACCGAGATAGACGACCAGCGCGTTGATGCCCTTTTTCCGGGCGTCCTCGAGCGCTTTCATTGCATCCGTTTCATTCTCGATGACCGGCTCGACCGCCTGTACGGCCAGTTTCATTTTTCGGCAGGCCTCCAGCACCGCATCCCTGCGTTTCTGCGAGAGTTGGATGGGGAAGCAGTCCCGGCTGACCGCCGCGATACCGAGTTTGACTTCGGGTATATTGTTCATCCGATTCGCTCCTTGTTCCTTCGAACGGTCCGGGAATCCGGGCTCGAGGCCCGGTCCAACCCGGAACCGTCTTCCGGCGGTTATGGTTTCTGTCCGTATGTGGCGTTTTTGCCGTGTTTCCTGTTGAAATGCCTGCTCACGAGAGTCCGATTCAAGCGCGGTGCACGCGGGTTGATTCCAAGCGTCAGAAAGGCCATTTTCGCCAGTTCTTCCAGAATGACGGCATGGTACACGGCTTTTTCCGCGGTGGCGCCCCAGGTGAAGGGGCCGTGACCGAAAACGAGCACCATCGGCGTTTCAGCCGGGGATATGGAACGGAAGGCTTTCACGATGGCCTTCCCGGTCTCAGCCTCGTAATCCCCGCGTATCGCTTTCGGGCTCATCGGCCGCGTACACGGAACGTCCCGGTCGAGGTGATCGGCGTGCGTCGTGCCGAGCACCGGAATGGAACGGCCGGCCTGCGCCCAGGCCGTGGCATGGGTGGAATGCGTGTGCACGATGCCCCCGATGGCGGGAAAGGACCGGTACAGAACGGCGTGGGTACGCGTATCCGACGAGGGGGAAAGCCGTCCGTCCACGAGGCGGCCGTCCAGATCGACGATAACCATGTCCGCGGGCCGGAGCGCCGTATACGGCACGCCGCTCGGCTTGATGGCGAACACGCCCCTGCCTCGGTCCATCGCGCTCGCGTTTCCGAACGCGTATTTAACGAGGCCCGATGCGGGCAGCGCCTGGTTGGCCTCGTGCGCGAGGCGTCTCAATTCAGTGAAAGCGCCGGGCATCAGCCGCTCTCTCCGCCGCGGATGCGCGATTCCATGAATGCTCCGAGATCCTTGTATCGTTGGTACAACGTATCGTATGCCGCTGCCCTCGACCGGTCCGGGCTGTAGACGGTTTCGAATCCGTTGGCCATGGCCCGCTGCGCGTCCAGGAGCGAGGGATACAGTCCCGCGGCCGCGGCCGCGCACATGGCCGCCCCGAGCGCGCAAGCCTGCTCGGACCGGGCCACCCGGATATCCATGCCCAGAATGTCGGTCACGGTCTGCATCACAAATGGGGATTTTTTCGAAACGCCGCCGATAGCGATGACGCCCCGGATGGGTACGCCTTCGGAAAGGAAACGGTCGTTGATCATGCGGGCGCCGAACGCCGTGGCCTCGACCAGAGCGCGGAAAAACCGCGGCGCATCCGAGCCGAGGCTCAGTCCGGAGACAGCCGCTTTCAAACGCTGATCAGCATCCGGCGTGCGCCGTCCGTTCAGCCAGTCGAGGGCGACCGGTCCCGCGGGGTCCGGAGGCAGTTTGGCGGCGGCCTTCGACAGCGCGGGGATCAACGCGTCAGCAGTTTCGGCCGCCAGTCTCGCCGCAGTCGCGGCCGAAACGCCCTTCGTTTTCAAAAGAACCGCGGACAGGGGCCAGGACAGAAGATCCCGGAACCATGCGTAGACGTCGCCGAATGAAGATTGCCCGGCCTCCATGCCCAGCATTCCCGGCAGAATGGAGCCGTCCACCTGTCCGCAGATGCCCCGCACCAGCTTGTCCCCGAACGCCTCCAGCGGGGCGACCAGCATGTCGCAGGTCGACGTGCCCATGATTTTCACCAGATGGTAGGGCTCGATGCCGGCGCCGACCGCGCCCATGTGCGCGTCGAAGGATCCGGTTCCGACCGTAACGGTTTCGGGAAGTCCCAGCCGTCTGGCCCACTCCCTGGAGAGCGTGCCGGCAGGCACATCCGCCGTGAACGTCTTTTCATACAGGCGTTCCCGCAGGTCCCCAAGACCGGGTTCCAGTTTCGCGAGAAAAGCGGAGGGGGGCAGGCCTTTCCAGGACGCATGCCACATGGCCTTGTGACCCGCGGCGCAACGGCTCCGCCTGAGGGCCGACGGTTCCGTCCGGCCGGTCAGGAGCGCGGGGATCCAGTCACAGTGTTCCACCCAGGAAAAGGCGGCTTCGGCAACGGCCTTGTCCTCGCGGAGGACGTGGAGAATCTTGGACCAGAACCATTCCGAGGAGTACACGCCGCCCTCGTAACGCGTGAAATCCGTCCCGCCCCAGGAACGGGCGACATGGTTGATTTCATCCGCCTCTTCGACCGCGGTGTGGTCCTTCCAGAGGACGAACATCGCGTTCGGGTTCTTGGAGAAGGCGGGTGTCAGACTGAGGGGGGTTCCGAAACGGTCCACGGCGACGGGCGTTGAACCCGTGGTGTCCACTGAAATGCCTGCGACTGCGGCGCGGCCGCTTTTGGGAATTTTTGCGAGTACGGAACGGATTGAATGCTCCAGTCCCTCCACATAATCAAGGGGATGCTGGCGGAACAGGTTCCGGTTCGGCGCGCAATAGAGCCCCTTCTTCCAGCGGGGATATTCGAATACGGAGGAGGCCGCTGTTTTCCCGGATCGTGCATCCACCAGTACGGACCGGACCGAATCGGTGCCGTAATCCACGCCGATGACATAGGATTTCTCGTTCATGAACGCCTTTCGGTAAGATTCGATTTCATTGGATGCGCATCGTTTAAAAGTAGGACCGGCATGTATCCGAAACAAATTCTTAGAAAACCTAATAAAAATGAGATTTAAAGTCAAGCCACTTTTATTTATAAAATAACCATTTCACGCAATCCGTTTTCGCACCGCCGATTTTTCTCCCGTTGCCTGGACGATGGATGAACTGGAGATCGGGAGACGATTGCACGAAGAAAAACAGAATGGTTTCGACGGGCACTCAATAAATACAAAATTAATAATAACAACATGTTAAAATCATGACGCACCGCGTGTTCCGGGATAGAACTTGACTTTTGAATTCCCATGTATTATATTCATGTACGTTCACGTATACATTGGGAAAAGATAAAAATATACGTAGGGGTATAAGATGAAAAGCAAAGTTTATCTGCGGGAAGAACTGGCTGTCAAATTCGGCATCCCCCGCGCCCGGTTTTCCGAATTCGAACATCTCAAACTGATCCGTCCTGCGGGAATGACCGACGACCAGTCCCCGGTTTATACGGAGGAGGCGGTTCAGCAGATCGCCCACATCCAGAAGCTTCAGGAACTCGGGTACGGCCTTGAGGAAATCACCCGTATCGTTCGCAAGGTCGGTCTTCCGAAAGCCGGGTCGGGAAAATCGGCCAGGGGCAAACCCGATCATTATCTCACCGTGGGCACATTGGCCGAGAAAGCCGGGCTGAGCCCCCGCACGCTCAAGCATTGGGAGGAAATCGGCATCCTGACGCCCGAGATGAGAAGCGAGGGCGGATTCCGCCTGTATCCCGATTTCACCGTCTATCTGTGCCATCTGATCAAGGACCTCCAGCTCTTCGGCTACTCCCTGGAGGATATCAAGGGAATTTCCGATTATTTCCGCGAATTTCTTGAGATCAGCGCCAGGCCGGAAACCGCTTCGCGAAGAGACGTGCAGGAACGGCTCGATCTCATGCTGGGTGAAATCGACAATCTTTCGGAGAAAATCGGACTTTTCAAGAAAGGCATCGAACGCTGGGAGGACCTGATCAAGAAGAAACGGAAGGAAATACTGCAGCTCAAGGGAAGGAATCCCAGGTCCGCCGAAACCGAAGAAAGGGGCAAGCATGCCGCGCATCATTCTGATTGAACCGAAATCCCCGAATCTCCATATCTTTTCGATGTTTCCGCTTCCAAGACTGGGCGTGTTCATTCTGGGCGCCATCGCCAAACGGGCCGGATGGGACGTTGAGGTCATTCACGAGCAGAGCCAGCGGATCGATTTCGAGTCGATCCGCGGCGCCGATCTGGTCGGCATTTCGACCATTACGTCAACGGCGCCGAGAGCCTATGCCATTGCGGACCGGATCCGTGCCATGGGCGTACCCGTCATTCTCGGCGGGCCGCATGTCACGTTTCTGGCGGATGAGGCGCTCGAACACGCCGAATACGTGATCCGCGGAGAGGCCGAAGAGGCCATGGAGCTCTTTCTGGCCGCCTGGACCGGGAAAGGCGACCTGTCCGC
>JAFGAX010000053.1 GCA_016933415.1 bacterium
TCGGCAGCCGGATGGCAACCCCGAATCCTCTTCTGGTGCACGCTCATCGTGGCTGTCGGATTTTCCGCCGGATTCTGGATGCGATGGGTATACTCCCGGGTCCGGATCAAATCCGTCCGGCCCGGATCGGTCCTCATGCTGATTCTGGCAGTCACTTTCATATTCGCGAATTACTGGTACGCTATCGATCTCCTCCTGGACGTTTTGCTCAGGCAGGCCGGGGACAAAGTGGCGTCGGTCACCTGGGCCGATTATCTGACCTACCTGTTTTATTACGAGCTCCTGCTGGCCGGATGGAGTGTGCTGTATTTCGTCATCCGCTTCTGGTTCGCTTTCTTCCACGAGCAGGAGAAAACGGCGCGGATCGGATCACTTGCCCATCAATCCCAGATCCAGATGCTGCGCACACAGCTCAACCCGCATTTTCTGTTCAACGCGCTGAATTCCCTGAGGGCGCTGATCGACGAGAACGGAGAACACGCCCGGGACATGGTGACCGAATTGTCGGAATTCCTGAGGTATTCCCTGGTCACGAAAAACGCGTCCGACATCCCGCTGGCGGACGAACTGGAGGCGCTCCGGCACTATTTCGCGGTCGAGAAAAAAAGGTACGAGGACAAGCTCGAGGTCGAATTCCTCTCGGATCCGAAGGCGGAAGGATATCCCGTCATCCCATTCCTCGTGCATCCGCTCGTGGAGAACGCCGTGAAGTACGGCATGCGCACCAGCCGGATGCCCCTGCGCATCCGGGTTTCCGCGATGACGGAAGACGACAAGCTGTCGATCGAAGTGTACAATACCGGCAGGTGGATCCTTCCGGGCTCCGGAACCGGAAGCGGAACCGGCACGGGCCTGACCAACGTGCGCCAGAGACTGCAGGCGCTGTTTCCGGACCGTCACGGATTCCGGATCGACCCGGAGAGCGAAGGCGTCCGCATCCGGATTGACCTCTGGCCCGGCCGTCCGGCCGGAGCGTCGCCGGAGGCCGCAGGATGACTCTTTTCCCCAAACGCGCATCCCTTCCGGGATTCTGGAGTCTCCAGGCCTTCGGCTGGTCCCTGTATTTCGCCGTGTACGGGTTCCACATGCTGCTTTTCCGCGGCGGCAGGGGGCCGAACCTTGTCCGCATGACGCTCGCCATGGTCTTCGGGTTCGCCATCTCGTCCGCCTGCCGGCTCTGGATCCGGAGAATCGACGTCCGACGGACCTCTCTCGGCCGCCTGACGCTGCTGATTCTTCCCGCCTCAGCCATCGCCGCCGGCCTGTGGTTCTGGTCCGTGCGTTTCGTTTCCCTTTCGCTTACCGGAGGCCCCAAGGCTTTCCTGGGCTGGCTTCATCAGGGGCCTGCGATCCGGTTTCTCTATCCCATGTTCATGGATACCGTCCTGTTCGTGATCTGGAGCAGCCTGTACGTGACCCTCAAGCTCTGGTCCGACTGGGACCGGGAAAGGAAGCAGGCCGAGGAGGCGCTGAGATCGTTCCAGGCGCGCCAGTTTCAGACGCTCTGCTATCAGATGAATCCGCATTTTCTTTTCAACGCACTGAACGCGATACGGGCGCTGATCGGCGAGGACAGGCGGAAGGCGAAGCGTCTCGTGACCGATCTTTCGGAGTTCCTCCGGCATTCGCTCGAAGGCGGCGGGTCGGGGACTGTCGCGCTTTCACGGGAGATCGAGGCCGTACGGCGTTACCTTTCCATCGAATCCGTGCGATATGAGGACCGGCTCGAATCCGCGGTCGAACTGGATCCATCGGCCGCCGACTACCCGGTTCCGGTGTTTTTTCTGAATCCGCTTGTCGAGAGCGCGCTCCGGCAGGGGTTGACTTCCTGCACGTTTCCCCTGCGGCTGTCCGTTTCGGCGCGAATGGCCGGCGCGGGCCTGCAGGTGACCGTCCGGCAGTCCGGACGGTGGGAGGGAAACGGCGCATCACCGGCTTCGGAAAACGGCGAGGCGAAGGTGCGCTGGGTGCGCCGTATGCTGGAAAGCGTCTATCCGGGCCGGCACCGCATCGGTTACGACTGCGACGGCGAAGGGGCGCGATTGCGTATCGAACTGTTCAACAGGACGGATGGAACCCATGAAGAAAACGGTCAAAGCACTGGTGGTGGATGACGAGAGGCTCGCCAGAAAGGACCTGACATCCCTGCTGGCCGCGCACCGCGATATCCGGGTGGTGGGAGAGGCCCAGGACGTCCCGTCCGCACTGGAGGCGATCGAGCGGCTGAATCCGGACCTGGTTTTCCTGGACATCCAGATGCCGGGGCAGTCCGGTTTCGATCTTCTGGACCAGTGCGACTTCAAGGGGAAGCTTGTTTTCGTCACGGCCTACGACGAATACGCGATCCGGGCTTTCGATGTGAACGCGCTGGATTACCTGCTCAAGCCCGTGAATCCGGAGCGGTTGAAGCGGGCCGTCGACCGGATGGAAAGAGAGGATCCGCCGGGCGGCGAGCCGGCCCCCGTTTGGTCGACCGACGACCGCCTTTTTCTTTCGGTCGACAACCGCCTGAGATTTTTACGGGTGGGAAGCATTCTCTGCATCCACTCCGCGGGGGATTATTCGGAAGTGATCACGACGGACGGCCAGAAAGGGCTCGTTCCGAAACCCCTGCGGGAGTGGGAACAGCGTCTGCCGGCGAACGCGTTCTGCCGTATCCACCGGTCCACCATCATCCAGATGGATCAGGTCGAA
>JAFGAX010000054.1 GCA_016933415.1 bacterium
CGTCCGGCCAGTCCGGGAAGGGATTCGCCAGGCTCGTGTCGTAATTGGCGTGATCCGGTTTGGATTCATCCCCGCTCGGCCCGGGCCTGAGGGACACGATGCCGAGCTGATTCATCATGTTCCGGTGGTCCTGGTCCGTGGAGTATTTCGGCAGGGTGTCCCGCACCGCAGGCGCGGCTTGTCCGTTCAGGAGTGCGGGTGCCAGGAACGCCGCGAGGTAAAGCGCGCCGGCCGCGGCCGTGTGCGGCATGTTTTTTTTCTTCATCGGTTTCCTCCATTTGGAACCGGACCTGGAGGGTCCTTCGGATCGTTCAGGTTTGCCGGGAAGACGGAAGCTCGCGGGCCAGGCCTTCGGCGAGGGTCCGCAACTGCTCCGGAGAGGTGTCCGCAAGCGCCTCCTCCGTGGAAGCCGGTTCATGGTCGTACGCGACCGGGGACGGAAACTGGGAGGCGGTGAAATCGTATATGACGCCGCAGATCTCGTTGTAAAAATGCCATCCGCCGCGGATGCGGGTTTTCAACAGCCGGCCTCCGAACGCGTCACGCAGAGCAAGCGCAGTGACGGAGCACTGGCCGGCCGCGGGGTTGGTGTGCGTCCACGTGGAGGCCGTGTCCGCGGACCAGCACCTTACCAACGCGTCCTCGATCTCGGCCTCGGAGAACAACCGTTCCGGTTGGAGGAGAAGCGGAAGACGCCTGTCCGGGCGGCTCCGGGCGGTCACTGCCGCTTTTTCCCCGCGGCAGCCGCAGCCTTGCGCACAGCCTCCAGCTCCGCGAGCAGAGCCGGATCCGGTTTGAGGCTTCGGAAACGGCCGGCCATGGCGTCGCCTTCCCCGATCCGGGAGGCGTTGTAATACGCCCGGGACAGGTTGTAAACCAGCTGGCCGTCTCCTGGAGACCCGGCCAGGGCTTTTTCGCATGCGGCGATGCCGCCGGCCGTGTTCCCCAGCGCGAGCCTGAGCTGTCCGGCCCACTTCCACATGAAGGCGGATTCGTTGAAGGCCAGGCCCTCTTCCATGAACGTCAGGCCGCGCTCGTACTGGCCGGAGTCGAGCAGGATTTTCAGGCCAGGCTCGTAGAAGAGGTCCAAGTTCGGCACGGTGTACACGAGCGCCTCGTATTCGCGGAAAGCCGCCTCAACCCGCCCGGCTTTCAGAAAAGCGTCCCCGAGCGCGATGTGACCCTGCTCCAGCGTGGAGGTTCCGTTTTTCAGGATGTCGAGGGCAATGGAATCCTCTTTCGAAGCGGGCCTGAAGTTTTCCAGAACCGTGTTGGGCCCGTTTTTCCTGAAAGGCCAGCCGCCCCTGAGGTGATGGACGATGAGCGCCGCGGACGCGCTGTCGAGCGCCGTGAACCCCCAGCGGGCCCGGTACCAGGACGATGGCCTGATGTCGCGGCCGGTCCAGTCCGCGGCTGGGACTCCCTTCTCCCGCATGGCGTTGAAGAACGCGTCCGCCATCAGAAAATACCCATCGATGTTCGGATGCAGGTGCTCGTGCATGAGCGAGAATCCGACCAGGCCGTTCGGCGAGGCCTGCTCGAACGCCGCCTTGATTTCCACGAGCGACGCGCCGGCCAGGGCCGCTTCCTCCCGTATCACGGCATTGAACTCCTCGGACGCCCGGAACCGAAGTCCGTCCAGGTCCTTGGCCCGCAGATAGGCGGCCCGGGCCGCTTCGAACCGTCCTGCGGCCTCGAGTCCGCGGGCTTCTCGGAACACATCTCCCGCGGCCGGCAGGCTCCCGGACGCTTCCGAAATAAAAGGGGCCTGGTCCCGCCCATTGCTCACCAGGTCGCCGATGAACACGGGAATGCCCGCGGCCTTCGCTTTCGAGAGAATGTCGCCGAGGTTGCGGCGGAAATGCTTTTTCGCGGATTCGTAAACCGGACTCCCCAGCGGGATCGGCTTGTCGTCCGCAATGCGCGACATCTCGGTTTCCATGGCGTCTCCGCCTCCGGATCCGCCGGAGGGCCGTCCCGCGGCCGCCGCCTTCCGGACCAGACCCGCCGCGTCGCGGACCAGGAGAAATGTCCTGAACCGCCTCAGCTTCAGCCAGGCCCGCACGACATTCCCGTTCCGTCCCAGCGACTCCATGGAGGCCGCGCCCAGTGCGCCGTAGAATTCATTGTGGCCCGCGTACACGACCAGCGCGTCCGGCTGCTGTTCCAGAATTTCGTCCATGAAATCGAGCAGGGTGTAGCTGGTGATCGCGGTCATGGCCGTGTTGACGACCTCGACGCGCCTTTCCGGGAACGCGTCGGCCAGCCGCCGGTTCAGGATACGGGGGAAGGTCACGTTGTTGCCGTATGGGAAACCCGCGGCAGAGGATTCTCCGAGCACGAAGACGCGGAAGCCGTTCGCGGGTTTTATCTTGAGAAAGAGATCTTTCCGGGGAGAGGGGTTGAAGGACGTCAGGCGGAAGTACCGCCGCCCGACCTCCCGGTTGACGCCGTAATAGGGGGAGTCTGCGTCCGGCGCGGAAACGAACAGGGACAGGTTCCCGCCATAGCGGAAAACCCGGAGCCCGGCCTCCAGCCCGGCCAGAATGAGGATCGGCAGGAGGACGAGGCCGGCCGTAAACAGGGCCCTGCGTCCCCGGGACAGGGGTTCGGCGTCCGCGGGCCGGGCCTTCATGTCAGCGTTTCGCCTTGTGGTACAGATCCGGGCTTTCAGCCGCGCCGGCCGGTCCGGACAGGGGTTTGAGCACCGGGTCCAGTCCGGCTTTTACCGCCGGACCCGCATGCGCCGTTTTCGCCCAATCCCTCGGGCCGATGCGGATCTCGCCGGCGGCCAGCTCCGGCACATTGTAGGTTTTCAGGAAAGTGTCGTAGAATGCCGGATCCTTCTGGGGCAGGACGAATGGTTTGGAGGCGGCTCCCGCGGAGTCCAGCCTGCTGAAGTAGGGCCGGCCGAGAAGACCGTCCATGCGTTTCGAAGTGAACACGAACCAGCCGCCCCCACCCGACCAGGAATGGAAGCTTTCAGCGCGGCCGCTGTTGCATTCGAGTTTTTTGACTCTGCCGGTCGCCAGGTCCAGCAGATGCAGATCCGCGCTTTCGAGATAGACCGGAAAGTTGCCGTAATCGGCGAGCGTGAACATCAGAAACCGGCCGTCCGGAGACACGCGGGGTTCGGTGATACTGCCGCCGGCTGTCTTCGCGGACAGCACGGTTTGCGGCCTGCCCCAGGCGCCGGTTCCGGGGTCAAAGGCGATGCGCATCAGGTCGTACCGGATCGTCTCCCAGAACAGGTCCTCGCGGCCCTGGCGTTCTCCCACGTAGCGTTCGAGCCTGTCGGCGGCGCAGAAATACAGGGCGCGGCCGTCCGGCGCCCAGCACGGAAAAGTCTCCATGCGTTCCGGGTCCGCCAGACCGGCCGCGGACGTGATGCGGTTGCCGCCGATGTCGTACACGACGATATCCGATTTGGCGTCGAGCACGTCGCGGCTCTCGCCCCGGCTGTGGAAGAACATGGTCAGGCTGTTGGCCGAGAACGCGATGAGCCCGCCGTCCGGGTGCCAGGCGGGGTAGGAGCCGGCCTTGTTGAAATCCGTGGACGTGTCCACTTTTCGCATGCCGTCCGGCGTGCGGATCAAAGTGCCGGATCCCTTTCCGCCGCGCAGATGCAGCATGACCCATTCCGGGTCATTGGTTTTGAAATGATGGCAGTTCATGCAGTTGTCCTGCGTCAGGCGGTTGAGCAGGATCGGCTTTTCCTCGAATGTCTCCAGGTCGCGCTGAAACAGGCCCATGACCGTCCATAAACTGAACGCCGGATTGATCAGGCGGTAGGCCAGCCTGGAATCGATCGGTTGCTCCGCAATGCGGTTGTTGAACGGTTCATAGGTGATCCAGCGGCCGCTGTTTTTCACCCGCACCCGGTATGTGAGAAGGCGGCCCTTGTTCCGGCTGAGCAGGTTTCGCCAGACCTTGATCGGGATGCGGAACGCGCCATCCCCGGACTTCACCTCCACGACCGGGCCGTTTTCCGGTTCCAGGGTCAGCACGGCCCTGTCGCAGGGTTCGAGAACGCGGAAATTGAGGGGCGCGATGTTGGGCGGCATGACCACGTCCGCGTAATCCGGGGAGATGCGGGGCCGCCTTCCGGCGGAGGCCGCTTCTCCGGGACGCGGCGCGGTTTCGCGCAGTGCCGCGCACGCGGCGATCAGGCCCAGTGACAGAAAAACGGCGGTTGTGCGATATCGTTTGCGGAAAAAGGTCATGATCCGGTCCGTTCCGATGTGATCATCCGGCGGGCTTCGCGTACAACAGGTAGTACCAGTAGGTGGCCGCGTGCCTGCGGCCGAGGTCCGCGGCTGCTTCTCCGCTGCGTATGCCATGCGCCTTGAGAATCCGCTCGAAATCCGCGAAGCGGTCCAGTGTCGTCTTGCGGACGGGGATGGACGCGGCGGCCGGGTCCGCGGCCCTGGCCGTTGAAAGCGCGGCGATCAGGCCCTCCTCATACAGGGCGGGAAGAGGATCCGGGAGCGTTGAGCGGAAGCGGACGATGTTCCGGGTGAAATTTGCCAGATCGCGGCCGAGCAGGTCGGACATCAGCAGGTATTCCACGGCCATGCGGTTGTCCGGCGCGGCCTGCGCGAGTCTTTCCATGTCGCGGCCGGGATTCCTGCTGTCCACGATGAAATCCGTTTCCGGCATCCTTCCGGCCATCTCCCTGACGCGGCCCGCCGGGACGGACCCCCCGTCCCCGGCTGCGGATCCGGACAGGAGCGTCCGTTGCAGGTCCGCCCAGCGTCCGGCAAAAGGATTCAGGCGGAGCCGGTCCAGAATCCGCGCCGCTGCCGAGTCCTGGCCTGAGACGATGTGGGTTTCAGCGAGACGCTTCAGCACATCCGCGGATTCGCCGTACAGGGTGAGGGCCTCGAAGGCCCAGCGTTTGGCCTCATTGACATGGCCCAGGTCCATGTAAAGATCACTGCAGTCAAGCGGCGCCTGAAAGCGGCTGTCCCGGTCCGGGAACAATCCATTGCCGCGAAAATTACCCGGCACCGTGAAGAAATCCGCGGCCAGTCTTCCTGAATGACACAGAGCCCGGTTGAAATGAATGAGGCTGATGGGGAAGCGTGCCGCAGGGCCCGTCATCCGTCCGGTGACTTCTTCCCATTTACCGGCGTGGGCCGCGAGCCGGACCGCCAGAAACCCGCGTTCATTGCGGTCCACCGCATGCATGCCGGCAGGGACGAGCAACAGAAGGAGCGCGGCCGCCTGGACGGCGTGCAGTTTGGGCCGTCCGATCCGGGTCCGTCCGTTCTCTCCGGATCTTTTCACGATCATGGCAACAGCCGCGAAAATGAGGATGAGAACGACCGCGGCCCCGTCCCAGGGAAAACCGGGCGATTGTTCCGCCCCAAACACATCCGTTCGCCAGAAAACCGAGTGGCGCAGAAAG
>JAFGAX010000055.1 GCA_016933415.1 bacterium
AAAATCGTCGATATCCTCCGGCATCGCATCGGGGAGCTGGAGGAGCGAGCGGTCGATCGCGTTCGTGTCAATCCGGCCGTCGATGGTTTCCGGCGGGGCCTCCAGGCTTTTTAGCAGTTCGTCCCGGCAGATTGTGCACTCCTCTTCAGGTACGTTGTCCGGGAAGAACAGTTCCCTGCGCCGGTCTTCCCGCGCGCAATAGGCGGACGGCCGCAGGCCCGATTTGACGCAGACCGTGTATTCAACCAGCCCGGGAGGGCGCTCGAAGGCGCGCTCCTCGCTGATCACGGAAATCCAGCTCGGCGGTATATCCAGGTGACGCGACAGATCCTCCCGCGAAACAGCGATTCCGCCGCCGGCGCCGCCCGCGGAGCGTTCCAGATCCCGTTGCGCGGCCGCAAGCAGGACGCGATCCCGGTCCAGTGTGGCGTGAATATCATGCATGAACTGCCCCCAGACAGGTGAGGCAAGGAGGGCGCCGGAGCGGCTCGTCCCGAGCGAACCGCCCCCGCGATCGAAACCGAACCAGACCGCGGTCACGAAATAGGGCGAATAGCCCACGGTCCAGGCGTTGTGCCAGTTCTGCGACGTGCCGGTTTTCCCGGCCAGCGGATACCGGATGCCGCCCAGGCTAAAGCGGGCCGCGGCGACCGTTCCGTAGCTCACCGCGCTCTGCAGGATGTCGGTCACCAGGTAGGCGGTCTGGGGCTTCATGAGGCGCGGCATTCCGTCCCCGAATTGGGCGCTCTCCGCGCGTTCGCTTTCCGGATCCGCGATGATGCGGCCGTTTGAATCCCTGACACAGAGCACGGCCGCCGGTTCCACCCCTCTGCCGCCATTGGCGAACGCGGAATAGGCGCGCGCCATGCCGAGCGGGGAAACACCGACCGTGCCCAGGGCCAAAGCCCAGGAACGTGGGAAAATGCGCGAGATTTCATCCGGATCGCGCACGCCCAGAAGCCTGCTCGCCATGGCGATGGCCTCGTCGAAATGAAGCATCTGCAGAACCTCGACGGCCGGGATGTTGAGCGAGAGGGCCAGGGCGTCCCGGACGGGAACATCCCCCCGGTACACCTCCCCGTGGTTGTCCGGTATATAGAGATTTCCATTGGGCTCCCTGAAATACA
The DNA here is from genome assembly GCA_016933415.1 of bacterium. Classification (GTDB taxonomy): domain Bacteria; phylum Zhuqueibacterota; class QNDG01; order QNDG01; family DTFT01; genus JAFGAX01. The sequence continues at coordinate 1,128 of JAFGAX010000055.1, forward strand.
TGGCCTGGTCTTTGAGTATCGTCGCGGGGGAGCAAAAAAAAACCGGGCGCAAGCCCGGTTTTTTTTACTCTTTCGGGCAGGGTGAGAACTGCCGAAGCGGAATGCTTCGACGTTGCCCGGCACAGCTTCCAGCGGCAAAAATCGCATATGTGGCAGCCATGTCGGGTGAGGGGGCGAAAAGACCCAAAACTTGGTGCGTACACGGAAGGCCGGGAAGTTGATGAGACGGCCCCTGCGGCGGGCTTCTATGCAGCCGTTTTACCACTGATATGAACAGTGCGACAGATGACGGCTCCTCTTGGGCAAACACCCGGTCAGACAAACTCGGCGAGGACGATGATGCAGTCTGATGCGGAAAACGCGACGAGTTCGGATTTTTTGGGATTGAGGACCACGCCGTATTTTTTCTCCGCGCTGTTCATGTCAGCCGCCCGTCTGTAGCCCACCGCGATCTCATGGCGCCGGCAGGCGGATTCGACCACGGTATAAAAGTTCACTTCCACGCCCGGCGTCACGTAGCCCGCCGCCGGTTTCAGGTAAAGCTC
>JAFGAX010000056.1 GCA_016933415.1 bacterium
CCGGAATGAATGTGTCGGACCGAGCGGTTCTCTTCGATGCAAAGCGGAAAACCTGGCTTGCCTTCCATCGTCCCTCGGAGATTGTCGAAATCCATTCCCGCTCCGAGGTCCTGCCCGCCCTGAACCGCATCGAGGCGCGGGTCGAGCAGGAAGGCCTGCAGGCCGCGGGTTTCGTCTCCTACGAGGCGGCGCCTGCTTTTGACAAGGCCCTGAAAGTCCATCCGGACGAAGCATTTCCCCTGCTCTGGTTCGGGTTGTTCGAGCGTTCGGAGGAAGTCATCCTGCCGGAGCCGGAGGCATGCGGTCCGGCGGAACCGATCGAATGGGCGCCCGCCATCCGCCGGGAGGAATACCGCGAAGCGGTCCGGCGCATACGCGAACATCTGCTGGCAGGCGATACGTACCAGGTGAATTACTCCTTCCGTCTGAGGGCCGAATTCGCCGGAAATCCATGGAATCTGTTTCTCCGCATGGCGAAAAGCCAGCAGGGCCTGTACGGCGCATTTCTGCAGACGGACCGTTGGGCCGTGCTGAGCGCCTCCCCCGAGATGTTCTTTGGTCTGGACGGGGAGAAGGCGGAAAGCAAACCGATGAAGGGAACCGCACCCCGGGGGCCTACATGGGAAATGGATCAGCGCTCCGCGCTCAATCTGAAGCAATCCGAGAAAAATCGCGCCGAGAACATCATGATCGTCGACATGGTGCGGAACGACATGGGGCGGATCGCGCGATTGGGAAGCGTCCGGGCCGATGCGCTCTTCGAAGTCGAAGCCTATCCGACGCTCTGGCAGATGACGTCCACGGTGACCTGCCTGACAGACGCGTCCATCAGCGGCATTTTTCAGGCTCTCTTTCCGCCTTCATCCGTGACCGGTGCCCCAAAGCCGGGAACCATGAAAATTATCCGCGACATCGAGCCGCATCCGCGGCGTATCTATTGCGGGGCCGCGGGGTTCATTCTGCCCGGCCGGATCGCGCAGTTCAATGTGGCCATACGGACGGTTCTTGTCGACCTGGAAAATCATACGGCGGAGTATGGAGTGGGAAGCGGTGTGGTCTGGGATTCGGAGGCCGGGGACGAGTATGAAGAGTGTCTGCTGAAGGCGAAGATTCTGACCCGTCCGTTCCCCTCTTTTTTCCTGCTGGAGACACTGCTCTGGACTCCGGAAGAGGGATACTTTCTTCTGGATACCCATATCGCCCGGATGGCGGAATCCGCGGCGTATTTCTCGATCCCGGCTGATCCGGCCGGGTGGCGTGAAATCCTGACTGCGACTGCCGCCGGTCTGCCGGGCATCCGGCACAAGGTCCGCCTGACCGTGGACCGGAAGGGCATTCCGGAATGCGGGGCCGAGCGGCTTCCGGAGCCTCGAACATCCGGCCCGGTAGCCGTCCGCCTCGCACAGTCGTCCGTGGATTCGACTGATCCATTTCTGTACCACAAGACGACGCACCGGGCCGTGTACGATAATGCCAGGGCCGGCCGGCCCGGCTGTGAGGACGTTATTTTATGGAACGAAAGGGATGAGGTGACTGAATCCACGATCGCGAACATCGTCTTCGAATCGGACGGCGGCCTTTGGACGCCGCCGGTTTCGTCCGGCCTTTTGGCCGGAACGTACCGGGGGTGGATGCTGTCCAGGGGTCTGATTCGTGAGCGGGTTCTTCCGGTGGACGAGTTGCGGAAATGCAGTCGGATTCTGCTCGTAAATTCCGTACAGGGCGAGAGGGAAGCGGTTCTGACTGGTGATTGAACGACTCAAGCCCATGTTTTTAAGTGTTTTTCCAACCCCGGGGTTGACCCCGGGGTTGTTTTTTAAAAACCCTTTCGTCTTTTTCCGGTATACTTTGATAGAGAACATTCCGGAGACACGATTTGAGTGAACGGCTGGAAAAGTGGATCATTTACTGGATGTCCAGGGGCGGGGAAGCGGGCCGAGAGAAGGCATTCGACCGCATCTGGAGGCTCTATCACAAACGCATCTTGTATTTCGTCCGGCAGCGTTTTCCGGCAGAAGCGGAGGACCTGGTGCAGGAAATTTTCATCAAGGTTTTCCGCAACCTGGACCGGTTCGACCCGTCCAGACCTTTTGTCACGTGGATTTTCACCATCGCGAGGAACCATTGCATCAACCGGGCGGCGCTGAAGAAGCCGGAGATCAGGTCTTCGGGCGTTCCCGAAGACGGAGACGGTCGATTCATCGATCCCAACACCCCGGAATCCATGCTTCTCGAAACCGAAAGGAACCGGATCATCGGGGAAGCGCTTGCGACGCTCGACCCGGATTCACGGGAGATGGCTTTTCTCCGGTATTTCGAGGGAATGAAAAACCGCAGGATCGGGGAGATCCTCGAAATGCCGGAAGGAACGGTCAAATCGAGGCTGTTCGCGATACGCGGCGTATTAAAGGAGGCATTGGCGGATCATGAACATTGAGAGAATCATGAATCGGTTTTATCAGCATCAGCTGTCTACTCTGCCGGACGTGGAACGCCTGCCGGTAAGGACTCCGTCTGAGGAGAACCCTGCTGTCCGGCGTGGATTGTCCCTGTGGGAAAACGCTCTCGGAGCGGCGGTGACCGGCGGATGGCTTCTCGAACTGCTTCTGCCGGAACGATGGTTCCTGATCGGCCGCATCGCCTCGGTTTTCCGGATCGGGTTCTGACCGCATTGTCCTAATTAGGAAGAGGGGTAAGAATGGAAAACAAACGCGCGGGATCGACCCGGCGCTGGTGGTTGGCCGGATTGCTCAGCTACCTGGTGCCGGGCCTGGGGCAGGTGTACAACGGACAGGCAGGGAAAGGACTTCTATTCAATTTTCTGTTCACGACCTGGGGCGGCGTGGTTTTCGCGGTCCTGATCCGGACGCTGAAGCTCCCGGTCACGGCCGGTTCCGCGGCCGCGCTGACCGGCCTTTTCCTCCTCGGCCTGGCCGCCCAGCTGGTCGTTGCGATCGAGGCGATGCGGGGGGCCGTCCGGATCGGATGCGGTTTCACGCCGCGGAAATACAACACACCCCTTGTGTACGCGGGGGTTCTGGCGGTGTGCCTGACTGTTCAGGCTTCGCTGTCTTCGGCCATCGGCGAGCACATACTCAAGGCTTTCCGCATTCCGACCGGATCCATGACGCCCACGCTCGAGCCTGGCGATCACGTGCTGAGCAATCAGCTGTATTTCACGGATCACAATCCGGCTGCGGGCGACGTCGTGATTTTCAAGTCGCCTGAGGACGGAAAATCGAATTTCATCAAGCGGATCACGGGAATGCCGGGGGACACGGTCGCGATGGCCGGAGGCAGATGGGTGGTGAACGGAAAACCGGCTTCCGATCCCGCTTTCACCGGAACACGAGCCGACACCGGAGCATTCGGCCCCGTGGTGGTGCCGCGAGACGCGTATTTCGTCACGGGCGACAACCCGGATCATTCGAGAGACAGCCGGCAGTTCGGCCCTGTTCCGCGGCATCTCATCCGCGGCAAGCCGGTGTTCGTTTATTTCTCGTCCAACGGTCCGTTCCGGTGGAGGTTGGGAAGGACAGGAAAAATCGTTCAATAGTCCAATTTTCACGTGTTCAGTTCGACAACCGATCTATTTGACGCTTGTCATTTGACAGGAGTGTCATCGCGAGCCCCGCCCCGGATTTGATCCAGGGCGGGGCTCTGTCGGATTCTGGTTGACAATTAAGCACGGCCGCGCATTCAGGCATTATCTGCAATTTACCGGACACACACTATCTTCAATACCGCTTTTTCTTCCGTCTCTTTTTCTGATCCCTCATTTTCCGTTTTGAAATGCCGGTTCTTTGTGATACCTTTTCAACAGGCAGGGCGTGCTGAAACAAATCACTCGCGCATTTCTTGGTCCAGCGCAGCGGGCCGCGGGGAGCTTCAAACCATTGTCCGGTGTCCGCCGTTCAAACGGTTGGAGTCCACATGGAGGAAAACGCCATGAACCTGACCCGAATGATCCTGCTTCTCTTGATCGCATGCGCAGGGGCTTCCGCAGTCCGCGCCGCGGAGAGCACGGAAGCCATACCCCCGGTTCCGGATTTTGAACTGAACCGCTATCTCGGCACCTGGTACGAAATCGCCCGCCTGCCGCACCGGTTCGAAAAAGGCCTGTCCCGCGTGACAGCCACCTACACCCTCAACCCGAACGGAACCATCCATGTGGTGAACCGCGGATTCAAAGCCGCCAAAAACAGATGGTCCCAGGCCGAGGCAAAAGCCTGGGTTCCGGATCCGGAATTCCCGGCACGGCTGAAGGTCCGGTTTTTCTGGCCGTTTTCCGCCGAATACAAGGTCATCCGGCTCGATCCGGAATACCGATGGGCCGTGGTCACCGGCAGTAAAAACAACTATCTCTGGTTTCTCTGCCGCGAACCGGTCATGGACGAAGCCCTGTACGAGTCGCTGGTACAGTACGTGCGGGATAACGGATTCGACGTCTCGAAACTGATTCGCGTGGAGCAGGATGAAGCCGGTGACGAATAAAGTCCGGTTGATTCACTCAATCGCGCTGACCTTCTTCTTCCTTGTGTCCGGATCGGCGGCGGATCCCGGCCCATACTCTGCCATTGACAGGCACGCTCTGGCAGCGCCCCGCTCCGCGGAAGCTTCGATTGAGTCGCTGGCGCGGTATCTGGCGAAATCCTGCAGGAACGACTCAGAGAAAGCGCGGGCGATATACCGCTGGGTTGCCGCGAATATCCGGTACGATACCAAGGCCTATTTTTCCGGCCGTGTCCGTTCCTCCGGAGCGGCAGGCGCGCTTAAAAACCGGACAGCTGTGTGCGAAGGATTCTCATCCCTGTTCGAGGCTTTGGGGAAAGCAGCAGGCCTGGAGGTCGTCACGGTCAGCGGCTGGGCGCGGGGTTACGGGTCCGCGGCAGGCGAGCCCATCCGCGGCGGGCCCGACCATGCGTGGAACGCCGTCCGCATCAATGGACGCTGGAAGCTTGTGGATCCCACCTGGGGAGGCGGCGTTCTGGACGAGGCCGGCAAATACGTGCGCCGCTTCGACGAGTATTTTTTCTTCACACCGCCGGAAAAGCTCATTGCAACGCACTTCCCCGAGGATGCCGCATGGCAGCTGCTCGATCCGGCCGTGACCCGGGCCCAGTTCGACAATCGGCCGTTCATCCGGCCCGCCTTTTTTCGTTTCGGACTGGAAACGGCAAGCCACGGCAATTGCCGCATCGAGGCGGCTGACACGGTGCTCGTCACGCTGGCCGCGCGAGTCGGAACCGTTGTGCTCGCCCGCCTTCTGGCATCCGGCACGGAATCATCCCTTGATCCGGGATATACATTCAGCCAGAGACAGGGCGAAAACCTGCTTGTCCGTGCCGCGTTTCCGAAATCAGGGGATTACATCCTCCGCATTTTCGCCAAGAACGCTTCGGATTCCGGACCCGCGGAATGGGCGGTCGATTACCGCATCCGCGCACAGCGCCGGTCCGCTCAGCGTTTCGTTTTCCCCGAGACCTATCAGGGATTCATGGAGCACGGCGCGTTTCTGGCCGCTCCCCTGTCCGGGCGGCTACGATCCGGAACCGGCATTCCGTTCCGTCTGGCCGTTCCGGGAGCGGAAGAAGTGATGGTCGACATGGGAAAAAGCTTCAGACTTCTGGAACGGAAGGGGGAATGGTTCGAGGGAGCGGTCCGCGCCCTGCCTGGCGAGATCACGGTGTACGCGAAGTTTCCGGGGGAAAA
>JAFGAX010000057.1 GCA_016933415.1 bacterium
CGGTCCCGACCGCGTCGAAAATATCCTCGATGGTGTTGGTGTAAGAGGCGTTATGGCTCATGAGGCCGTCCTTGACGAGAAATGCCGTAAAATCCAGATCCACGGCCGCCTGGTAGGTGGCAAGCACACAGCCTACCGAACTCAGACCGCACAGGAAAACCGTGTTGCATCCCTTATCCCGGATCAGCTTCTCCAGGCCGGTTTTCTTGAATCCGTTCGGATAATTCTTGACCACCATGGGATCGTCCGGCCGAACGGGAATCTCGGGCGGGTACTCGAACGCCTCGGTGCCCTGTGCCGGTCCGGTCTGCGGATCCGTGTGATACACCCGGATGATCGGGAATCCGCCGTCGCGGAAGGCCTGAATGACGGACGGCATGACCCACATGGCCATCCCCTTGTCCGCGGGATCTATGTACTGGAGATACTGGTTCTGGACGTCGATGACCAGAAGGACGGGGCGCATCCTTTCGGATGCGGGCGCGTCCTTGGGACCGCAGACCGCGGTTCCGGACAAAACGCACAGGAACAACAGGGAGCGAAGCAGCGTTTTCATGGTTCTCTCCTTTTAATAACCCCTTACATCCATCCGGACATGCTGCACATGACAGTTCAAAGTTTAATGTTCAAGGTTCAAAGTTCCCGCCCATCCCAAATAATCCAAAATTCAGGCCGAATCCTTTTTGCTTTGAACTTTGAACTTTGAACCTTGAACTTGATCAGACCGCTTCCATCGTCGACGGCGGCTTGGTCGCTATATTGTATGTCACGCTGACCACGCCCGGCACCTTGCGGGTGATGTCATTCGCCAGCTTTTCCAGAACCGTGAAGGGCAGTCGGGTCGGCCTGGCCTTGCGCGCGTCCAGACTGTCCCAGCACCGGATCTCGATCTGCTGGCCGAATTCTCTTTTATTGTCCCGCATTCCGGTCACGCGGTCCGCGTGCAGAATGGCCATGTACTGGAAGGCCTTTGTCCGGCACAGGGCCTTCTCGACGATGACCGTGGCTTTGCGCACGGTCTCGATGCGATCCGGCGAGGCCTCGCCGATCACCCGTGCCGCGAGCGCGGGCCCGGGGAACGGAATTCGCTTGAACGATTCCACCGGCAGGCCCAGCGCCTTCCCGACCTTGCGGACGCCGTCCTTGCGCAATTGGATCAACGGTTCAAGAATGCGGTAGCCGAATGTCTCCTGGGGATCGATGCCGAGCTGTTCGAACACGTTGTGCTGGCGCTTGATACCGGCCACGGTTTCGTCCACATCGGTCAGAATCGTGCCCTGAAGAAGAAAGCGCGCTCCGCTCTCGCGGACGATGCGGCCGAACACATGTTTGTAGAACGTCTGCGTAATGGCCTCGCGCTTCTCCTCCGGATCGGTGATGCCCCGCAGGGCCGCGAAGAACTCATCCTTCGCGTCCA
>JAFGAX010000006.1 GCA_016933415.1 bacterium
ACGGCCATGCCCGGCCATTGCTACGAATACCGTATTTCGGACACGGACATGGACGGCAGAATCACGGTACGGCACGAGATCCGGGTCGTCTACACAGAAACCCTTCGGCCTGCCGGGACCCGGCTTTCTCCCGCGTATCCCAATCCCTTCAATCCAGAAACCCGGCTGTCCTTCAGCATGACCGATGATTCCGATGTCTCCCTCTCGGTTCTGGATTCGAACGGGCGCGTCGTCCGTCAACTGCTTTCCAAGGCCGCGAAAAAGGCGGGGACGTACAATTTGACCTGGGACGCGACGGATAACGCCGGGCTTCCGGTGCCCGCGGGTGTGTACATGATCGTCCTTCAGGCCGGCGGTCTGTTTCATTCGCAGAGAGTCCTTTACCTGAAATAGCGGTTCTCGCTCCACAGATTCCATGGAACCATCGAAACGGCGGCCTGCGGGGCCGCCGTTTTCCGTTTCAAACCCGGACCCGGCGGTTTGATTCTACTGCTGGCGGCACGCCGCCTCTCCAGCGATGAGCGAGACCCTGATCAGATTGGAGAATGACAATGCCCCTGTCCGGAAGTCCCGAAACTCCCTTCCCCCGCATGCTTTCCCTGACCGTGACCAACGCATGCAATCTGAGATGCCGCATGTGCGGCCAATGGAGCGGGGAGGGATATGCCCGTAACGACCGCGGCGAGCAAGCACGGACCGTCCCCCGGACGATGACATTGGACGACTGGAAACGAGTGGTGGACGAGGCCGCTGCGGCCGGGCTTGAATCCGTCCTGATACGGGGCGGAGAGCCGTTCCTCATGCCGGGACTGACGGATCTTCTCGACCACATCCGGGGAAAAGGCCTATTCACGTCCATCGACACCAACGGCACCCGGCTCGCGGATTTCGCCGCGGACCTGGTCCGTCTCGGTCGAATTCACGTCACGATTTCCGTGGACGGGCCCCCGGATGTGCATGAGGCCGTGCGCGGCGTGCCGGGATGTTTCAGCCGGATCGAGGAGGGACTCCGCCGGCTTTCCGAACTCGAAGAAAAGGCGGGAGTCCGGATCAGCCGGTCGATCTGCTTCACCGTGAGCCCATGGTCCGTGGCCGGACTGGGATCCATGCCCGATACGGCCCGGCGCCTGGGGATCGGCACGCTGGTGATGGTTCCTTATTATTACGTCCCGTCAGCCGTGGGCGCCGGCTACGAGAAACAGATGGCGGAAAAGCTCGGCGTCACGGCATTCTCGTGGCGGGGCTTCAGGCACGAGACGTCAGGCGTGGATTTCGACGTTTTTCTCGAACAGCTCCGCATGTACAGGAAGGGCCTCCGGGGCATACGCAACTACCCGTACCTGCCCCTGTCAGAGGATCAGTACCGGGTATGGTTCTCGGACGCCGTGACCCCGGTCGGTCCTCCGGATTGCGCGAATTCGGAAAGACTGCTGGACATACAGCCTGGCGGGGAAGCGAATTTCTGCGTGGATTTTCCGGATTATGAAATCGGGAACGTTCTGGATTCAACCCTCGGGGATCTCTGGAACGGCGAAAGAGCGGCCCGTTTCAGGGCCGTCCGGAGAGAGGCCCCTTTCGCGGTCTGCCACAGGTGCGGGGCAAGGCATATGTCGGAGACGCGCGAGGATTAGAGATGGTTCGTTTTTTGCTCATATAAGTGAATGGCGGTGTTTCTGCCCGAAAAGTTTTGGGTCACGGTGTATCAGCAGTATAGATAATCAATTACACGTAGAATGCAAAATGTTGGCTGGGAATGCACTGTTTCGCGGAAAACCGGATGGATTCAACTCATTGGATTCATTTAAAATAGGCTGGAACGACCCTTAAAAAGGAACGGACAACAAGGGGATAGAGGAATCAGAAATGGAATGGCCCGTCCACGTCCT
>JAFGAX010000058.1 GCA_016933415.1 bacterium
CGCCGCTGTTCCTTTGTCCGTTTTCCGCCGGTCAGGGAACCGGCTGCAACGGTCTCCTGCCGCTCAGCCGTTCCCTTCTTCGTGACGGCCGGCGCCGGGTCCCCCGCCGTTTCCACGGCCGCCTCCTCCTCCAGCCTCCGGTCCAGGTAATCGCCGTAATTCCCCTCGTACTCCTTCAGCCGCCGGTTCCGTACCTCGATGACGCGGCCCACCAGCTTGGTCAGGAAATACCGGTCATGCGAGATCAGGAGCAACGTGCCGTCGTATTCCCGGAGCGCCTGTTCCAGCGCCTCCTTGGAGACCATGTCCAGGTGGTTGGTCGGTTCGTCCATGATCAGAAAATTCGACTCGGACAGCAGAATTTTCGCCAGCGACACCCGGGCCTTTTCCCCTCCCGAAAGCACCCGGATCGGCTTGAAGACGTCGTCTCCGGTGAACTGAAAAATGCCGAGCACGTTGCGCACGCGCTGGGGAACCGTGTCGGACGCGCACGAGTTGGCCTCCTCGATCACGGTCTTCTCCATGTCCAGCGAGTCGACCTGGTGCTGTGAGTACATGCCGGTCACGACGTTCGTTCCGAGAACGGACTGCCCCGCCTGCGGCTTCAGCTCGCCCCGGATCAGCCTGGTGAGCGTGGTCTTGCCCGCCCCGTTTGCGCCCACGACCGCGATTTTTTCCCCCCGGTAAATGGAGAGGTTCACGGATTCGAGCACCCATTCTTCGCCGTACCGGAAAGCCATATCCCGCATGTGCAGGACATCCCGGTAACTCGGCTTTCCGGACCGTATGCGGAAGGACCAGGACCGCCGTTCCTCCGGCAATTCGATCCGCTCGATCTTTTCCAGCTGTTTGATGCGGCTCTGCACCTGGGCAGCCTTGGTGGCCTTGTACCGGAAACGGTCGATGAACACCTGCTGGCGGGCCAGCTCGTCCTGCTGCTCCTTCCAGCGCTTGCGTAGGAGCTCGGCCGCCTCGTCCCTGGCCTTCTCGTAGTCCCGGTAATTGCCCGTGTAATGCGTAAGCCGGCCCCGGTCGAGCTCGTGGATTTCGTCTGCCAGGCGGTCGATGAAAAAGCGGTCGTGCGACACGAGAACCACGCTGCCGCGGAACGAACGAAGGTACTGCTCGAGCCATTCCAGGGAGGGCAGATCCAGGTGGTTGGTGGGTTCGTCGAGAAGAAGGAGCTCCGGTTCGGACAGAAGCAGGCCGGCGAGCACCGCGCGCATGCGCCATCCGCCGCTGAATTCAGGAAGCGGCCTGCCGAATTCGGACGGGCTGAATCCCAGGCCCGACAGGATCCCCTTGGCCCGGTGCTCGACGCCGTAACCGTCCAGAGCGGTGAAGCGGTGCTCCAGATGCCCCAGCCGGTTCAGGGCGGCGGGATCGTCGGACGTACCCTGCGACAATTCATGATGCAGGGTCCGGATCTCCGACTCGATGCGGCTGAGTTCCGTCTGGCTCCGCATCACGGTTTCGAGGAGCGATCCGTTGCCGCAGGCCGTTTCCTCCTGCGGCAGGTACCCGATTCGCGTCCCCCTGGGCATGACGATGTCCCCGCGGTCCGGATGGAGATCCCCGTGGAGGATCCGGAGCAGAGTGGTCTTGCCCGCGCCGTTCGGCCCGATGAGCGCCATATGGCGGCCCGGGTGGATCATCCACTCGACTCCGTCGAGCAGGCGGCGCTCGGCGATGGAATAATGCAGATCGCGGATCTGGATCATGCGACGAATCTCCCGAAGGCCGAAGGCCCACCTTCAGGAGGGCTTCCTTTCATCATTCATTCCGAGTTTTTCTTCTGGTCAGTTCCACGGGACGGATGTCCCCAGGGTCGAAGACTCCGTCTTCGGGAGGTCCGCACACGATTTTCAAATGGAACAGCCGGGACCATCAATGTACACAGGAGTGCCTTGAATGTCAATAGCCCGAAGGCGGCATGGTAACAGGCGGACCCGAAGACGCTTGCGCACGGCGGCACGCCGCAAAGCGGACGAAAAAAACCTCCCGCGGGCCGATGGTCCGCGGGAGGTGGCAATGGTGCCGCGTTGCGGCGAATCTTCTATCTGCAGAGAAGAGACATCTGATATTCGCTCGCTCACCCCGGGGCCCGCGGTGCGGGATCAAGCTATTGTATTGATACACTAGTGTCCGGTTAAATTCAAGAAAATAAAGAAAAACGGTCCGAAAAACCAAAAGATTTGTTATATTTTAGTGCGACCTAAAAGCATAACAAATCAGGAGGTTATCAGACCGTGAAATATCATACGACGATTTTTCGACAAATGCTACAACTTTTTTCACGA
>JAFGAX010000059.1 GCA_016933415.1 bacterium
CGGCTGACGGACCGTGGTCAGCGGCGGTTCGATGAGGTCGGCCATGGGATTGTCGGTGAAGCCCATCACGGCCATCTGATCCGGCACCCCGACGCCTTCCTGCTTCAGCCGGACCAGGGCGCCCATGGCCACCGGATCGGTCACGCAGAAGACCGCGTCGGGCCTTTCTCCACCCTGCGTGAGCAGTCGGGACATGGAATCCACGCCATCCTCCTCGTTCAGGCCGCCGCGGATGATCCATTCGTCCCGGAGGGGATGGCCGAGCCCGGCGACCGCGTCCCGGAATCCTTCGAACCGGAGGCGGCAGATGCTCAGGAATTCGGGCCCGCCCAGGTGGCCGAACCGGCGGTAACCTTTTTGCACCAGATACTCGCCTGCGCGGAAGGCCCCGTCGTAGTCATCGACCACCACGGTGGGCGCATCCACCTCGGGGCAGACGCGGTCGAAAAAAACGAGGGGCACGCCCCGCTGTTTGAGCCGGTCGAAATGTTCGCAGGATTTCGTCGTCACGGACACGGAGATCAGAAGTCCCGCCACACGGTGGGACAGCAGAACGTCGATGTTGCTCTTTTCCCTCTCGAAATCCTCGTTGGACTGGCAGATCATGACCGTGAATCCGGCCTGATAGGCCACATCGGTGATACCGGACATGATGGACGCGAAGAAATAATGCTTGACCTGGGGCACCACGACGCCGATGACGAGAGACTGTTTCTGCTGAAGACTTTTGGCAAGGGTGTTGGGATGGTAGTCGAGTTCACGGGCCAGGGCTTCGATCCGTTTGCGCGTTTCCTCGCTGATATCCGGATGGCCGGACAGCGCGCGGGATACGGTTGAGACGGATACGCCCATTTTACGGGCTATGTCCTTGATCGTGGTTTGTTTCATGTCTGATTGGGATACCGGGAGAGGGTTCGGCTTCGGCTGGGTGCCGCAGACCCGGATTGTCTCGGGCGGAACGGCCGGATCACGGACCGGAACCGATCTTGCGGAACCGTTCACGCTCGGTTGATTCGGCGTACTTTGGTTCCGCAAACGTTTGCAAGTTACGAAACTAATTTTTTAATGTCAACGGGTTTTTCGTAAAATATTCCAGGCCTTGAATACTGTTACTTTACATAGAAAATCTGTTAAGAATACCGTTGTGCCTGATTTTGACCGTTGGAAAAGGAATGGGAGAAGCTTTATCATATCTATATGATTTAATCTCGGGAGTCATTCATAACTTTAATTCCGGCCCGGACACATGCGTCATCCGGAAGGCCCGGTACTTGATCTCCCGTTTACCGGCAAGGGTCACTCGCAGAACGAAATTTGGATTACCGCTTCCTCCTGATAGTGTTGACACATGATCACCGGCGAAATCCGGATGCAAGGAGTCCGCGCTTGAGTTCCCCGGTCTCCGATGGGTTCACCCTGACCGTAATGGATGATCACGGTTTCCAGCGCTCACACACAAATCCTTGACTTTGTCCCTTTAATTGGTTAAATAAAAACGTCGTTTTTCCCGGTTCGTCAAGTCGTACAAATCGTGTCCGCCAGATGACAGCCGATAAGGTCCCAGAGGACCTGTCGAACCACTTCCTTCAAATAAGGATGGACTGTATGGAAAAAAGAGATTCGGAAAAACGGATCACCCGCAGGGATTTCATCGGCGGCATGACCGCGGCTGCAGCGGCCTTCACCATTCTTCCTTCCGGCCTGCGTGCGGGCGAAAATTCCAGGACGTCCGGAACCCTCAGCCCCAGCGACAGGCTGAACATCGCGGTCGTGGGCGTGGGCGGCATGGGCCGGTCCAACCTCAAGGCCGTGTCGGACACGGAGAACATCACCGCCCTGTGCGACGTGGACGAGAACCTCGCCTCGGATGTGTTCGGCCATTTCCCCAAAGCCGCCCGGTACTGGGACTTCCGAGACATGATGGACAAGGAACACCGGAACATCGACGCGGTCATCATCGCGACGCCCGATCACACGCACGCGGTCGCGGCCATGGCCGCCATGCAGATGAACAAGCATGTGTACGTCCAGAAGCCTCTCACCCGGCTCATTTCCGAGGCGAGAAAACTGGCGCAGGCGGCGAAACGCTACGGCGTCAAGGCCCAGATGGGGAACCAGCACCACTCCGAGGAACCCATCCGGCTGATCGCGGAGATGATGGCCGACGGCGCCATCGGCCCGATCCGCGAGGTGCACCTGTGGACGAACCGGCCGGTCTGGCTTCAGGGCGTGGCCGAAAGACCCGCTGGCATGCCCCGTCCGGACGGGCTGGACTGGGACCTCTGGTGCGGGCCCTCCCCCATGCGCGAGTACAATCCCGTCTACCACCCCTTCGCCTGGCGCGGCTGGTGGGATTTCGGGACCGGCGCGCTCGGGGACATGGGCTGTCATTTCATAGACCCGACCTATTTCGCGCTGAAGCTGACCAAACCCACGGCCATGGAAGCCAGCGTCGCCGCCCTGGTCGATCCGAAGGAAATCTGGGAGAAGGTCGACAACCGCGAAACTTTTCCCTCCGGATCCATCGTCACATTCGAGTTCCCGGCCCGGGAGTCCATGCCCCCGGTGCGGCTGATCTGGTACGACGGCGGGCTCAAACCTCCGAGGCCCGAGGAGCTGGAGCCGGGCCGTAATCTTCCGGTCAACGGGTCCCTGTACATCGGGGAAAAAGGAAAAATCCTCCACGACCTCGACGGCGCCGCGCCCCGCATCATCCCCGAGGAAAAAATGCGCGCCTACACCATGCCGGCCAAGACCATCCCGCGCATCACCACGAGCCACGAGATGAACTGGGTCAACGCCTGCAAGGGCATCGGCGACCTGAGCTCCCCGTTCGACTATGCAGGGCCGCTGGCCGAGTCCACGCTCGCAGGCAACCTGGCTGTGCGCTTTCCCTGGCAGCGGCTCGAATGGGACGCGGAGGCCATGCGCGTGACGAACTTCGACGATGCGAACGAGTACGTGGAACCGCATTACCGGCAGGGGTACTCGCTCTAGACGGCGTTCATTCGAACGCTCCGGGAGGTTCACAACCTCCCGGAGCGTTTTCTTTTCCGGCAGGGGTGCTCGCCGTAA
>JAFGAX010000060.1 GCA_016933415.1 bacterium
GATCGGGGCCGTTGTCATGATCTCGATGACGGCGTTTTTCGTCCTTTTCCGGGGTGTCCTCATCGATCCGGATGCGATCAGCGCCCTGCTCCGGGATTGGCGGGTCGGCCGGGATCAACTTCTGATTTTTCTGATCGTCATGTCTTTCATTAATCCGGTCGTTGAGGAACTGTACTGGAGGGGTTATTTTTTTCACCGCCTGAAAAGCCGGATGCCCGCCGGCCGTTCGGCCGTGGTTTCCGCAATTTTCTACGCTTCCTACCACTTCGTCACAACCGCCAGCCTGTTCAGCCTGAACATCGGGATTCTGTTCACAACGGTCATATTCGGGGCGGGCGTTTTCTGGGGGATTCTGAGGGAAAAGTCGGGTTCCGTGATCGGTCCGATCATCATTCACATGGCGGCTGACTGGGCCGTGATGATCATTTATTTTCTATATATACACGGCAGTCTGGTCTGAAAGGCTGAATCGAAAAAGACCTCCCGCGGGTCAGTTGAAACCCGCGGGAGTTTGTCCCGGTGCCCGGACCTGAAAGGCCTTCAAGACCCTTCAGGTGGAAAGTGCGACGCACCTTCCAGGTGCGCCGCACTTGACCGCGTTTTCCGCCTCAGTTTCCCCATCGCATGGACATAGCATCCATCCGGATCCGCAACAGCCTTCAGGCAGTACAGGCTTCTGTATCGCTGTTCCTCGGGCTCGGAGCGGTCCGAGACGTCGGCCAGTGCGCCCCAGGGGCAGGCCAGGCACTGCTCGGGCTGGCGGTCCAGATGCGACGCCGTATGCACCGCGACGAGCGCCTTCTCGTCGGTCCACCGCCATCCCCATCCGCGGCCCCGCGTTTCCACCTGTTTGGGATGCGAGACCACGATGCGGCCCCGGTCCTCCCGGATTTCACCGGTCATTTCCACTTTCATTTTCGCCGTGAAACCGAAAGACGCCATCAGGCCGGGGGATACGCGGACGTAGACCGGCCCGTCCACCGGCTCGACGCCGATGAAACCGTTGCGCAGGACCAGCAGATAACCCCTCAGCCGGAGCCGCGATCCACCTTCCGGAAAAACGGTTTTCTCGAACCAGGGTTTGACCGTGGCAATGCGGCCCGCGACCTGCGGCCTGCCCCGCACCGCTTTCTCAATCCACGCCTCGTACGTTTCCAGATCCTCGAGAAATGCGTCGTACGCCGCTCCTTCGATGAGGCGTTCGGGCTGGAAATGGAGCTTGTCTTCGGCGTAATGGGTGCAGCCCCTGCATTTCCGTCCCGGAATGGTGAAGCCCTGCGGACAGCGGCCGCCTTTTTCCAGTTTCACGCAGTGCCAGACGAAATAGAGACAGCCCGCCGGCCAGCATTTTTTTTCGCGCAGAACGTGATAGGCCGAAACCGCGCCGCCGAACCGGCGGTGCGCCTCCTGCCGGCACCGGAACACGTCGGTGCGTTTCAGGGGATTGATCACGCGCTCCCCCTGCCGGAAAAATCGAATTCCCCGGCGGCCGCGCCGTGTTCCAGGTCGTACAGCGACATCCGCCTCGATTCCAGATCCAGGATTTCCTCTCCCCGGTATTCCGCGGCGGTCTGCAGCACCGCGGCCTGCTCCATCGCCGCCTGAAACAGGGGCTCGGCCTTGCGCCGCCATTCCGGGTCCCGAATGGGGTGGTGGTCGTACAGGATGCGGCGGCTTCCGGATTCGGAGATCAGGCGGCGCATCCGGCGGATGAGCGGCGCGGTCGCGGGCCGCCGGACCCCGCGCTCGGCCGGATTCGAGTCCGGGCCGTCGAGGTACAGCACCGAAGGCTTCGCGGACGCGAGAAACAGGGCGGTCGGCTCCGGATAGACGCCCTTTGCGGCCGAGGCAAACGCGAACGATTCTTCGCCCTCGGTGACGACCAGCGGAATGGACGCCTCGCGGGGGTCGGCCGGTCCGGCCGGGACGAAGTCGCCGAAAGTGACGCTGCAGGCGCCGGCTGAAAAGGCGGTTCCGTCGGCGAAATTGATTTCCTCGCACAGGTTCCGCACGGTTTTCAGGAACGCGAAGGCGCGGGTGCGGCTCTCGGAGGAGAGACAGAGATTGGGATTTTTTACCAGGAGCCGCTTGCCCTTCATCCATTCCGGCGATTCGAACCGGACATGTTCGGGATCCCATCGGGTGACGGCGACGATGCGGGCGGCCTTGACGTACAGCGAGATGCGGCCGAGCGCCTTGGCCAGGCGGTCGGTTTCAAGCGGGTGGGGCGGAAGACCGCGGCGGCGTTCCGCCAGAACGGCGCCGGGATCGATCAGGATGCCTGTGCCGCGGCCTTCCACGAAGGTCGCCATCGAACGGACGCCCATGGAGTCCGCGGCGAGCGGGATAATCTGCATGTCGAGCGTCGCCCCCGCAAATGAAAAGGGTTTTGGCGGCCGCGGCCGCCAAAACCCTGTGTTCCGCGTTCCGGAGCCTTTACGTCCCGATCTTCCAGGACGAGAGGTATTCCTTCTGTTCCTCGGTGAGCTCATCGATGCGCACGCCCATCGATTCGAGCTTCAGCCGGGACACCCAGTCCTCGATTTCGGCCGGAACGTCGTAAACCCGCGTCTCCAGCTTGCCCGCGTTTTTCACGACCCATTCCGAGCACATCGCCTGGGTCGAGAAACTCATATCCATCACGCTGGCTGGATGTCCCTCGGCCGCCGCGAGGTTGATCAGCCGGCCCTCGGCGAGCACGCGCAGGCACCGGCCGTTCGGCAGGACGAATTCATCGACGTTCCGGCGCACGCCGGTGCGCGTTTCCTTCGCCATTTTCTTCAGGCCGTCCAGGTCGATTTCCACGTTGAAATGGCCTGAATTCGCGAGAATCGCGCGGTCCTTCATCACCTCGAAATGCTCCCTGCGGAGCACGTGGATGTCGCCGGTCAGGGTGCAGAAGAGGTCCCCGATCTTCGCGGCCTCGGCCATGGGCATGACCGGGAATCCGTCCATCGCGGCCTCGATGGCCTTGATCGGGTCCACCTCGGTCACGATCACGTGCGAACCCATGCCCTTGCAGCGCGCGGCGAACCCGCGGCCGCACCAGCCGTACCCGGCCACGACGACCGTCTTGCCCGCGAGCAGGATGTCCGTCGCCCGGATGATGCCGTCCACCGTGGACTGCCCGGTGCCGTAGCGGTTGTCGAACAGGTTCTTGGTCTTGGCGTCGTTCACCGCGATGACCGGGATCCGGAGTGATTTGTCCGCGGCCATGGCGCGCAGCCGGATCACGCCCGTGGTCGTTTCCTCCATGCTCCCGAGTATTTCCTTCGCCTGGTCCGGGTAGTCGAAATGAATGGTGGACACGAGGTCTGCGCCGTCGTCCATGGTCACGTGGGGCTTCACCTCGATGGCCGTCCGGATGTGTCGGTAATACATGTCCTTGTCCTCGCCGCGCACCGCGTGCACGGCGATGCCGTATTCCTTCACAAGCGCGGCGGCCACGTCATCCTGGGTGGAGAGCGGATTGGAGGCCACCAGGCACACGTCGGCGCCGCCGGCCTTGAGGGTCCGGACGAGGTTGGCGGTTTCGGCGGTCACGTGCAGGCACGCGGACAGGCGCTTGCCCGCGAACGGTTTCTCCTTCTCGAAACGCTTGCGGAGCAGGTTGAGAACGGGCATGTCCTGGTCGGCCCATTCGATGCGGCGCCTGCCTTCCGCTGCGAGCCCGGGGTCCTTGATTTCAAAATTCATTTCGTTTCCTTTGTTAAAAATGATCCGCGGATTGCGCCCGGCGGGGACAGCCGTTCCATCGGCCGGAGCGGTTGTCGTGAAAGTCGAATGAAGAACCGGCCGGGTCTGACCGGACTAGGCCTTGATCAGCTCTTCCGTTCGGTCCGTCTTCTCCCAGGTGAATTCCGGCTCGGTCCGGCCGAAATGGCCGTACGCGGCCGTATTGCGGTAGATGGGGCGGCGCAGATCCAAACGCTCGATGATGCCCTTGGGCCTGAGATCGAACACTTTTTTGACCTTGCGTTCGAGCTCGGCGTCCGACACCTTGCCGGTTCCCTGGCCGCGGACGAGTACGGACACCGGCTCGGCCACGCCGATGGCATAGGCGAGCTGAACCGAGCAGCGGTCCGCCAGACCCGCGGCCACCACGTTCTTGGCCACCCAGCGGGCCGCATAGCACGCCGAGCGGTCCACCTTGGTCGGGTCCTTGCCGGAGAAGGCGCCGCCGCCGTGGCTCTCGTATCCGCCGTAGGTGTCGACGATGATCTTCCGGCCGGTCAGCCCCGTGTCGCCGTGGGGCCCGCCGATGACGAAGCGGCCGGTCGGGTTGATGTGGGTTTTCAGCTTCTTCGTGTCCGTGAGCGCCGGGGGCAGAACCGGCAGGATCACCTTCTCGACGATGTCCTTGCGCAGCTGCTCGATCGGCGGGTCCGGATCGTGCTGGGAGGAGATGACGACCGTGTCCACGGCCACCGGTTTCTGCCCGTCGTACAGGACGGTCACCTGGCTCTTGCCGTCCGGACGCAGGTAAGGGAGGATTTTCTCCTTGCGCACGTCCGCCAGCCGGCGCGTCAGCCTGTGCGCCAGCATGATGGGCAGGGGCATGAGCTCCGGCGTCTCGTTGGCGGCGAAGCCGAACATCATGCCCTGGTCGCCCGCGCCCTCGCGGTCGACGCCCATCGAAATATCGCCGGACTGCCGCTGAATCGTGTTCAGCACGGCGCAGGTCTCGTAGTCAAAGCCGTAATGCGCGTTGGTGTACCCGATGTCCATGACGACCTTCCGGGCCAGGTCCTGGATGTCCACGTAGGTCTCGGTGGTGATTTCGCCGCCCACCAGCACCATGCCGGTCGTCACGTAGGTTTCGCAGGCCACGCGGCCCTTGGGGTCGTCGGCCATCACGGCGTCGAGCACCGCGTCCGAGATCTGGTCCGCGATTTTGTCCGGATGCCCCTCGGTCACCGATTCGGAAGTGAAGGGATGCAGTTCCATTGAAAGCTCCTGTTCAGGGGGTGAGGCCGTCACTGGCCGAGTTTTTTCTTGAGAAAATTAATGTTGTCGATTTCGGTCGGGTCCGCGCCGTTCAGCACCGCCAGATACAGGCTGACCACGTCGCCGAGGTGCACGAGGTAGAGGAGGCGTTCGAAGGCCGTCGACCCCTTGGCCTGCGCCTCGTATGCCTTGCCCCGGTTCTTCTCCACCAGGCCGCGGATGACGTTCATCCTCAGCCTGACGCGCGGGTGCTCGTCCGGCGAGCGCAGCAGCACGGCGGCCAGCGCGCCGTAATACGGCTTCGTGGCGGCCAGCCGCTTCCACCCGACGATCTCGTTGTGGCACATCTCGGGGACGGCCAGGACGGCCGCGTGGATCTTGCTGTTCTCGTTGAACTGGCACTTCCATCGGAAGCCGACGGATTCGAGCGACCCTTCGGCCGCGGAGATCAGCGGAAACCGGCCCTTGAGTTTTTTCGCCAGCCGGGCCGCCGCGTTGCTTTTATTCTTCAGGTCGGCCATTTTCACGCTTTCACGGGCCATGAACGCGGCCGCGCGGTCAAAGGCCTCTTTCGACACGGGGCTCACGCCGAACCCGTCGAAAATTTGGAGCAGGACGCCGAGGCTGAAGCCCAGGGCCGAACGCGGGGGGTATCCGGCCGGGATGAGGACCCGGTCGAGATGTTTCGATTCCGCGATCTCGGCGATGCGGCCGCCGGACGTGACGCACAGCACCCGGCAGCCCCGGCCGACGGCCTGCTCCGTCGCGGAGAGTGTCTCCTCGGTGTTGCCGGAATAGCTCGACGCGATGAACAGGGTTCCGCTGTCCGCGAAAGCGGGCAGGTCATAGCCCCGGTTCACGGCCATCGGCACGCGCAGGCCCGCGCCCAGAACGGACTTGAGGATGTCGCCGGCGATGGCCGACCCGCCCATGCCGCTGAACACGATGTTCCGGATCGAGCCGAAATCGACGGAAACGGGCGACGCCCCGGCGATGGCCCAGCCTTTTTTCAGCTGATCCGGGAATTCCAGGATCTTGGGAAACATGGAAGACCGGTCCGCGGTCCGGATGGATTTGGCGTTGAGGGTGGCCATTCATTCCTCGTGAAATTTGTCGTTCAGAAGTTTTTCGATGGCGTCCAGGACCTGGGTCTCCTGGGGCCCCCTGGCGCGGAACGTGAGACTGCTGCCCTGTTCCGCGGCCAGCATCAGGACGCCCATGATGCTCTTGGCATTGATCGAATTGCCGCTCTTGATGACCTGCACGTCGGCGTCGAACCGGGAGGCGGTTTCCACCAGAAGGGCCGCCGGCCGCGCGTGCAGGCCGAGTTTGTTCTGTATTTGAAGGGTGCGTTCCATGCGATGCTTTCAAATTAATAAAACTTTTTATTTTAGCAAATCTTTTGAATAAAATCAAGAACAATGTTGACATTGAATGAATTTGTCAGTATATTTATCGTCTAAATTTTTGTTTTCGGACATACCCTAAGTCATTGGTATATCTGAAAATAGAACCCATCTCTTTTCGCAAGGAGGTTCAATCCACCCATGCTGCAAGGTCTGACCCCGTTTGAACAGGTGGCGATTCTGTGCGTTCTCGGCATCGCCATCCTGGGTCTGCTCTACGCGCTCATGCTGCGCAGGCAGATTCTCAAGGAAGACCGCGGATCGGCCAAAATGATCGAGGTCTGGAGCGCGATCCGCGACGGCGCCGACACCTACCTGAAGCGCCAGCTCAAGTCCATTCTGCCCATGATCGGGATTCTGGTCGTGGCCCTCTTCCTCTCGGTGTACATTGTGCCCCCCTCCGCGGAGGCGATGGAACGCTTCGCCGGCCTTCCCGAGGAGACGGTCCGGCTGATCATCGGCCTGGCGCGGGCACTGGCCTTTGTCATGGGCGCCGGCTTCTCCCTGATGGTCGGCCAGCTGGGCATGCGCATGGCAGTGCAGGCCAATGTGCGCGTGGCTGCCGCGGCCCACAAGTCGTTCGGCGACTCCCTGCGCATCGGCTACCGCGCGGGCACCATTACGGGCATGCTGACCGACGGCCTGGGGCTGTTCGGCGGCACCATCATCTTCATCATACTCGGCATCGCGGCGCCGGACGCCCTGCTCGGATTCGGGTTCGGCGGCACCCTGCTCGCGCTGTTCATGCGCGTGGGCGGCGGCATCTACACCAAGGCCGCGGACGTGGGCGCCGACCTGGTCGGCAAGGTCGAGGCGGGCATTCCCGAGGACGACCCCCGGAACCCGGCCGTGGTGGCGGATCTGGTCGGCGACAATGTCGGCGACTGCGCCGGCATGGCGGCCGACATCTTCGAATCCTATGAAGTGACCATCGTGGCCGGCCTGATCCTCGGCCTGGCGCTGTTCCACATGACAGGCCACATGGAATGGATCGTCTATCCCCTGCTTGTCCGGGGCATCGGCGTGCTCTGCTCGATCATCGGCACGTACGCGGTGAAGGGCGGACCGGGCAAGAGCGGCGACGCCATGAAGGCGATTTTCAAGGGCTTCTTCACGTCGGCCGTCATCTCGATCGCCCTGTTCGGCGGCCTGGGCTACTTCTACATGGCGAACGTTCCCGGCGGCTGGTGGCGGCCCTTCGCGGCCACCGCGATCGGCGTGATGCTGGCCATGCTCATCGACCGGCTCACCGAGTATTTCACCGGCACCCACAAGCGGCCGGTCAACGAGATCCGGGATTCCACGAACACGGGCCCGGCCACGACCATTCTGACCGGGCTGTCCGTGGGTTTTGAATCGACCGTCTGGTCGGTGATCGTCATCGCGGCCACCATCTTCGGCTCCATCCTGATCTTCGGAACCATGGACGTCACGCTCGCCGAAAAGGTCGCCTACATCCTGTACGGCGTGGCCATGACCGGCATCGGCATGCTGACCCTGACCGGGAACAACGTGGCCATGGACTCGTTCGGGCCCATCGCGGACAACGCGAACGGCATCGGCGAGATGGCCTGGTCCGGCAAGAAGGACAAGTCGACCGTCGAGGCCCGCCAGATCCTGGCCGACCTGGACGCCGTCGGCAACACGACCAAGGCCATCACCAAGGGTGTGGCCATCGGCTCCGCGGTCATCGCGGCGGTTTCGCTGTTCGGGTCGTTCATCACCGACGTCTCGAAGATCGATCCCATGGCGCTCGCGAGCGGCATCCGCGTGTCCGAGCCCATGGTGTTCGTGGGCATGCTCATCGGCGCGGCACTGCCGTGGCTGTTCTCGTCGTTCTGCATCCAGGCGGTCAGCCGCGCGGCTTCGCTGATCGTCGAGGAAGTGCGGCGCCAGTTCAAGGCCGGCGTGCTCAAGGGCAGGGTGAAACCCGATTACCGGGCCGCCGTCAACATCTCCACCTCCGCGGCGCAGAAGGAGCTGGTCAGCCTGGCCATGCTGGGCGTGCTGACCCCGGTCATTGTCGGCCTGGTGTTCAAGGTCGAGGCCCTGGGCGGATTCCTCGCGGGCATCATCGTGTCCGGCCAGCTGCTCGCCGTGTTCATGTCGAACGCGGGCGGCGCCTGGGACAATGCCAAGAAAATGATCGAGGACGAGCCGCGCGACCTGAAGAAGAACACCGGCAAGGGCTCCGAGCGCCACAAGGCGAGCGTGGTCGGCGACACGGTCGGCGATCCCCTGAAGGACACGGCCGGACCGGCGCTGAACCCGATGATCAAGGTCGTGAACCTGGTGTCGCTGATCATCGCGCCCATCGTGGTCCAGTATCAGGAGCTCGGATGGGCCGGATGGGTCGTCGTCGGCGTGCTGCTGGCCGGCCTGGTCTGGGCGATCGGCAACAGCAAGAAACCCGTGCCGTCTCTCGTCAAGCGGTAGCGCATCGGCGCCTTCGGGTTTTTCGGACGATTCTCAAGGGCGGTCCCGTTTCGGGGCCGCCCTTTGTTTTTCACCGGGATTTTTCTATATTTCACCTGTTCACCACGCGGGTGTATTGAAAAGGCCGGAGGCTGACATGAAATTCCACACCGAGTATCTCTGGTTCCAGACGAAATCGAAGCGCGAACTGGTCCGCATCACGGACGCCGTCGAGGCGGCGGTGCTGAAATCCGGCGTCCGCGAGGGCATGGCGCTCGTGTCCGCGATGCACATCACGGCCGGCGTGATCGTGAATGACGATGAGCCGGGAATCCAGACGGATTTCGACGCGTGGATCGAAGGGCTCGCGCCGTTCAAGGAGGACTACCGGCACCACCGCACCGGGGAGACGAACGGCGACGCGCACCTGAAAAGCATACTCGCGCATCACCAGGTCATCGTCCCGGTCACCGACGGCAAGCCCGACCTCGGCCCCTGGCAGCAGATCTTCTATGCGGAGTTCGACGGGAGGAGGAGGAAACGGCTGATCATCAAGGTCATGGGGGAATAGAAACGGTTCACTGGGAGTATGATGGTTTAATCAGCCAATTGTAGGGTGGGCCGGCAGGCCC
>JAFGAX010000061.1 GCA_016933415.1 bacterium
CCCGCCATGAAGAATCCCACCATCTCCCACCTGTACGACCCGAAATGGGTGGCCGTGGAGATCGTCGTGGACGAGGCCACCGTGCGCGAACTGATCCCCCGGCTCCGGCGGGCGGGCGCCCGGGACATCATCGAATATCCCCTGAACAAGGTCATTCCCTGAGCGGAGAAGCGAGATGATCGAGATCTACGAAGGCGGCCGCATTGACGGGTTTCTGAAACGTCTCGAAACCCGCCGGGAAGAAACCTCCCGCGAGGTCCGGAACGCGGTGCAGGACATCATCACCGACGTGCGGAAACACGGCGACGAGGCCGTTCTGCGGTACACGCGGGAATTCGACAAGGTGGAAATTCCGGAAAACGCCATCCGCGTTCCCGAACCGGAGATCCGCGCGGCCATGGATGCCGCGGACCCGGCTTTCCTCGATGTGCTCCGGCGATCCGCGGAGAACATCCGCCGTTTCCACGGCAGGGGCGCCCGCCGGTCCTGGATCGAATGGGAATCGGACGGCGTGATGCTGGGACAGCGCGTGCGGCCGCTGGACCGGGTGGGCGTGTACGTGCCGGGCGGAAGGGCCGCGTACGCATCCTCCCTGCTCATGGCCGTGGTGCCCGCCCAGGTCGCAGGCGTGCGCGAGATCGCCGTGGTATCGCCGCCCGGTTCCGAAGGCCATCCGCATCCTTCGATTCTCGCGGCGGCCGGCGTTCTGGGACTCACGGAATTCTACCGCATCGGCGGGGCCCAGGCCGTGGCCGCGCTCGCGGCCGGCACCGAAACCGTGCGCCGCGTGGACAAGATCGTGGGACCGGGCAACCTCTATGTCGCGGAGGCGAAACGCCAGGTGTTCGGAACGGTCGCGATCGACATGGTCGCCGGTCCGAGCGAAGTGGTGATTCTGGCCGACGAAACGGCCGATCCGGCCTTCATCGCCGCGGATCTGCTGGCGCAGGCGGAACACGATCCGACCGCGTCGTCGGTGTGCGTCACGCCGGACGCCGCTCTCGCGGAAGGCGTCCGCGGGGCCGTTGCGGAACAGGCCGAGCCCCTGCACCGGAAACCGATCGTGGCGGCGTCGCTCAGGGTCTGGGGCGGCATCCTCCGCGTGAAGTCGATGGAAGAGGCCGTGGACCTGGTCAACCGGCTCGCGCCCGAGCATCTGGGCATTCACGCGAAAAACGCCTGGGAACTCGTGGAATCCGTGCGGCACGCCGGCGCGATCTTCCTCGGAGACTGGTCCCCGGAAACCGTGGGCGATTACTGGGCGGGCCCGAACCACATCCTGCCGACCAACACGACCGCCCGGTTCTCCTCCCCGCTGGGGACGGACGACTTTCTGAAGACGAGCAGCCTGATCTCCTGGAGCCGCCGCGCGCTCCAGCGCGACGCGGAACCGATCATGAAATTCGCAGCCATGGAGGGCCTGGACGCCCATGTCAACGCCGTCCGAAAACGCATCGAATGAAACGGCCGGAACGGGCCTGAAATCCGCCGAACCGGGAAGTCCTCGGCCGGAATCCGCGGTCGAATCGGCGCTCGGCAACTTCCGTCCCCTGATCCGGTCCCTGAAGGGGTATTCCGCGCCGCCGCAGGGCGAGATGATCGCCAAGCTCAACCAGAACGAGAACCCCTACGACATACCCGCCGAATGGAAGGACGACATACTCGAGTCCATGCGCAGCCTGGAATGGACCCGCTACCCGGTCTACGACCCCCCGGACCTTCGCGCGAAGCTGGCGGCCCGTCTCGGCGTGGAACCGGACCGCATCCTGCTGGGAAACGGATCCAACCAGATCCTTTATCTGCTGGGAACCGCCCTCCTGTCGCCCGGCGACCGCGTGGTGATCTCGCCGCCGACTTTCTCGCTGTTCGACACCGCGGCTCGGATCGCGCACGGAACCGTGATCCCCGTGGATCAGGATCCCGATTTCTCCATTGACGGTCCGAAGGTGCTCGCCGCCTCCCGAAACGCCCGGCTGACCTTCGTCTGCTCGCCCGACAACCCGACCGGGCACACTGTACCCCCGGACTTTCTGGAGGCCGTGTGCCGCGGCACGTCCGGCCTGGTCGCCTGGGACGAGGCGTACGGCGAGTTCTGGGGCGAAACCGCGGTCCCGCTGATCGAGCGGCATCCGAACCTCGTCATCCTCAAGACCTTCTCCAAGGCCTTCGGCCTCGCGGGGCTTCGGCTCGGCTACCTCATCGGCCACCCGTCCGTCGTCGCCGAGCTGAAAAAGGTGAACATCCCCTTCAATGTGAACCTGATGAGCAACCTGACGGCCCTCAAGCTCCTGGACCGGCCGGAATGGGTCGCGGAGCAGGTGGCCCGCATCCTCTCCGAGCGGAACCGCCTGTCCGGGGCGCTCCGTTCCGTGCCGGGGATCACGCCCTTCCCCAGCGCGGCGAATTTCATCCTGATGCGGACGCCGGACGGGGACGCCGTGTATAACGGCCTCAGGGCCGAAGGCATTCTGGTGCGGCCCACCGAGGCGCACCCCCTGCTGAAGAACTGCCTGCGTGTGACCGTCGGCAAGCCGGACGAGAACGAAGCATTCCTCGCGGCGCTGCATCGTGTGGTGAAAAAAGTTCAAGGTTCAAAGTTCAAAGTTCAAAGTTAGAAAAGATATTTAATTCAAAACGTCATTGCATCTTGAGAAGTCCGGTTTTCCTGTTTTTTCCTTTGAACTTTGAACCTTGAACTTTGAACTTGAGAAAGATGTCAAATTTCAGAGGGAGTGAAAAGATGCCCCGTACATCAGAAGTCTCCCGCAAAACGAAGGAAACGGACATCCGCGTCCGCCTCTCGCTGGACGGAACCGGCGCATCGGCCGTCACGACCGGGGTGGGATTCTTCGACCACATGCTCGAGTCCCTGTCGCGCCACGGCGGATTCGATCTCGAGGTCGAGGCCCGGGGCGACCTGCAGACCGGAGACCACCACACGGTGGAGGACGTCGGCCTTTGCCTCGGCGAGGCTTTCCGCAAGGCGCTCGGGGACAAGCGGGGCATCGTCCGGTTCGGCTGGGCCTACTGCCCCATGGACGAGGCGCTGGCGCGGGCGGTTGTGGACCTCTCCGGCCGGCCCCACGCGGAATGCGGATTCGACGCGCCGTTCTCGGACATCGGCAATTTCCGCGGCGATTCGGTCATCGAGTTCTGCCGCGCCCTGTCGAACGCCGGCGCCTTCACGGTCCACCTGGATCTGATCCGCGGCGGCAACATCCACCACAGCCTGGAGGCCCTGTTCAAGGCGCTCGGACTGGCCCTGCGTCAGGCCGTTACCGTCCGTCCCGGCGACGCCGCGGTCCCCTCGACGAAAGGGACGCTGTAAATGATCGTGGTCGTGGATTACGACGCCGGCAATCTGCGCAGTGTGACCAAGGCGCTCGAGTCCCTGGGCGCGGACGTCCGGATTTCTGGAAGTCCGAAGGACGTGGAAGCCGCGGACAAAATCGTGCTCCCCGGCGTCGGCGCGTTCGGAAAGGCGGTCCGATCCCTGGAATCCAAATCTCTGCTGGCTCCCCTGGCCGATGCCGCGGCGCAGGCCGCCTCCGGCGGCCGTCCCTTCCTGGGGATCTGCCTCGGCATGCAGCTGCTCTACGAAGCCAGCGGGGAGGACCCGGGAATCCGCGGCCTGGGCGTCATTCCGGGAAGAGTGGTCCGTTTCGCTCCGGGCCGCAAAATACCGCACCTGGGCTGGAACACGTTGTCCCGGAGGGACGCATCTCCCCTCTGGGAAGGGATTCCGGACGGCACCTTCTTCTATTTTGCGCATTCCTTCTACGGCGTTCCCGAAGACGGCCGGCTGGTGTCCGGCGAAACCGAATACGGCGTCTCCTTCGCCTCCGCCGTACGGAAAGACCGGCTTTTCGGCATCCAGTTCCATCCGGAAAAATCGCAGGCGGCGGGCCTCCGCCTCCTGTCGAATTTCACGGGCCTTTAGGAGAGAGATGCAGATCATACCCGCCATCGACCTGCTGGGCGGCCGGGTCGTCCGCCTGACGCAGGGACGAGAGGAATCGGCAGTCGTGTATTCGGACCGGCCGGAGGAAACGGCGGCCGCGCTGGAATCCGCCGGAGCGGACTGGATACACGTCGTGGACCTGGACGGCGCGTTCGGCCGGCCGGGCGTGAACGCCGCGGCAGTGGAACGCATCGCCTCTTCGG
Organism: bacterium; assembly: GCA_016933415.1. Classification (GTDB taxonomy): domain Bacteria; phylum Zhuqueibacterota; class QNDG01; order QNDG01; family DTFT01; genus JAFGAX01. The sequence goes on from JAFGAX010000061.1 coordinate 4,165, forward strand.
TGCGGGCCTCGGTGGAGCTCGGGGGCGGCATTCGGGATCGGGATCGGATCCGGTTCTGGCTCGAACGCGGCGTGGGACGCGTGGTGCTGGGATCCGCGGCGGTCCGTGATCCCGACCTGGTCACTCAGGCTGTCGCGGCGCACGGGCCGGACGCCGTGGTCGCAGGCATCGATGTACGGAACGGCCGGGTCTCGGTGGCCGGATGGACCGAGGACGGCGGCCGGGACGCCCTGGATTTCGCCCGGAACATGGAATCCGCCGGCGTGAAGCTTGCCGTGGTCACGGAAATATCGGCGGACGGCATGCTGGCCGGAACCGACGCGCGTTCCGCGGCCCGCATCGCGGAGGGCACGGGCCTGTCGGTCATCGTGTCCGGCGGCGTGGGACGGATGGAGGACATCGAAGCCGTCGACCGCCTGCGGATCCCGGGGATCCGGGGCGTCATCGTCGGCAAGGCCTATTATGAGGGCCGGATCGACCTGGCGGAAGCGATCCGGCGCTTCGGACCGCCGCAACCCGGACGGGCGTCATGAAGAAACTGCTGGTGGTGGACGACGAGGTCCTGATCGCCGCCGAGCTCAGGGATCATCTCGAGCGGATGCATTTCAGCGTGGCCGGAACCGCCCACTCGGGCGAGGAAGCCGTGGAGCTGGCCGGCCGGCTCAGGCCGGACCTGGTCATTCTCGACATCATGCTCGGGGATGGCCGGATGGACGGGATCGAGGCGGCGGAAGTCATCCGGGACCGGTTCGACATTCCCGTGGTCTTCATCACGGCCTACGGAAACGAGCAGATCATCGACCGGGCCAAGACCGTCGACCCGCTCGGGTTCATCTCCAAGCCCTTCTTCGAGGACGAGCTCAAGGCCTGCGTGGAACTGGCCCTGTACAAGGTCGATCGCGAACGGATTCTGCGGGATTCGGAGGAACGGTACCGGTCGGTCGTGGTGTCCGCGGTCGAGGCGATCATCATCGCCGACATCCGGATGCGGATCGTTTTCTGGAACCGCGCCGCGGCCGGCATGTTCGGCTACACGGCCGAGGAGATCGAGCAGAGACCCGTCCTGGAGCTGATTGTCGAGCCCCAGCGCAAGGCCCTGGCCGTTGAAATGGACCGGATGGTGCTGACCGAGGAGAAGGACACGTCCGGCCGGACGGCCGAGACCGTCGGGCTCCGCAAGGATGGGAGCGAATTCCCCATGGAATTCTCCCTCTCCTCCTGGGTGGTCCGGGACGACATCTTTTTCACGATCAACGCCCGCGACATCACGGACCGCAAGAAAATCGACCAGATGAAGACGGACTTCGTCTCGCTGGTGTCGCACCAGCTCAAGACGCCGGTGGCGGGCGTGCTCGGATGCATCGACAACCTGCTGTCGGGGATCGCGGGGCCGATCACACCGGAGCAGAAGGAATACCTGCTCCTGATGCGCGACATCAGCCTCCGCAACTACCGGAACGTCAACGACCTGCTGAACGTGTCGCGCATCGAGCGGGGCGTGGTCGAAGCCAATGTCAAGCCGTGGAACCTCAAGCGGATTCTGGCCCAGGTGCTGCGCGACCACCGCTCGTCGTTCCGGGAGAAGGGGCTCTCCCTCCGCATCGAGGGCGGCGGCCGGCGGATCGAGGCCATGGCCGACCGCGACAAACTGTACGAGGCGTTCAGCAACATTCTCCACAACGCCCTGAAATTCACGGAAACGGGCGGCATCACCGTCCGTCTGCGGCAGGAGGACGGCCGGTGCCGGATCGATTTTCAGGACACCGGGCCCGGCATTCCGGCCGAACTGCAGAAACGTCTCTTCAAGCGGAACATGGTTCTGCACGGCGCGCCGGATCCGAAGCGCGGCAGCGGACTCGGGCTGTTCATCGCCAGGGAATTCATGACACTGCAGGGAGGGGATCTGAGCGCGACCTCCTCGCCCGAGCGGGGCAGCTGCTTCCGGTTCACCATACCGCTGGCGGAAAACCAACGAACGGAGACTACCGATGGAAGGTAAAAACCAGGCGACAATACTGCTCGTGGAGGATGAACCGGTTTTCCGCCTGATCTACCGGGGGGTTTTGCAGAACGCCGGGTACACGGTCATCGAGGCGCCGGACGGCCAGACCGGCTGGGAGATGATTCGGGAACGCAAGCCCGACCTGGTTCTGCTGGACCTCATCCTGCCCAGGATGAGCGGGCACGAAGTGCTGCACAACATCCGCTCGGACGCCGCGACCCGGGACATCCCCGTCGTGATTTTTTCCGTCATGGGCCAGGAGAAGGACGTGGAACGCTCGTTCGCGCTCGGCGCCAACGAGCACCGGATGAAGGGCATGGAATCGCCGGTGAAGATACTCGGCCTGATCCAGGAAATCCTGAACAAGAAACCGGCCGCCTGACATGCTGGCCAAGCGAATCATCCCCTGCCTCGACGTGAAGGACGGCCGCGTCGTGAAGGGCGTCCGTTTTCTGGACCTGGCGGACGCGGGCGATCCCGTGGAGCAGGCGCGTTTCTACGACAGTGAAGGCGCGGACGAGATCGTGTTCCTCGACATCACCGCCTCGGCCGAAAAGCGGGACATTCTGCTCGACGTGGTCCGCCGCACGGCCGAGGTCGTGTTCACGCCGCTCACCGTGGGCGGCGGCGTCCGGACGGAGGAGGATGCGAGGGTCCTGATCGAAGGCGGCGCCGACAAGATCAGCATCAACACCGCCGCCGTGTTCGATCCCGGCCTGATCACCCGGTGCGCCTCGCGTTTCGGCAGCCAGGCGGTCGTGGTCGCAGTCGACGCCAAGCGGCGGGACGGCGGCTGGAAGGTGTTCGTCCGGGGCGGACGGGACGAGACGGAATTGGACGCCGTGGCATGGGCGGCCGAAGCCGAACGGCTGGGCGCGGGCGAAATCCTGCTGACCAGCATGGACCGCGACGGAACGCGCGACGGCTACGACATCGGGCTCACGCGGGCGGTTTCGCGCGTGGTGGGCGTGCCGGTCATCGCATCCGGCGGGTGCGGATCGCTCGAGCACATCCGGCTGGCGTTCAGCGAGGGCGAGGCCGACGCGGCCCTCGCCGCCTCGATCTTTCATTTCCGCGAAAAATCCATCCTTGAATGCAAACGCTATCTGAAGGAGAAAAACATCCATGTCCGATGCTGAACTGAAAATGGACGAAGCGCTTCTGAAAGAGGTCAAGTTCGACGGTCAGGGGCTCGTGCCGGCCATCGCCCAGCACTACCGCACCGGGGAAATCCTCATGCAGGCCTACATGAACGCGGAGAGCCTGCGACGCACCATCGAGACCGGCAACGCCACCTACTGGAGCCGGTCCCGGTCGAAGCTGTGGATGAAGGGAGAAACCTCCGGCAACATCCAGCGGGTGATCGGCATTCTCATCGACTGCGACGCCGATTCCCTGCTCCTCCTGGTCGATCAGACCGGTCCGGCCTGCCACACCGGTCAGGAATCGTGCTTCTACCGAACGCTCGCCAAACGCGACATGACGTCGGCACCCGAAGAAGGGCATTCCTGTTCCGGCTGCGGGGGATGCTGCGGGTAAATTTCCTTATGATCCCGGGATAAAAAAAAGGTCCGAAACCAGGCGTTGGGTTCGGACCTTTTTAAGTTCAAAGTTCAAAGTTCAAAGTTCAAAGAGTAAAACGGACGAATGGAACCGGAATGAAGGACCCCGCCGCCCACGTCGCGGGATCAAGCAATTATATTTGTGAATGATTATAGACAAGCGGCGGGGAATCCGACCCGTCGGATCGGCCAGAAGCCCAATCCCCAATCATCCAGAAAAACGAGAACCAGAAGGACCAGGCTTCTGGCCGCCCGATTTAACTCATATCTCTTGCTTTGAACTTTGAACTTTGAACTCATTTATTTTATGGCTGTCAGCACTTTAAATCGCGATCCTTTTACCACGGGCCGGACCGTGACGCCGTCAAACCCCGCCTTCCGGCACAGAGCGGCCCATTCGCGGAACGAAACGCAGTATTCCCCGTCGTTGAACACATGCTTCTTCCCGTTGTCGAACATGCGCCGGAAACCGTCCGGCCCCGCGTCGGCCATGGCGGCCATCCACTCCTCCCGGAGGAAATCCAGGATGCGGCTGAGGCGTTTCAGATCGGCCGGATCGCCGGTGGTGTCGAGGTCCACGTCACCGAGCACGAACCTGCCGCCGGGCTTCAGGTGGGACCGGATGGCGCGGATCATGGGGAGCTTGTCTTTCACGTGATGGAGCGTGACCGTGGAGGCGATCACGTCGAATTGCCCCAGACCCGGATCCAGGGAAGCCGCGTCGCCGCGACGGACATCCACCCTTTTGCCGAGAGCCATCCCCCTGATCTTCCGCCTGAAACACGCGAGCATCTCGGGGGACTTGTCGATGCCGACCACTGTACAACGCGCGGCATCGAGTAAGCGCAGGCTCAACAGGCCAGTGCCGCATCCGATGTCGAGCACCCGATCTCCGTCCTTCACACCCGAAACGGCCACCACGAGGTCCAGCATTTTCAGATGCCGCCGCATTCTGCCCAGCGTGGCGTCGTATTCGTTGGACCAGTCCTGGAACCAGTCTTTTCTTTTCCCCCGCTTTGTCAAATTACATTTTCCTCTCGGATTCAGACTGATGGTTCTATCTGAGTTTAAAGTTCAAAGTTCAAGGTTCAAAGAAAAAGAAACAGCAATTGCACAACTACGTGTCCATTTTTTATAGGACATTTTCACGGAGATGTCCGATAGCCGGCGAAAGGATGCCGGCATATCGGACCTACAGCTCTTACTCTTCGATCTCAGTTCAAG
>JAFGAX010000062.1 GCA_016933415.1 bacterium
GACCCGGATCTCGTGCCGTACCGTGATTCTGCCGTCCATGTCCGTGTCCGAAATACGGTATTCGTAGCAATGGCCGGGCATGGCCGTGAAGTCCAGGTAGCGGTATTCGGACCGCGCGGAGGCGTCGCCGCGTCCGGTCAGGGAAGGATTGCGCGTGTAATCGGACAGGACCGTCCATTCGGGCGAAAACTCCTCCCTGCGGTCAATGCCGAATCCGAGATTTCCGCATTCCGATTCCGTGGTCCAGGTCAGCAGGATGCCGCCGGCCGAGGCCCGGCCGGAAAACGCGGCGAGTCCGACCGACAGCGGAGCGTCGGTTGTGAAAATCTCTTCGGAACCATACATGCAAAATTCGCCGGACGGAATGAACATGGAGATCCTGTAATAATACGTCTGGCCGGCAGTCAGACCCGTGAGAGAATACGTGAAATTCTGACCCACAGAGGGGCCGGCCAGCGGGCTCTCGGCCGCGTCATAAAAATCCGTGTATGTTCCGGATTCCGTTCCGACTTCAAACTGGATTGGACAATCCTCCTCGTATGCAATTGAGGCATACCCGTTCAGCACGGCGGACACGGTTGTCACGTTGGTCGCCGGATCGGTCTGGGCGACTCCGGGGGCTGAATACGCCGGGTAAATTGCGCCGAGAATTATCATTCCCGCAATAGCGGTCCTGAACTGACGTCTCATGTTTTTCTCCGGATTAGCGATGCATGGAAGGTTGTAAAGAAGATATTAAAAATTACCTGTAATAGCAAGCATCATTTCGAACGCCGCAGGGGTTTTGTCCGATTGATTCGCTTCTTTGGCGCAGGGGTAAACCGGACACTCGTCCGTGAGGGGGGTGGCGGAATGGAACCGGCAGGCGAAGGCCGGACCCGTCTTCAATCCCTGGTCGCGATGAAAAACAGCCGCTTGAACGGGAACAGGACGCGTCCGTCGCGGCGGAGCGGGTAGCCGGATGCGCATTCATCAAGTATCTGTTTTATAAAGGTTTCCCGTTCGGAATCTCCGGCCAGTCTATCGAGATAGGGGCGGAGTCCTGTGCTGGCGTACCATTCCACGAGATCACGCATGCTTTCCATGACATGGAAGTACGTGGTTTCCCATATATCCACCCGTCCCGCAAGCGCCGAAAGACGGTCGTAGTAGAAATCCGCGTTATGGTAGGTGATCAGGCCTTCACAGCAGGCCGTCGTTTCTCGCCACTCCGGCGACCGGGCTGTCCGGAGCACAGCTTGGTGCAGGGGAGAGTTGCTGTTCGCGGGCACCTGCACGGCCAGGGCGCCGCCTTCGGCCACCCGGTCGAAAAGCCGGCCGATCAGGGTTTCGTGGTCCGGGAGCCAC
>JAFGAX010000063.1 GCA_016933415.1 bacterium
GAAGTGGCGCACGAGAAGGATCTGCCCGCGGTGCGCGCGCGCTGCGAGGAACTGGCGGACAAGCCCGGGGTCGAGGGCCTGCTGTTCCGGTACCGCCATTTCTGGGGCGACTATGACCATTGCCATGACGGTCACGGCTGGTATCCCTTCGAGGTCCGCGTCATCCGGAATCGGCCGGACATCCACTCGTGGCAGAGCGCCCAGTCCTTCCGGAGCTTCAGTCATTACGAGCACCCCCGCCAGCCCGGCGGCCACCGGCCGCTCCGCGTGGCCAAAGTCGACGCGACGATTTACCATTACGGTTGGGTCAGGCCGCCCCGCCTCATGCAGAATAAAAAGCAGGCGCTCGATTCCGTTCACTGGGGACTGAAACGCGCGGCATCGCATTATAACGCGGGGCCGCTGGCTTTTGACTACGGACCCATGGACAGGCTCGCTGTTTTCACCGGTACGCATCCCGCTGTCATGAAGGACAGAATATCGAGGCTCGACTGGGCGGACATGCTTCAAAAAGACGGAAAACCCGACCCGCGGCGTCAGCCCCACAAGCACGAGCGCCTGAAATACCGTTTCCTCTCCTGCATCGAGCGACGCATCCTGGGGGGCCGGCCGATCGGCGGTTTCCGCAACTACCGCCTCCTGAAAAATATATGAAACGCGTCCTGGTTCTCGCCTACCACTTCCCTCCGGAAGGAGGCCCCGCGGTTCAGCGCGTTCTGAAATTCGTCAAGTATCTGCCGGAAAACGGGTACCAGCCCGTGGTCCTGACCGCGAAACACCCGCTCCCGGTCAGGGACCCCTCCCTGATGGCGGATCTGCCGGAAGGCGTCCGTGTGCACCGGGTCATGGACTGGGCGGCATGGATGCCGTCCGCCTGGCGGCGCGCGGCCGGACGCAGGCGTTTTCCGGACCGGCACATCTCCTGGCGGAAGGCCGCCGTGGCCGCCGCGGTCCGGATCGTCCGGGAAGAAGGGACCGATCTTCTGTTCGCGTCGTCGCCGCCCCATTCGGTTCAGATCATCGCGTCTGAAATCGCGGATCGGACCGGCATCCCCTGGGTCGCGGACCTGCGGGACGAGTGGGCCATGGATCCGAACGTCGCGCCGTCCGTACGAGCCCGGATGAAACGGACGGAAGAGGAGACGCTGAGCCGGTGCCGTGCGGTGGTCGCAGTCACGCCGCAGGCGCTGAAAAATATCCGGGCTGCGGCGCCCGCCTCCGCGCTTCTCCATTTCCTGCCCAACGGATACGATCCGGACGATTTTCCGGAATCCGGGCCTGAGCCGAAGCCGGCCGCCGGCCGCCTGACGATCGCCTATTGCGGCCGTTTCACGAGAAAAAGCGACCCGGCCGTTTTCCTGAACGCGCTTGAGGACATCCTGCGGACACGCCCCGAGTGGGCGGACTGCCTCCGCCTTCGCGTGATCGGCGGCACCGGCAACCGCAGGGCCGTGCGGGACCTGCCGAATGTGATGCGCGTCTCGGAATTTTCAACATACCAGCCGCACCGGTCCGTTCTCTCGGTGATGCGGCGGGCCGACGTTCTGCTCCTGCTCGCGACAGGCACGGCCGCGTCCGAGGTCCTGACCCAGAAAGTGTTCGAATACATGGCCACTGGAAACCCCATCCTGGCCGTCGCCCATGGGCCCGGGGAACTGACGCGTATGCTTTCCGCCTACCGGAACGCCCGCGTGGCCTTCCAGGGGGATTCCGCGGCCGTGAAGCGCGCCGTGCTGCGGCTCCTCGATGACTGGCGCCGTGGACGGCTGAACAGGCCCTGTTCCTCCCGGTTCGTCAGGCGCTTCGACCGCAGGTCGCAGGCCGCGGACCTGTCGCGGCTGTTCGACCGCGTCCTGCGAAAAGGGGCGGCCCGATGAAGCCGGTCTGCGACCATCCGCTGGAACCGGCCCCCCTGTACGACGTGTGGACGGCCGACACCCGCACGCGGCGGTACCGGAACGAGATGCTGCGTTACCGGCGGCTGCTCCGCATGCTCCCGCGGCGGCCCGCGGCCGTCCTGGACGCCGGCTGCGGCACTGGCTTCATGTCCGTGCTCATGGCCCGCCGCGGGTGGTCCGTGACCGCGGTGGACGCGAACCCCGTCAGCCTGGCCGCTTTCTCGGACGCGGCCGCGGCATGGAACATCCGCGTGCACCACGCCGACCTGTTCCGATTCCGGGCGGAACCGGCGGACGCCCTCGTCTGCCAGGAAGTGCTGGAGCATATTCCGGACGACCGGGCGGCCCTGAAGAAAATGTCGGATTTTCTCAAGCCGGGCGGAAGGGCCGTGTTCTGCGTGCCCTATCGTGAAAACCTGAATGCCAAGAACGTGCGCTGTCCGAAATGCGGGGCCGCCGTACACCGCAGCGGCCACCTCCGCGCGTACGATGAGGCCGGATTCGCGGCGCGCATCAATGAAACGGGATTCCGGGTGGTCCGGATCGAGCGCATCGTGAACAAGCGCGTCGTGAAATGGCTGGCCTCCGCGCGCCTGCCGGTCAACGGCGCGGCCCTTGCCTTTGACCGCCTGGTGAACGGACTCTTCCCGGGCAGGGCGGCCTATCTCGCCGCGGTCGCGGAAAAACGCGTGCCGCAAAATCCGCATCCCGCCGGCGCTCCGGACGGACGAAGGGAGCGTTGACCCGTGCCCGTCGCCTACGCCCACACGGGATATTTTCCGTCCCCCTCCCCGAGCTTCACGTTCGCGACGTACAACGCCATGGCCCTGGCCTATGCCTTCAACGGGTGTCACTATTACATCCGCCGCAATTCGACCCTCAAGCCGGCGGATGTCATCCGCTCCCAATTCGGTTTCAGGCCTCCCTCCAATCTGGACATACATGCGGTGTCCGGCCCGTCCTGGCTGCCCGCCCGCTTCTGGCATGTCCGGAGGGTCAAACGCGGTCTGGCCGGACTGATCCGGTCCGGCGCGGTCGACGCGGTCATCGCGAGAAACCCGGTTTTTCTGCCCATGCTCAAATCCCTGCGGGAGGAATTCGGCATTCCCGTTTATTTCGAGAGCCACGACTTTTACGCGGACCTGTCCGTTCGGGATGACGTCAATCGCTCCCGTAAACGCCGGCTCGAGCGGCTGGAACGTGAAAACATAACGGGTCTCACGGCCGTGATCTGCCTGCAGGAATCGCAGAAAGAATGGTACGCGAAGACTTTTCCCGGAGTGCCGGTTCATGTGGTACGAACCGGGCTCTGGAAGGTCGACTCCGGCGCCTCCAGTCCCCGTGAGCTCGTATACATCGGATCCCTGGACAGCCACAAGGGCGTGGATCTGATGCTGAGGGCCGCGGCCCGTTCCCGGACGCGGCCGCCCGTGCTCATCATCGGAGGCAAAACAACCGCGGAAGTGCAGATTTTCAAAAAACACGCCGCTGAAATCGCGGCCGGCATCAACGTGGACGTCACGGGCTGGCTCGACCGTTCGGCCCTGGAGAGCCGCCTGTCCGGCGCCGCACTCGGCGCATTGCCGCTCCGGGACACGTTTTTCAACCGGCACCTCACCTCCCCGCTGAAACTCTTCGATTATTTCGGGCACGGCATTCCGGTGCTCGCGTCGGATCTGCCCACCATGCGGGAACTGATCCGCGAGGAAGAAACCGGGCTGTTCTTTCCGCCGGGAAACGAGGCCTCGATGGCCGAGGCGATCGACCGCTTCTTCTCCCAGCAGGATCGCTGGCCGGTGATGCGCGAAAACGTCCTCCGGGCGGCCGCGGAATGGACCTGGGAGAAACGGGCACGCCGGATCCGGACCATCGTGGAATCGGACCTGCGCCGTCCATCCGGTCCGGAGCCCGGACGCGTCACGGGCGCAAACCAGGAGGCGCCGGGCCGTGCGTCCTGAGCTGTCCGTCGTGATCGTGGCGAAAAACGAGGCCGCGAACATCGCCGCCTGCCTGGAATCCGTCTCCTGGGCGGACGAAATCCTGGTCCTGGATTCCGGATCCACGGACGGCACGCGGGAACTCTGCCGCGGCGCCGGATGCCGCGTGATCACGGAACCGTGGATGGGATTCGGCCCCACCAAACGCCGCGCGGTCGAGGCGGCGTCGCACGACTGGATTCTGTCCGTGGACGCGGACGAACGCGTGTCGCCCCCCCTCGCGGCGCGGATCCGCGAAACGCTCGGGCATCCCGCGTTCCCCGGCTACCGCATCCGCAGGCGCTCCCATTACCTGGGCAAACCCGTCCGGTTCAGCGGGTGGCAGAACGACCGGCCCCTCCGCCTGTTTGACCGGCGTGCCGGGAATTTCAATGACCGACCGGTGCATGAACGCGTCGTTCTGAACGGGCCGGCCGGCGTCCTGCAGGAGCCCCTGTTCCACCACCCGTATCCGACGCTGGAATCCCACATGGCCAAAATGACCCAGTACGCGTTCCTCGGCGCCGGCCAGATTCCCGGCCGGAAGCGCGCCTTCACCCGGCTGGGCGCGTTTTTCCACGGTCATCACAAATTCCTGAAGATGTATTTTTTCCAACTCGGATTCCTGGACGGCTGGACCGGCCTTGTTCTTGCGAAGAATTCGGCATTCGGCGTGTACCTGAAATACCTGAAGCAATGGCTGGACGACCGGTGAGCGGCGCGACGGATCCCCTCCCGCAGGAAACCATACCGCCGGAAACCGATGCATTCACATCCGGCGCGATCCGGACCGTCCGGCAGGACGCAGGACCGGCAGAACCCGGCCGGCCGCCCTTCGTCCTGCACGTGGACGAAACCCCGGGATGGCGCGGAGGCCAGCAGCAGGTCTGGTCGCTCCTCACCGGCCTGGCCGGGCGGGGTTTGCCGTCCGTGCTCGCCTGCAGATCCGGGTCCGAACTGGAAAGACGATGCAAGGCCGCGGGAATCGAAAGGCTCGTACTGCCTCTGGCCGGAGAGTTCGACGCGCTCTCGGCTTTCCGGACCGCGCGCTTCTGCCGCGGCCGCGGCGTGGACATCCTTCAGGCCCACACCAGCCACGGCCTGTCGGTCTGCCTCTGGGCGCGGATGTTTCGGCCGTCGCTCCGCATTGTCGCGGTCCGGCGCGTGGATTTCCACGTCGGCGCCAATGTGTGGAGCCGAATGAAATATCGCGCCCGGGCTTTGGATCGGATCGTGTGCATATCCGAAGGCATCCGGTCCGTGCTTCTGTCGGACGGTGTGGATGGACGGAAACTCGAGGTCATCCGGAGCGGCATCGACATCCGCCGCTTCGACGGCATGCGGCCGGACGCCGGCCTGCGCGCCGAAATCGGCGTCCCGGACGGCGGTGTGCTGATCGGCACTGTGGCGTCCATGGCCGGGCACAAGGATTATCCGAACCTGCTGGCTGCGGCACGCATCGTGCTCGACAGGACGGACCGGGCCGTTTTCTGCGCCGTGGGCGACGGCCCGGAGGAAAAATCCGTGCGGCGCCTGGCCGCGGACCTGGGTCTCGGATC
>JAFGAX010000064.1 GCA_016933415.1 bacterium
CGAGGGCTTTTGTACGCCAGTTGGGAGTTGAACCCAAAACCTTTGGCTCCGGAGGCCAACGCTCTATCCAATTGAGCTACTGGCGCGCAACGGACCGTATTATAACACAAATTAACCGTTTTGTCAAGTCTTTGCCGGGAAAAGTTTTACCAGCTCGGCAGGAGACGGTTTCGGGGTCAGCAGGCTGACCGCCACCAGGCTGAAAATGGACACTGCCAGAGCCGGGAAAATGGAGGGAATTCCCCACGGATCCCCGCCCCGCATAACCCCGGGCCATACGGCCGGAACCAGAATCTCCAGGATGAGGGCTGTCAGGGCGCCTGAAACGATGGACGCGACTCCCCCCTGCTTGGTCGCCCGCTTCCAGGCCAAAGCCGCGAGAAGCGCGGGCGTGATCGACACACCGTACATGGTATACGCGAAATAACTGTACTTCAGTACGGATATGGGCTTGTGCAGTACGGTGGGGATGAAAATCATGGCGAATGCCGCGAGCCCGAGAAGAACCACCACGGCCTTCTGTACAGCCACGGAGCGGGCCGCGTCAGGCTTGGTCCTGCTGAACGGTTCCAGGATGTCCCGGAGCACGTTCGTGCTGGGCGACAGCAGGTAATTCATGCCGGTAGAAATCACAACCGCGCACGCTGCGGCGAGCAGCAGGAGCCCGACAGGCGCGGGCACCATGTGTTTCGCGGCCTGAAGCACCATGGAGGCGGCGTCCTTCGACGGGTCGCCCCAGAACCGGGCGGCAGCGAACACGGCGATGACCACGACCACGATCTCGACCACGATCGTGCCCACGATCCAGAGGGCGACAGCCTGTCGCGCGTCCTTCGGGGTTTTCGCGCTGTAGAACTTCTGGTACATGGACTGTACGCCCATGAGAAGCATCATGGTGGCGAGAAAATAGCTGAACGCCTTAAGGCCCGGATGGGCCCCGAAATCCGGGCTGAACACCTGGAAATGACCGGGCGGCAGGGCCGCCTTCGCCTGCGCCAGGCCTCCGGCGTTCGCGATGACAAAGGGAACGGCCGCCACACACGCGGTCACGATGAGGATGCCGTTCGGCAGATCGGTGTACGCCACGGCCATCATGCCGGCCAGAGCCGTGAACGCGATCACGAAAAACGCGGCGATGGCCTGGCCCCACTCCACGGAAATGCGTCCCTCCGTGGCCACGTTGAGGATGTACCCGCCCGCGCGGAACTGATAGCTGACAATGGTGACGAAAGCGATGATGAGCGCGACCGCCCCGAACACGCGGGCGAACCGGCCGTAGCGGATTTCCAGGATGTCGCCGATCGTGTACTGGCCGAAAGTGCGTATCTTGGCCGCGAGAAAATAGATGAGCGCGATGCCGAGCCAGGCGCCCGCGGGAAGCCAGAGCGAGCTGAATCCGGCCTTGTAGGCGTATTCAGCGCCCGCGATGAAGGTTCCGGATCCGATCCAGGTGCATATCAGGGTGAAAACCATGACACGGATGGAAAGGGACCGGCCGGCGACCATGAAATCGTCCTTGGTTTTCACGCGGCGGGAACGGACGATGTTGAATCCCATCAGGACGACGAGATAGGCCAGAATCACCCACAGGGTCCAAGTCATGCCGCCTCCTTATGCCTCTATCCGGATCAGTTCGTTCTGCTCCTCGCCCGCCACCACGACCTCCCCGCGGAGCGTGATGAAAACGTCCACTTCGGTGCGTACCGCCATTTTTTCCGGAAGGTAGATGCCCGGCTCCACGGAGAAGCAGATGCCGGGAATCAGCCTGCGCTCCTCCTTGGTTTCCAGGTTGTCGATGTGCACGCCGTTTCCGTGCACGTTCTCGCCTATGGAATGGCCGGTCCGGTGAATGAAATATTGACCGTATCCAGCGTCCTTCACCACCTTTCGGCAGGCGTCGTCCACTTCCCATCCGTAACAGGGCCTGCCCTCGGCGAAGCGTTTGCGGACAAAGGACACGGCCGCGTTCCGCGCGTCCCGCGCGATTTCGAATATCTTCACGTATTCAGCCGGCGGATCGCTTCCCACGAATCCGCACCAGGTAATGTCCGCGAAGATCGCGTCCGGTTCATCCAGCTTCGCCCAGAGGTCGATCAGCAGGGTGTCTCCCTTCCGGATCAGGCGGGTGTTCGACGGCGTCGGCTCAAAATGGGGATTCGCGGGATGATCGTTCACGCCGACGATGGGGAATTCGTCCATGCAGGTCAGTCTCTCCTCGCCGAAACGCCGGACGATGAACCGCTGAAGATCGAACTCCGTGAGGAGCTTCCCATCCCGGAGTGCGATCCGCACCTGGTCGAAAGCCTCGTCCTTGATCCGGTAGATGAGGCGGCTGGCTTCGAGATGCGACTGGTAGCCTTGTTCCGAGATGACGGCTTCGAACAGCTGGACCAGATCCGCGGAGGAAACCACTTCATGCCCGAAACCGCGGACGAGCTCAACGGTTCCCGCGTCGACCAGGGAAACGTACGGGATGTTGTTGAGCGGTGAATACTGCATGGCGATCCGCCTGGGCGCGGGACCGAGCATGCGCCGCAGTTCTTCGTGAAGCTCGGTCCAGGCCAGATAGGCGGTTTTGCTGCCGGGCAAACCATCGAGTTTCGTGGGTTCCACGCGGTGCACGAGCCGGACCGGATCGCCTTCCGCCGGGATGAAATAAAACCACCGTCTGCTGGTGAATTTTCCGAAATCGAGACCCAGAACGCTGTAGGCGATCGGATCGCGGTTGTGGAAATCGCAGAGCAGCCAGCCGTCGATATTCAGATCAACCAGAACATCCTGAATGGCCTTGAGTTCCATGAGTCAGGGCTCCTTTTGATTTCCGCCGGTTGCGGATCTGGAATCGGACGGCCCCGCATCCACAATGTAAGGTGAAAAGGGCCCGTGTATGAGAGAGATCAACCGGTCCCGTTCATCCGGGCTGAGCCTGTTTCCGGACCGGCGCAATAGATCCCCGGCTACGAACCGGTAATGACTGCGGAGGGAATCCAGCCCGGGCCGGGACGGAATCTCCGAAACAAGGCATTGAAATCCATTCGGATTCAGCAAAAGCGTGCGGGTGACCGCATCCGTTTCAGAACGATCCCCGGGAGATGCCGAAAACTGAAAGACCAACCCGCGAATACTCAGATTTGGAACCATTCGGCGGAGCAGGTCAGGCGACAAATCCATAGACAGGCATATGGGGCGGGAATTGACGTTGCTGCGCAAGATACGCGAAAAACAGGACAAAACGTTGTTGGAGTAACCTTTAA
>JAFGAX010000065.1 GCA_016933415.1 bacterium
CTGCGGCGCCGCGCGCTCGACACGCTGACCGAGTCGCTCCAGTCCGACGCGCGTCTCGCCGCCCGCCTCAGCGAGGAGAAACTGGCCATGGGGGATCGCCGCGGCCTGGATATCATATGCAAGGCCTATGGCCGCGCCAAGTCCGAACGGCTGACTTTCGTGGCCGCGGACGGTTCGGTGCTCGGAGATTCGGATGCGGATTTCGCCGTCATGGACAATCACGGGGACCGTCCGGAAGTGCGGGAGGCCCTGGCGGGCCGTGAAGGGGTGTCCAGGCGTTTCAGCATGACGCTCGACCGCAGGATGCTGTACGTGGCCGAGCCCGTCCGCGTCGAAGGCCGAATCGTCGCCGCGGCGCGCGTATCGCAGTCGCTCATGGAATTGGACCGGGCCGTGCAGGCGGTTCATTTCCGAGTCGGGATACTGCCCCTGCTCGCGGGTCTGCTGATCGCGCTTCTGTTCGCGGCCTACAACGGCCGTATCCGTCAGTCCGTCCGTTTGGTCAAAGACGCGGTCGGCCGGCTCGGAAACGGGGATTTCGATCACAGGCTGTATTTCGTTCCCGCGCCCGTGATGGATCCGGTTACGGACCGTTTGAATGAAGCCTCCGAAGCGCTCGGATTGCGTTTCGCCGCGCTCACCGAGGATCGGGATGGGCTCCAGAGTGTATTGGAGAGCATGTCCGAAGGCGTGCTTCTGCTCGACCGGGACGACAGAATCGAGCGTTTCAACCGGGCGGCGGCCGCCCTTCTGGGTCTTCCCGGCGGCGAGTTGAAAGGCCGTTCCGCGTATGACATCCTGAGGAACGGCGCCCTGCTCCGGCTGATCGAAAGGACACGGGCGGAGGTCGAACAGCCGGAATCCGGACCGGGGCAGGGGCAGGCCGCGGATCGGGAAATCGTCTTCTCCGAAGGCGGCAGGCGGCTCCAGGCTCACGGCACCGTTTTAAACATGGATTCCTCGGGCGCCGCGGGCGTGCTTCTCGTGTTCAGCGATATCACCCGCCTGCGAAGGCTCGAGGCGGTGAGGCGCGATTTCGTGGCCAATGTGTCGCACGAGCTCAAGACGCCCATCACCGCGATACAGGGTTCCGTCGAAACCCTGCGCGGTCATGCCGCCGGCGATCCAGCGGAGAGCAAGCGTTTTCTGGAAGTCATTCACAAGCACGCGGAGCGGCTGAATTCGGTCGTTGACGACCTGCTGAACCTCTCCCGGCTGGAACGGGACGAGGAGACGGGCCGCATCGCGCTGTCGGAGGGTCCGATTGAACCTGTTCTCGAAGAGGCCGTGGCGCTCAACCGGTCCAGGGCGGACGATGCCGGCATCGGACTGCGGGTTGTATGCGAATGCGCGTCGCCTGTAGCCGTGAATGCGGGACTGATGGTCCAGGCTGTTTCGAACCTGATCGACAATGCGGTGAAGTACAGCGATCGCGGCGGAACCGTCCATGTCCGGTGCCGGGAAGAAGAATCCATGGTGAAGATAGAAGTTGAGGATGAAGGATGCGGCATCCCGGCGGTTCATCTGCCCAGGCTGTTCGAGCGTTTCTACCGCGTGGATCCCTCGCGGAGCCGCACTCTCGGCGGCACCGGCCTGGGCCTGTCCATCGTCAAGCACATTGCGCAGACGCATGGCGGAAACGTGGACGTGCGGAGCGAGGAGGGGAAGGGGAGCGTGTTCGCCATCCGCATCCCGCTGCGGAAATAAGTCGGCTGATTTGAAACAGAACCTCCCGCAGGTTTGTAAAGACCTGCGGGAGGTTTTTTGGGGTTTACTTCGCGAGCATGTCCTTCAACGTCACTTCGGGATGCCGGTACCGTTCGTATTTCGGGGTCTTCCTGCCGTACTGAATCGCCTCCTGCGGGCACCATTGCAGGCAGGCGAAGCATTGCTCGCAGCGCTTGTTCCAGACCGGCCTGCCGTCTGTAAATGTGATATTGTCCGCCGGGCATACCTTTCCGCAAATCCCGCACCCATTGCATTTCTCGTCCGCTCTGAATGAACGATCCATTTCCGGGACACGGGGATAGGACATGTTGTAAATACCGGTGAATAGGATACGCTGCCACAGGGGTCCCTTTTCGACGGGCCGGATTTCCTTGTTTTTCACAGTTTCCGCGACCGCCGCAAGCTTCGTTTTTGCCGCGGCAAACCGGGCTTCCTGTTTCTCCTTCGGCCCGGGCCCGCCCCAGGGGATGTAATTGGAAGGCATGACCAGGGCGAATCCCGAGGCCAGAGACGTCCCCTTCGCCTCCAGTTCC
>JAFGAX010000066.1 GCA_016933415.1 bacterium
ATTGAACGTGTAGATCTTATACTCGGGCTTGGTGAAGTCGTCCGCATTCCCGTCGGGCAGAATCATGCCGGGCTGGAACTCGGTGGAGTAATCCGCGCAAGCGGTCCGGATGTCGCCGTTCACCTTTCCGAGCACCCAGATGCCGCCCGTGAAGATGATGGAGGCGTTGCGCTGGCCCTTGGGATAAAAGAAGCCGTCGCCGCCGCTCGCGGGGTTCTCTCCGATCTTGCCGTTGTTCTGAATGTAACATTCGATCTGGTTGACGTCCATGATTGCGGCATCGACCACGGCGGGTTTTGCCAGCTTGGCCTTTCCCGCAGGAGACGCCGCGAGGCGGACGGACAATGCGGCCGCCCCGATCAGGACGAGGAGAAACAGCATGGGCTTATTCAAACGCATAGGGGATTCTCCTTTTTGATTGTGCCCGCCCCCCGTCGGGGGGGCGGGTCAAAAGGCTCACCGCGGCTTACAACTCGAACTTCAGGCCGAAACGCACCTGCCGGGGTTCCTGCAGGCCGAAGGTTCCGCACTGCGTAATCCAGGCCTTGTACCATTTCACGTAATCAGGTCCGTTCGCCGCAACAGCCGCCTTGCCGGCGTCGGTCTGGAGCCATCCGTCCGTGTCCGGACGGCCGGTTCCGCGGTAACCGCTGACAATGGACTTGGTGCCGAGCAGATTGATGGCCCAGAGGTACGCATTCAGCTTCACCGGCCCGACTGTGAACGACTTGTCGAGTTTCGCATCAAGCTGGTAGAACCAGGGCAGCGAGGCCGCGTTCATGGAAGTCAGAGGCGCGGGCGCATTGTAGCCGTAGAACTCGCTGATGGCGTCCGTGATGGCGATGGGCGTATACGGACTGCCGCTGTGGAAATTGAACGCCATGTTCAGGCCGACATTGCCCAGGGGCTGCATGCCCAGAACGGCCGGTCCGTCCTCGTCGAGCGTCCGGAAATCGAGCAGGATGGATCCCTTGTGCCGGATGTCGTAATCGAGCGACGCGATCACTTTCGGGAAATTCGGCGTCTCGTTCTCCTGCCAGGCGATGTCATTGTGGCTCGACACCGTGGATCCCGTACCCTGGGCCACGGAATAGGTGTAGTTCACCGTGGACTGGACGCGGGCCGTCCGGCGGAGGTTGAACGTGGCCGACAACCCCTTGATGGTGCCGAAGTCCATGTTCGTCGTAAAGGTGGCCGGCCTGTAGTCCATCACGCGCGGGGCGATCAGGTACTGCTGCAGCAGGTCGCGCGTGTCCTTGTAGAAGGCCGTCACGTCGAGGGCCGCGTTCGAGCCGAAGCCCATCGCGAAGCCGAACTCGTACGAGGTCTGCTTCTCGGGTTTCAGGTTCGGGTTCGGCAGGGGCGCGAAGTAGCCGCCGTACAGGAAGTACAGCAGGTTGGTGTACCCGCGGGATCCCCAGACCTCGAACGGATCGGGTGCCTGGTAATATTTGCCGAATGTGGCGTGGAACGTGGCCTTGTCCGTGACCGGGAAGGAGAATCCCAGTCTCGGGCTCACGAAATGATAGGTTTTCTTTTCTCCGAACAGGGCCTCGTCGATGCCGCCGTTGCTCCCCCTCACGAGCGAGTCGAGGTTCTTGAACGAGGCCGCGCCATTGTCAAAATAATCGTAACGGAGACCCGCGCTGATGATCAGGTCGCGCATCTCGATCTTGTCCTGAATGTAGAAGGCGCCGATTTTCGGTTCCATCGGGCCGTTATGCAGGTTGATCGAGGTCTCTCCGGGCAGGCCGAGCTTGGTGGCCACGATCTGGTCCTCGTCGACCTCGTTGCCCTTCCAGTCGTAACCGATCATGCGCGGGAACAGGGCCTTGTACACATCGTATTCGGTGTATGAGGCCGGATCCTTCGAGTACTGGTCGAGACGGGTCGCGAGGTCGAATGCATTGAACGAAAACCAGCGGATCTTCTGCATCTGGAACTCGCCGCCGAGCTTGACTTCATGGGCCTTGCCGAACTGCTTGGTGAAGTCGAGTTTTCCGGTCATGCGGGTCTGGTCGCGCTTCGAATACCCGTTATTGCCCGTATTGGGCGTGCCCGGGAACCTCCAGTTCATGCTGTCGTCGAAGGGCAGGTACCAGAACCGGTCCATGCTGGTGTCGACCAGGGCCGTGTTGAAGGCGGGGTCGCCGTACTTGGCCCAATCCGTTCCCCACACCGGATCCTTGGACTCGTTGATCTCGTTGAACAGGCTCAGGTTCAACGTGTAGAACGAAGTGGGATCAATGGTGTGCGTCAGGTTCAGATAACCGGTGTAATTGGTGATGTAGGTGACATTGGAATGCACGGGCGTGGTCAGCAGGGCCAGCGGATTGGCGGTTTCGCCGGTCTGCCTTTCTTTCTGGTAGGAGCCGCCGACCTTGAACCGGAAAGGCTTGAAATCAAAGGTCAGGTTGCCGTTGCCCATGGTTCCGTAGGTGCCGCCGCCGGGCTGACGGCCCGCCGGGATATCGATCGCGATCGTATCCGTCAGGTTGACCCGGGTTCCATCCGAGGTGGTGGCATTCGACAGGACCTGGATGGGATCCTGCTGAAAGCCCTCGAACCAGGTCGCCTGCGACAGGCGGTTGTACGACTGGCCTGCGGCGAAAAACCGGACGTTCTTCACGAACGGAACCGGGCCGCCCGCGGTCAGGACATAGTCGTTGTAGCCGAACGAATAGAGCTTGTCGATGCCGAGAATCTGGTAGGACGAATTGGCGTCTTTCTGGAGGGCCCAGAAATCGTCCGAAATGACTTCGCCCGTCAGGTTTAACTTGGATCCGCCGCTTTTGGTGGTGACCGCGGTGAGGCCGCCCAGCTTGCCGCCGTATTCGGCGCCGAAGTTGCCGGTCTGCATCTGGACTTCTTCGATGGCGTTGTTGATCACCGAGACGCCCAGAAACTGCTCGGCCGCGCCGCCGTCGGTCATCTTGGTCACGTTGACGCCGTCCAGGTAATAGCCGGTTTCGTCCGCCCGGCCGCCCCGCACGTGGAGCACGCCGTTGTCGTTGATCACGCCGGCCATGGTCGAAATCACCGCATTGACGCCGCGTACCGGCATCTGGGCGATTTCTTCGCCGCGCATGACGTGGACTTCGTTGGTCTGGGCCTTGTCGACCAGGGGCTTTTCAGCGACGATGGAGACCTGCTGGCCCTGCAGGACGGTCTTGGCCATTTTCAGGTCGCGGAAAGTGGTCGTTCCGTCGTTGACGATGATGTTGCTGATTTCCATTCTCTGAAAGCCCATGTAGGACGATACGAGAACGTATTTACCCACCGGGATGTTCAGGATGACGTATTCGCCGTTCATATCCGTGGCGGCGCCCATGGACGTGCCCTGGACGACGACATTCGCGCCCATGAGCGGTTCGCCCGTTTCGGCGTCGGTCACCCATCCGCGGATTTTGCCTGCGCCGCTGGCCGCGGCGGGAATCAGGGCTGCGACCACGAACAGGGTCAACAATAGCCTCAACACGTTTCCGAGTTTCATGAACCATGCCTCCTTCACTTGATGATTGGACGGCTCACCCTTTCAACGATCCCGCTTGAAGAACACCGGGTTCCGTTTGCGGGATGCCAATACACAATGACCGCGGACAGCACCTCCTTTCCCGTGACTGATTTCTTTTCGAGAATATTCCAAAGTTTCAAATATTCAGGAATGGCGTTAAATAAAAATGCCATCAGTCTGCGTCATTCGGGCGAATGACCGGATCTGATGGACCGCGTCTCTGATCTTCCCGTTTCCCTGTCCTCCTGCTGAGCCGATTCAATGTACACGCCAACGGCGGAGAATCAGAAAATGCCGCGTAAATGTCCCCTCATGGATATCAAAATGCGACACTAATTATATGAATAACAAACAAATTTGTCAAGTCTTTTTTTCGTTTTCGGGCCGCTGATCCGCTGAATAAACCGCAGGACGGCACATGCGGCCGTCCGGCGATTTGCCTTTCATGTGCGAAAAAGATCCATTGGATGGTCCGGATGGGAGGATTGCGCGGCAAAAATCGGAATATTCACTTTTTTCAACACGCCGATCAAAGTGATTTCCGATGAATATATAATAGAATATTCCAAAAACAGGAGGCCGTTACAGACTATTCTGTAACGGCCTCCTAATTCTATTTTTTTCAAATGTTAACGTCCAAGCCGGCTGCCACACCCCTATTCAGAATGTATTTTTTCATGCCCTGGACCGTTTCCGAGTCTCCTGCCTGGACCTGTAAACCGGGTCCTGGCCCTTGAGAATGACGCCTTCCGTGATGATGCAGTCGTCCACCTTGTCCATGGAGGGCATTTCATACATCACGTCGAGCATGGTACTCTCAAGAATGGACCGCAAGGCCCGGGCGCCTGTTTTTTTCTTCATGGCCAGCCGCACCACAGCCTGCAAAGCCTCTTCCTCGAATTCGAGCCGGACCCCGTCCATCTGGAAGAGACGTTGGTACTGCTTGACAAGAGCGTTTTTGGGTTCCAGCAGAATGCGCATCAGCGTCGCCTCATCGAGCTCCGCCAGAGTGGTCATCACGGGCAGGCGGCCGATCAGCTCCGGAATCAGGCCGAACTGGAGCAGGTCGTCCGGCTCCACTTTGCGCAGAAGCTCGCCGATCGACGCGTCCCTGCGGTGCACCACCTCGTTCCCGAATCCCATCACCTTTTTACCGATGCGCCGCGCCACGATCTTTTCGAGCGTCTCGAACGAACCGCCGCAGATGAACAGAATATCCTTGGTGTTCACGTTGATCAGGGGCTGTTCCGGGTGCTTGCGGCCGCCCTTGGGCGGCACGGACACGATCGAGCCCTCGAGCAGTTTCAGCAGACCCTGCTGGACTCCCTCGCCCGACACGTCGCGCGTGATCGACGATCCCTCGGCCTTGCGCGCAATCTTGTCGATCTCGTCCACGTATACGATGCCTTTTTCGGCGCGTTCGAGCCGGTAATCGGCGGCCTGCAGGAGGCGCACCAGCACATTCTCGACGTCCTCGCCCACATAGCCCGCTTCGGTGAGGGTCGTGGCGTCGGCGATGGCGAAGGGCACCTGGAGGAACCGGGCCAGGGTCAGGGCCATGAGCGTCTTGCCCGTGCCCGTGGGGCCGATGAGCAGAATGTTGCTCTTGGCGAGCTCCACCTCGAACGGATGCTCGTCCGCGCCCACCCGCTTGTAATGGTTGTACACGGCCACGGCGATCGCGCGTTTCGCGTCGTCCTGGCCGATGACGTACTTGTCGAGCTCGTCCTTGATCTCGCGGGGCGCGGGAAGGGGCTGGACCAGCTTCAGGGACCGGCGCTGCTTGTCGCTCCGGATGATGTCCTCCGCGTACCGGACGCATTCGCTGCAGATATTGACGCCCGGTCCGGTGACGATCGCCTCGACTTCGTCCGAGGAGCGGTTGCAGAAGGAGCAGGTGTAGGCCGGAGGATTCGTCATGTGGCGGTTTTCCCCCTGCTGGTCTTGCGGTCGCGCGTGAGAATCTCGTCCACAATGCCGTACGCCTTTGCCTCCTCGGCGGAGAGGAAGAAGTTCCGGTCGGTGTCCTTGGCGATTTTCTCGATGGGCTGTCCGGTGTGCCTGGCGAGGATGCCGTTAAGCTTCTCCCGGATGACCAGGATCTCGCGCGTCTGGATCTCGATGTCCGTGGCCTGGCCCTGGGCCCCGCCCAGGGGCTGGTGAATCATCACCCGGGCGTGCGGCAGGATGGAGCGCTTGCCTTTCGCGCCTGCGGCGAGCAGGACGGCGCCGAAGCTGGACGCCTGGCCCATGCAGATGGTGGCCACGTCCGACTTGACGTACTGCATGGTGTCGTAGATGGCCATGCCGGAGGTCACATAGCCGCCCGGAGAATTCAGGTACAGGAAGATGTCCTTCTCCGGGTCCTCCGCGTCGAGAAAGAGGAGCTGGGCGATGACCAGGCTCGCCACGGTGTCGTCAATGCCCGTTCCGATGAAAACGATGCGCTCCTTGAGCAGGCGGGAGAAAATATCATACGCCCGTTCTCCGCGTCCGGTCTGTTCCACAACAATGGGCACCAAGCTCATGAGGTTCTCCTGTTCAATGGCGTAGATGAAAGATCATACTGACCGCAGCAACCCGCCCATCTCTGCGGAGACGTCATTGCGAGCCCGCACACCGAATCAGTCGGGGGCAAACTCGGCGGGCGAAGCAATCTCGGCTCTAAACCGTTCGACCGGAGATTGCCCCGGATCAAGTCCGGGGCAGGCTCCGTCGCCGCGCGGCGTTCCGGGATCGGGACCCGGCGATTATTCTTTTTATCATCGAAGGCCTGCCCCTGTCTTGATCCGAAGGCGCGGCTCCTCGCAATGACAACCCTGGACGCTTGACCGAACCCTCCCGCAGAGGGATCGGCCTACATCCCCTCCGGCCCGGCCGCGGGCGCCGCCACGACGACATCCTTGATCTTCGACTTTTCCAGGAGGAAGTCCATTACCTTTTCCTCGAGCAGGGCGTCCCGGAGCTCCTCCATCCGCGAAGGATTCTTGAAACGCGCCTGTATCCGCTTTTCCTCCGAGGGCCGGACCTCGATCTGACGCTGGATGGCGGCCTGCGCGTCCTCGTCCGTCACGGCGATTCCCTCCGCGGAACCGATGGCCGTCCAGATCCGCCTCCACTTGAGGTTCCACGCGATCATCGGCAGATGACGCGCACGCACTTCCGTCTCCGGAGCGCCGGGGTTCTGCTTTTCAAATTCCTCGAAAAACCGGCGGAATGAATACTCGACCAGGCTGGGCGGCAGTTCGAAATCGTTTTTCCGGACGATTTGGTCCGCGATGCGCTGGAGCGTCTGCTTGCGGGTGTGGACGTCACGGTCGGCCTCGAGTATTTTCCGCAGGCCCTGGCGCATGGCCTCCACATTCTCGAAATCTCCCGTCTTTTTGGCGAAGCCGTCGTCCACGGCCGGAAGGTTTTTCTCGTGCACGGCCCGGACCTGGATGGCGTAACGCTTCTCCTCGTCCCTGTGCTTGCCCTTCTCGTCCGGTGTTTTTTCGATGACCGTGAACTGCCGCGTCTCGCCCGCGGTGACGCCCGTCAACTGGTCGCGGACCTTATCCCCGAGCGGCGGCCGGCCGAGCTCGATCCAGCGGTCGTTCCACTTGCGGCCGATGATCGGCACGCCCGACGCGTCCAGCGCCTGAATGTCGCCGTGGACCAGATCGCCGACGCGCGCGCCGGCCTCGGACGGCTTGACCTCGGCGTGCCGTTCGCGCAGGTCGTCGATCACCCGGTCGATCTGCTCCTCGTTGATCGTCCAGGTTTCGCGGTCGACCTTGATGCCCTCGTAATCCTTCGGCTGGATCTCGGGTTCGACCTCGATCTCCGCCTTGAAACGCAGGGGTTCCCCCTCCCCGTACTGGACGTCCTTGAGCACGGCCGGCGCAACCGGATGCAGGCCGTGCTCATCCACCGCTTTGCGGTAAAAGACTTCGGCCAGGTCTTCCGCGAGTTCGGATTCCAGCGCCTGTCCGAAACGCTGCCGGAGAATGGAAACCGGCACCTTTCCCTTGCGGAATCCGTCGATCCGGATGCGTTTCTGCAGGGAGCGGAGCGCATCGTCCCGATGCGGGGCCACTTCATCCGCCGTCACTTCGACGGACAATTCCTTTTTCCACGTTTTCGGGGAAGACACTTCGGATTTCAAAAAATGCATCCTTTCAGCTATAATGATGCCCCCTTTGTAAAGGGGGCCGCTGTTGGCGACGCTGTGCGTCGCAAACAGCGGGGGGATTTTTAACACCCCCTTTGTAAAAGGGGGTCGTCATTGACGACGCTCCGCGTCGGCAATGACGGGGGGATTTTATCCTGCCCCCTTTTTAAAGGGGGGCCGCTATTGGCGACGCTGTGCGTCGCTAATAGCGGGGGGATTTCGTGCGAGAGAAGGGACTCGAACCCCCATCCCGCCGAGCGGGACCAGATCCTAAATCTGGCGCGTCTACCAATTTCGCCACTCTCGCGAAAACAAATCATTTAATTTACTGAACAAATCGAACGAAAACAACGACAAATCAGGCGCCCAGCCCCGATTGAGTGAGGTATTTATCCTCTTTGCGCCGCATCTCCTCTCTTTCCCGCTTCGTCCCGTCATCATATCCCTGCAGGTGCAGGACGCCGTGAATCACGCACCGGGCCAGCTCCTGCTCCGGGGGAACCCTGTATTCAACCGCCTGCTCGCCGATCCGCTCGACGCTCACATACACCTCCCCCCAGGCCCCGCCCTCCTCGCCGAAAAGAAACGCGATCACATCTGTCGGGCGGTTCTTCCCCAGAAACCGCGCGTTCAGCCCGCGGATGAAGGCGTTGTCCGTCAGCACGATGGAGAGCTCCCCTTCCGGCGAGTTTTTCCGGCCGCGGGTCTCTCCCGCGAGCACGGATTCCGCGATCCGCCGGACCGTTCTATCCGGCAGGGGGGACCGGACTTCCCGGTGGATCCGGACTTTCATCCTCCTCCTTCCGCTCCCCGGAACCGGGTTTGGCGGCCGGCTCCCGATCCGGGTACTGGACACGCGCGTGAAACGTGCCGTCGAGGATATTCAGAAAGGCATCCTTGATCCGCTCCAGATCGCGCAGCGTGAGCGGCGATTCGTCCAGTTCGCCGGCCTTGAACCGGTCGTCCACCAAACTCTCGATCAGGCCCTTGAGCCTGCTGTGAGTCGGCTGTTTCAGCGATCGTGACGCCGCCTCGACCGCGTCCGCGAGCATGACGATGGCGGACTCCTTGGTCTGCGGCTTGGGGCCCGGATACCGGTAGTCCTCCTCGTTCACGTCCTCGTCGCGGGCCTTCTGCGCCACGGCCTTCTGGTAGAAAAACTGCATGACCGACCGTCCGTGGTGCTCGGTCATGATGGCCTGTATCGCCGAAGGCAGACGGTGCTGTTCCGCCAGCTCAAGGCTCCGTTTCACATGGTTCGACAGAATCAGCGCGCTCATGCGCGGCGACAGCTTCCGGTGGGGATTCTTCGCCCCGAGCTGGTTCTCGACGAAATACTCCGCCTTGTCGATCTTGCCGATGTCGTGATAGTAGGAGCCCACGCGGGCCAGCAGGGAATTCGCGTTCACCGCCTGCGCGCCGGCCTCGGCCAGGTTGCCGACCAGAATGGAATGGTGGTAGGTGCCGGGGGCCTCGACCGAAAGCTGTTTCAACAGGGGATGGTTCAGGTTCGAAAGCTCCAGCAGCGAGAAATCGGTCGCGATGTCGAACGTGGATTCGAACAGCGCCAGAAGACCGTACACCACGATGGGCGAAAACATCCCGTTGATTGCGGCGAACCGCCAGGCCGAGAATAATTCCCGGGACGGGAGGTATCCGATCAGCCCCATGAACGTGACGGCGAACACGTGCGCGCCGGTCATGATCAGCACGGCCTGGATGAGCTGTCTCCGGCTCCGGACACGCTTGATGACGATCACGCCCACCACGCCGGCGAAAAAAGAAACCGCGGTCAGCGCATAGGCGTTGCCCCACAGCCCGCCGGCCAGCACGCTGATCAGGGCGCTGGCCGCGAAGCCGATGCGCGCGTCGAACATGGCGGCGATCAGCATGGATCCGGCCGAAACGGGCACGAGAAACTCGGACGCCCCGGCCCGGTGCATCAGGGACGCCGCGACTGCGACGATTACGGTCACGAAGCAGAGCAGAAAGACCGATTTCGTCCGGACGAGCAGTTCCGGCTCCTCGAAATGCACGACGACCGCAAACAGGAACAGCAGGGAGAGAACGAAGGCCGCCTTGCCGGCGACCGGCAGGAAGCGGCGGAACCCCGACTCGCGGAGGCCGCGCTCGGTCATCTTGGCGGACAGGGAAACGAGCTTCTGCCGGATGTCCGGCGTGATGCGCTCGTTCCGGTCCACGATTTTTTCGTTCTCGAACACGAATCCGCTGGACAGCGGAACGCGGGCCACGGCCGACCGGATCCGGTCACGGAAACCTTCCACGTCCGCGTTCAGATTGGGAGTGATCAGCCAATGGGCCAGCAGGGCGGCGGCGCCGATCAGGTCGGGCTCCGAGGGAAACGCCTCCGCAGCCGCCTCGGCCGCGGCCCGGCCGGCCTCCTCCGTGTCGAATACGGTCTTGCCGGGAACGGCCCTTTCCGATGCGCCCTCGGCGACGAGCACCGTTCCGCCGTCCGGCAGAAATTCGCTTTTTGCGAGGTTCAGTATACCCGCGCCGGCCGATTCACGCAGCGACCGGCGCAGAACGGAAGCGAACCGCTCGAAATCGGCGTCCTTCCGCATGAGACTTCTCCAGTGTTCCGGCCTGAGCCCCGGAACCGGAATGCTTCTCTGCAGGGAATCGGCGAGCGGTTCCAGGCGTCCGGGCCGCAGAGCGGCTTCCTGCCGGGCGCGCCGCACCGCTTCCATCAGCCCGTCCAGCCGCTTCAGAATGCGCCCGGAACCGGCCGTCTCCCGGGTAAAGACAGGCAGGATGCCGCGGGTGGCCTGGTCCCTTTCGAACCGGACCTGATCGTCCGGTTTCAGGATCTCGAAGTCGAACGGCGCCACGACGCGCCGGTTGCTGACGCTTCCGGTCGCGAGGTCGGCGTACTGCAGGGACTGGCCGTGCGGGAACAGGGCGGTCAGAACGGCGGCCGTGGCGGCCGCGATGAACCACCGCGCCCATCCCGCCTGGGGCTCGTCGGCCTTCAGCCAGAAATCATGCCGCGCCCGCCGCCGCCTGAAACGCGCCCACAGGGTGCCGAGAATATCACGTATCATTCGGGTCTCTTTCCGCCGGAACGCCGGCCGGCCGCCGTTTTCCGCGCTTTCATCGGCCTTTTTTCCCCTCGTCCCGAGCCGCCCGAATGCGCCCCGGCCGGCCGGACCGGATCCGCCGCCGGCGCGGCAGGACCGCCGTTGTAGACTTCATAGGCCTCCAGGATGTCCTTGACGAGCCGGTGGCGGACCACATCCTCCTTCTCGAGAAAAACGAAGTCGATCCCTTCCACGCCCCTGAGGATGGACTGTATCTGAACGAGTCCGGACAGGGCGCGTTCCGGCAGGTCGGTCTGGGTGTCGTCGCCCGTGACAATGGCCCTCGATCCGATGCCGAGCCGCGTGAGAAACATCTTCATCTGCATCGCCGTGGTGTTCTGCGCCTCGTCGAGAATCACGAACGCGTCATTCAGGGTCCTCCCCCGCATGTAGGCCAGCGGCACGATCTCGATCACCTTCCGCTCCAGATGTTTCTGCAGCTGGTCGTTGGGCAGCATGTCGAACAGGGCGTCGGTGAGCGGGCGCAGGTAGGGATCGACTTTTTCCATCAGGTCGCCCGGCAGGTATCCGAGGTTCTCGCCCGCCTCGATCGCGGGACGCGTCAGGATGATGCGCGACACCTCGCGCGCCCGCAGTTTCTCGACCGCGATCGCCACGGCGAGATACGTCTTGCCCGTCCCGGCCGGGCCCACGGCGAATACGATCTCATTGGCGAGCGCCGAGCGGCAGTAGCGTTCCTGGCCCGGGGTTTTGGGCCGGATGACGCCTTTTTTACCGTAGAAGACGAACGATTCCCGGACCGGACCGGCCGGCGCCCCGGTCGGTTCGGGGGCCTCTTCGCGGACCCGCCGGACGGCCGAACGCACGTCGTCCGCGTCGAGCCGGCCGTTCCTGTTCAGGAGGAACAGCGCTTCCATCCAGAAGCGCTCCATGCGGTCAAGCTCCGGCTCGTCTCCGCTGAACCGGATCACGTCTCCACGCGCCGTTATTTTCACGGGGAAAGCGGCTTCGATCAGCCGGAGGTTTTCATCTCCGGCCCCGAACAGGTGAAGCGGGTCAATGCCCCTGATGGATATCTGTCTTTCCCGGCTCATGTTATAGAAAAAGCTCTCAGCCCATGAGCGGGCTCACGGGCCGAGAGCTTTCCTTGCTTTATCATGTACCGTCCGGCGCGGACACCGCGGTGCACGCGGCCCGCCGGCCGGGCGGTGGTCTCGATCATCCCGATGGTGAATCCCAGGACCGCATCAGGCCGGGGTGCAGTCCGGCGCGCGCCGTCCGCATCCCCGGGGCCCGGCTAATTCTTGGGAACCGACAGCACCTGCCACGGATAAATCGTGTTGGGATTCGAGATGATGTCCTTGTTCGCCTCGTACAGCTTTGTCCACTGGGTGGGATCGCCCAGCACGTCGGCGTTGCCTGCGATCTTCTTCAGATAATCGCCCTTGGCGACCAGGTACTGGTTCTGGCCCAGCGTGCGCTGGATGTTGAGGATCTGATCCGGTTCGATCCTGTCCGGATTGGAGATCTGGTCGCGGTTCACGCAGTAGATGCGGATCCACTGATAGGCGTCGCCGTAAATGTCGGGCTTCTTCGCGATTTTCCACAGATAGTCGCCCTTGACCACCGTATACTGGTCGTACACACCCATGAGTTTCGTATCGAGAGCCGCGAATTTGGCTTCGAGTTCCGCGATCTTCTTCTCGAATTCGGTCAGGATGGCGATTTTGCTGCCCTTCGCCTCGGCCAGCCGCTTCTTCAGATCGGCGATCTCGGCCTTGCGGTCGAGTAGGTCCTCGGCGGACAGGCCGGAGAGCTCGTCCAGCTTGGAGCCGATGCTGTCCAGTTCTTCGCGGTAAGAATCGACCGCGGCCTTGTCGACGCCCAGCATCGCGTACACTTCGGCCCACACGGTGTCGATCTGCGCCTGCGTCTCCTCGATCTGCTTGCGGAGATCGGCGTTCTCGGTCTCGAGCGCGGCGACGCGGGCCGCGTTGTCGGCTTCGGTTTTCTGCGACGCGGCCAGCTGCACCTTGTACTCATCCATGCTCATCTTTTCCTGGCTGAACACGGACGAAGCCGGAACGAGAAGCAGGGCGGCAAGCGTCAAGATCAGAGTGACCTTAATCTTCATTCTTTAGCCTCCTTCATCAATGGGACATACCGTTGGCCGGGATTACTGTCCCAGCTTGGCGCGCACTTTCTCGCGTTCCGACTTGGCGTACTCGAGTTCCTGCTGCTTCTGGGCGAGCTGGGCCTTGAGTTCCGCGTTTTCCTTTTCCAGCTGGGCGATCTTGTCCTGACTTGCCTGGACGGCCGCCTGGGATTCCTCAAGAACCTGCATCTGCTTGTCGTTGGCGTTGCGCGAACAACCCGACAGAACAAAGCCCGCCGCAAGCACGGTCAGCAGCAATACGAAAGACCGAAACCGCTTTGCCATTCCCTGCACCTCCTTTTGGCTGATAGGATCGTAAAGCGTATTCATGAAAATATCTGAAAAATTCTGCATATTGTCAAGCTAAAAAATGATTTTACAGAGTATTTCGAACCATGCTCCGTGCGGGTCATCGGCACATTATCGCGAATTTTCGTCCGGATTGGAGCGGTATCGATCCCACGTAAGCCTGAGGAGCAGGTTCCGGGTTCCGGGTTTCGAGTTCCGGGTTTCGAGTTCCGGGTTCAGGGTTGATTCAATACCACAAACGTCTGGAGTGAAATGCAGAGGAAAATTCCACCATAAAAACAACTTATCTCTTTGGAAACAATACGCTTGCCTTAAGACAGGCATGTTTATTCCGTGATTTTCAGCCCCAATTCCTTCA
>JAFGAX010000067.1 GCA_016933415.1 bacterium
ATAGTTCAAAGTTCAAGGTTCAAAGTTCAAAGAAAAGAGCAGTAATAAAAATAGGTTTGATCCTTTTTCCGTTTTTCTTTGAACTTTGAACTTTAAACCTTGAACTCCAGACAGTGCCATCGATTAAAAAAGAGAATCCACCGGCCATGCAATCCTCTCTGACCTCAGAGAAAATTTTACAGGCCCAGTCCCTGCTCCGCGAAGCCGGGGCGGACTGCTGGCTGACGTTTGCGCGGGAAACCGCGACGCTTCCGGATCCCGCGCTGGACCTGATTCTGGGCGCGCATTGCGTATGGCCCTCAGCCTTCATCATCCCCGCTGAGGGCAAGGTATCGGCGATCGTCGGGTCTCTGGACGTTCAGAACATCAGGGACCACGCGCCCTTCGAAGTGACGGGCTACGTGGACTCCATACGGGATCCGCTCCGCGCAGCGATGGAACGGTTGGATCCGAATCGCATCCTGCTGAATACTTCCTCCGCGGACGTGATGGCCGACGGACTCACGCTCGGCATGCACGGCCTGCTCCTCGAGATACTCGAGGGGACGCCCTATCCTGACCGGTTCGAGTCATCGGAAACCGTCCTGGCCCGCCTGCGAAGCCGGAAGAGTCCCGCGGAAATCGAATCCGTGCGATCCGCCGTGGACACGACTCTTGCGATTTTCGATGAATTGACGGGATTCCTCAAGCCCGGTCTTTCCGAAAAGGATGTGGCGGATTTCATTCTCGCCCGGACTGCGGGACGAGGTCTTGAAACGGCCTGGGAGCCGGATCAATGCCCGGCCGTTTTCACCGGACCGGAAAGCGCGGGCGCGCATGCCTCGCCCACGCGGCGGTTCATCGAACCGGGGCATCTGATGAACATCGATTTCGGCGTGCGGCGGAACGGATACGTGTCGGATCTCCAGCGCACCTGGTATTTCCTCAAGCCGGATGAAACCGCGCCGCCGGAAGCGGTCCGCCGCGGTTTTCAGGTTCTTCTGGAATCCATACGGCGCGGCGCGGAATCCCTCCGACCGGGCATCACCGGATGGGAAGTGGACGCGGCTGCAAGGGCGCACATCACCGAAGCCGGATACATGGAATATCCCCACGCGCTGGGGCATCAGGTCGGCCGCAAGGCGCATGACGGAGGCGGCCTGCTCGCGCCCAGATGGGACCGGTACAAGCATCTGCCCCTTCTGCCGGTCGAAAAGGATCAGATCTACACGCTCGAACCCAGGCTGACTGTCGCCGGGCACGGCGTGGCAACAGTGGAGGAAATCGTCGTCGTGACGGAGAGCGGCTGCCGGTTTCTGAGCAAGCCGCAGGAAGAGCTGTATCTGATTCAGAGTTCATAGTTCATGGTTTTTGAGTTCAAAGTTTAAAGTTCAAAGTTCAAAGAGACACAAAGGAAAAGAAAAAAAAGGCAATGCCGAAACCTCGGAATTCCAGTCACGGTTTCATGTTTTTTCTTTGAACGTTGAACTTTAAACTTTGAACTGCTTTTTTGAACCTTGAACCTTGAACTTTGAACTGAATACCGGATCAATGATGATAATCTGAAGGTAATCAGTTTGCAGAATAAAGGTTTTCTGTTGGTCATCGAGGGCATTGACGGCACGGGCAAGACCACTCTGGCGGCCCGGCTCGCGGAGCGGATCCGCCGGACGGGCCGGAGCGTGGCGCTCCTGCGGGAACCGACGGACGGACCTTACGGACGGCGCATCCGCAGCCTGGCGAAAGAGGGACGCCAGGACATACTGCCTGAAGAGGAACTCGAATTATTCATCCAGGATCGGATTCAGAACTGCCGGGAAAACATCCAGCCCGCGCTGGAAAGGGGGGAATGCGTTGTTCTGGACCGGTACTATCTATCCACTGTCGCTTATCAGGGTGCGCTGGGACTGGATCCGCAAATGATACTGGAACGCAATGAAAAAATCGCGATCATCCCGGATCTCGTCCTTCTGCTCGACACGCCGGTTCAGGACGGGCTCAGCCGCATCGCGGCCTCCAGGCCGGCCGGACCGGATCTGTTCGAAAACCG
Source organism: bacterium (assembly GCA_016933415.1). Taxonomy (GTDB): domain Bacteria; phylum Zhuqueibacterota; class QNDG01; order QNDG01; family DTFT01; genus JAFGAX01. The sequence continues at coordinate 2,030 of JAFGAX010000067.1, forward strand.
CCTCTATCTGGAGCGGGTCCGCTCGATTTTTCTGGGAATCAAGCGTCCCTTCATTCGCGTTCTGGACGCGACCCGGGACAGGGATTCCGTTTTTCGGTCCGCCTGGGCCGTGGTCCGGCAAAATCTTGAAAACCGGCATCAGCCGGCGCCGGAAAAACCGGTAAAAAAAGACGAGTGACCCGGGCCGTTTCTGCCGTATCTTCTCCGAACACGCGCATCCGGCGAATTCCATAACATATTATTTTTAAAAAGCTTGAATTCCTCCTCTGCCTCTGGTATACCCTTTGCATATTCAATTCCGGCACTATCTCTCCTTCCGTGATTTCTTCGGGCGCTTGGCGGGGCGTCCCGGCCTGAATGTACCATCCGTCAATGACTCATCCACTCATGGAGGAATCCCCATGAAACAGGGATACCGGCTGGTATTGTTCACAGCGGTTCTGCTCATTGCCGTGTTGCCGGGCTTCGCGGCAAACGGCGCGGCCGCCGCTTCTCCGGATGTCGTCGACCCGACTTACAGCCTCACTGTGAACGTGTACCCTTCCGACGGCGGTTCGGTCTCCAGGAATCCGGACAAGACCGCCTATACGCCCGGAGAAGTCGTCCAGCTCGCGCCCTCGCCGGCGGCTGGTTATTATTTCTGGAAATGGGAAGGCGACACGACTTCGACAGACTCCCTGCTGGGCCTACCGATGTGGAAGAACCGGTCCGTCACGGCCAAGTTCCTCCATTTCTACAAGCTCACCATGCATGTCGACCCTCCCGGCACCGGCACCACGCATCCCGATCCGGAAACGGACCAGTGGTACAGGCAGGAGGCCGTCGTGCCGATCGAGGCGGTGCCTGCCGCTGGATACAAATTCGTCCAGTGGCACTGCTGGGTGGCTGATTTTTACAGCGCCAGCACAACAGTGACCATGCACGGGGACGAGAACGTCACCGCCGAATTCGCGCCGCTCAAGGTCACGCTGACCCTGGCCGTGAATCCGCCCGAGGGCGGAACCACGGATCCGGCTCCGGGAGACCATCTTGTGGACAACGGTTCCAACCCGGAAATCCGGGCCATCCCGGCGGACGGGTACCGTTTCGTTCGGTGGGACTGCCCGGTGGCGGACCGGACCAACCCCGTGACTACCGTGGCCATGAACCAGAATGAAACGGTCACGGCCGTGTTCGAGAAGATTCTGTACGTCCTGGACATCCGGGTGAAGAACGAGGCCGGCGGCGGCACCGTGCCGCCGGTTGGCATCCATCAATTCGAACCCGGGTCCATAGTGGAATTGGAGGCGAAACCCGACGGTGACCACCGTTTCGAGCGCTGGCACGGGCCGGTCGCGGACGGATCGGCTCAAAAAACGACCGTGCAGATGGACGCGGACAAAACCGTCTGGGTCGAATTCGCGAGAAGCTCCCACGAACTCTGGATGATCGCCGAACCCGCGGAAGGCGGAACAACGGATCCCGCTCCGGGCGGGCACACGGTTTCCCGCGGGGAATGGGTGACGGTTTCCGCGACAGCCGCATCGGGCTGGGTTTTCCTGCGCTGGGAGGGCGGCGTGAAGGATCCTTCCGGCCCGGCCACCGAAGTGTTCATCAACGGCGACAAGACCCTGAAGGCATTTTTCGCCTCTGATTTCAGGACCCTGATCCTCCGGGCCGATCCCGAAAACGGCGGCCGCACGGTTCCGGCCGCGGGTGAACACCGGTTCCGGACCGGAGAACGCATCGCAATCGAAGCCTCGGCCAAGCCGGGATTCGCGTTCGCCGGCTGGAGCGGAGGCGTCGAGGATTCCACGCTCCTGAAAACCGCTGTTGTCATGGATGAGGACCGGGAGGTGACTGCCCGGTTCCGCGTGATCGACGAGGCGCCCCCCTTCCTGACGGACTGCTATCCTGCGGACGGCTCTCAGTTTGTCCCGAGGAACACGAAAATCCAGTTCAAGGTGAAGGACGTGGGCGCGGGCGTGAATCCCGGCACGCTCACGGCCTGGGTGAACGGAACGGCCGTAATCGAAAACGGAGAAAGCGCCGGCGCGAGCATCGGCCGTTCCGCGAAAAAGATGACGGTCGTCTATCATCCGGACGAGCCGTTTTCGAACGGAAGCACGGTGACCGTGCGCGTGGCCGCGGACGATGCGGCTTTCCCGGCCCACCACCTGGATTCGACCTTCACGTTCTCGGTCGGTCTCGCGAACGTGGACACTTTGGTTTCCGTTCCCGTGGACACGGCCGGCGGCCTGGTGTCGCACGCGGAGAGCGGACTCGAACTGAACATCCCGGAAAACGCGCTCGGGTCGGAAATCGAAATCTCGATCCAGAAGCCGGACACGCTGCCCCCGCTGCCGGAGGACGTGAACGGCATGGCCCTGGCCGTGCACTTCGGGCCGGACGGGCTTCAGTTCGAGGATTGGGTCACGGTGCGCGTTCCCTACACACAGGACGACCTGGACCGCGCGGGCGTCACGGTTCCTTCGGAATTGAAGATCTGGTATTACCACACCCTCAACGGCAAGTGGTCCCAGCTCGAGACGGAAAGCGTCGATCCGGTCGGCCGTTTCATTTTCGTCAAGGTCCGGGAGTTCTGCTACCTCACAATGGCCGGTCCTTCGACTCCCTCTGCGGCGGACGGACGGCCGGGCGACTCGCGGCTTCCCGGACGGATCTGGCTGTCCCACAATTATCCCAATCCGTTCAATCCGTCCACCCGATTCTACTTCGAAATGCCGGCCGCGGGCGACGTCCGCGTCGCGGTACTGGACGCGTCGGGCCGTCAGGTGCGGGTCCTGGCAAACGGATTCCGGAGCGCGGGGCGCCACGAATTCGAATGGGACGCGAAAGACGACGGCGGCAACGGCGTGCCGACCGGCTCGTATTTCCTGCTCATGAAATCAAGGACCGGCCAGTTCATCCGAAAAATGACGTATGTGAAATGAACCCTGTCGACCGGGGTCCATGAACGATTCCGGTCGACGCCTCAAACGCGAAGTGCCGGGCACCTGTTCAGTGCCCGGCACTTTTTTTTCGAAATAGGAAAATAACACCGATGGGACCAGTTCCACGGGGCAGGGGAAAAGACATCCCGCGCCGGAGGCCGGCGACCGACCGCATGCGTATTCCGGATGGTTCCGGGCGTTATTTACGCCGGCGGCCGCCCACCAGACCCGTCAGGAAACCCGCGATGAATCCCGCCAGGGCGAGTATGCTGATCACACCGATGAGCGGAGCGGTATATTGAAAGGTGAGGAATCGGACGACCACGGGCTGAACGTTCTGAAGCATGAAGATGACGATCAGGCTGAGAATGGTCAGAATGATGAATATCTTGATACGGAGAATCATATCCCCTCCTGTGTTTGTGACGACCCTGCGTTCATTTGGAGCGCGGATCGACCGATGCAAAAAGCGGCGTCAATCCCCCGATTGACTGAAAAAGGCTCTCTTCTTCAAATTCGGTCTGTGGTTTGAACGTTGAGGCGATTTCGACGGTCTTCCGGAAAAACCGCGGTTCGCCCGGCGGAATCAGCGCCGTGACTCCCTTCGACAGGGTGAACCGTACCGCCTGATCCGACAAAACGTCGTCCTCGATGGGCCGGTACCAGCATTTCGGATGCGGTTTCGCCTCCCCGTCCGGGACCGGACCGAGGGCCAGCGATTTGAGCGCGAGAATTCCCATGCCCTTCGCGGTCGCGGCTGCGACCACGGCCGGCCCGAAATTCCCGTTCTTCCAGCAGACGCAGTTGACCGGAAAAAGAACCGAGTCGAAATCAAAGCGGTTGATGCAATCCAGAGCGGCTGATTCCGAGTGCGCGGAAAAACCGAGATAACGGACCAGCCCCTCTTCCCTGGCCCGGACGAGCGTTTCCATGGCCCCTCCGGGACCGAAGGCCCGGTCCACGTCCTCGTCCGTGGTCATTGCATGGAGCTGGTACAGATTGAAATGATCGGTCCGCATCAGGCGGAGGGATTCCTCAAGGTCTTTCCGCGATCCCTCCCGGCTCCTTTCCGTGGTCTTGCATGCGAGAAAGCAGTCCTTCCGGAACGGCTCGAGCGCGGGCCCCAGCCGCTCCTGAGCGTTGCCGTACGAAGGCGCGACGTCAAAATAGTTCACGCCAAGGTCCACGGCCTCGGCCACCATCCGATCCGCGGCCGCGGGTTCCTCGTTCATGACCAGGACGCCGCCGAATCCCACAATGGAAAGCCGTTCTCCGCTTTTTCCCAGTTCCCGCCTGGGAAGATCGGTGCGCCTGCGGCCGCGGAGGCAGGAAAGAAACGCAAGCCCCGCGCCGCCCGCGAATGCCGTTTTGATGAAATCCCTGCGCATCATGGGTCCTCCTTCTCCGTCTTCGGATGATCCGGTTTTCGCATCGGAGCCGGTTTTTCCTTCAGATGAACCCGGACGATCAGCGACTGTCCCGCCCGCCGCACGTCCCCGTATTCGCCGGCATAGTCCGAAAATACGAATCCGCCGTCATTGGCGTCGATCAGGCGGAGGGATGGATCCAGCCGCGCCTGAAGCGCTTCCAGGGCCGCGGCCACGCCCGCCTCGCCCGGATAGGAGATGTGAAACCGCGTGACGACCGAACCGTCCGGACACCTCCACCCGCCGTACACACCGAAGCCTCCGCTGAGGCCGAATACGTCGCCTGTTCCGAACGTGTATGCCGCCTCCAGCGCCACGGGTCCGCGGAACAGACGGACCGAGCCCGGAATCCATTCCCGCCGGCCGAGGTCTCCAGGGATTGCAGCCGGTTCTCCGGAAGGCAGGCGGCTGAGCGATTCCCGCATCAACGCTTCCATGACCGGCTCAAGCGCCCGGTCGCCTCCCGGATTCTCGACTGTCAGGAAATACGGCCCTCTGCGGGCCAGCCATTGCGACGGATTTCGCGTGATCCACTCCGGATCCGACGCATCCTTTCCCGAGGCCCCCGAACCGGAATCCGGCAACACGCCGCCCCTGGACAGGTAGAGTCCGAGCGACGCTTCCGGGCTCTGCATGCGGTACAGTTCGAGCGACAGGTCAGTGTCTCCCAGGCTGTAATGCTGAACGAAAAGTTCCTCGAATCCGAACTCGAGCACCAGCTCGGCGCCGCCGTTGATGTGCCAGGTCAGGTCGGACGGGACGAACCGCCTGACAGGCCCGTCCTTTTTCCACCCCTTCACAAAACCGCCGGAGGGGATCATGACCCCGGGTCCAGGCAATGCGGACGCGATTCCCGCTAACACCAGACAGACTGCGGACAGAGTGAATGCCCGGAAAGACGGCCCCTGCTCGACGGGCCCGGCGGATCGACGGGTCACGCTCACACCTCCAACCGGACGCTCTTCCGCAGGCCGGGACCGGAGGTCCACCCTCATGACTCCAACCGGATATGCTGTACTTTTTGGGGACCGGTGACGCCCAGGCCGAGGCGCTCGGCGTATCGGAAATAATCCGTGAACCTGGGATGTTCATTCACCGCCACACCCATGGCCTTCCGCTTCGCGATCATGATGCCGTGGCATACGGAGTCCATGGTAAAGGGATCCGTACCCAGGAACAGTGTGTTGAAGGGCCAGATAAACTGCGCGGCGGCCGAAGGCCCGCCGTCGTACTGGCCTTTCAGTCCGTCCGTTACGTTCAGCACGAGCTTGTCCCGTATCTCGGGAAAGGCGAGCACTTCAACGCACACGTCGAAGAACAGGGGCTTGTGCAGCCGGCCCGTGTTGCAGATCGATCCATAGGCCAGGTTTTTCGTCGCCATGGAAATGCCGTTGCCGCAGTTCTTGAAGACAGGGATATTGATGATTTTTGTGAGGCGCGAGGTGACCAGCTTTCCGAAAAAGGAATGCCTGCCGTTGAACACGTGCTGGTTCAGCGTGGCGTTGTCTTTCTCCGCTTCCACGTCCGCCCAGTAATAACGATCCGGGTCGAACCGGCCCGCGCTCACGTGTTTTCCGTCCGGTCCGCGCCAACGCGAGTTGTCCGCGCTCTTCCCCTCGGCCGCGGCCTCGTCCATGGTCTGGAGCCCCTCGATCGAAACGCCCGGGAATCGCTCCGGCGTGAACCCCGCGTCCGCGAGCATATAGTCGAAACGGTCCCAGATCACGATGTTCGATTTCGGCAGGCCGTTGCGCGCCAGCCAGGCGATCACCGCTTCGACGGTCTCCGGACGCGTGCTGATCAGGCCCGCGCCGACCGGATTCACCTTGATGCCGACCACATCGTCCGGCGAGAAAAAAAGACCGAAACTTGCGTCCGCGGAACGTCCGGTCAGCGCCTCCAGCCCCTTCTCGAAGAGCAGGCGGACCTGCGCCGTATCGCTCCTGCCGCCCGCGATCACGTCCGCGGCGCGGGCCTCGACCACGCGTCCGGGAAAAAGACCCGGCAAGGAGAACCGGGTTCGGGGAATATTCAGCGCGTCCGCGACATTGGTCGCGATACGCTCCGGCGCCGGGTTCTGCGCCCGCGAATCGGGACGTCCAAGGACGAGCGCCGCGCCCGCGATCCCCGCGGCTTTCAGAAAGGACCTCCGATCGCAGCCGTTCGAGTCTTCGGCTGTGCGTTCCACAGGGGCATTTCTCATCGGGCATTCTCCTCCAGGCCGGAGCGGCGGCGGACCGCGCCCCGGGGCCTCTCCTGTGCGGTTTTCACTTGAATTTCGGGATTCGATTGGCTAACATAGGGCATGTCCGAAAAACATTTCATCGAGCAGAAAAGGTATGCGGAATCCTATCTCATTCCCTACCTGGAACGCCATGTGCCCGGCTTCCGCGGCCGCCGCGTCCTGGAGGTCGGCTGCGCCGAAGCGGGATTCCTCGCAGCACTGACCGGTCTCGGCATGCGGCCCGCGGGACTGGAACTGGAGTCCTCACGCGTGGATCTGTCCCGCACCTTGCATCCGGGCCTTGACCTGACGGTCGGCGACATCACCGACCCCTCGGTCGGCCGGCATTTCAAGGCGCCGTTCGGCGTGGTCGTTCTACGGGACGTGCTGGAACACGTGACGGACCGGAAAGCCGCTTTGCGGAACCTGCGGGATCTCATGGAACCGGGGGGATACCTGTACGTCACCTTCCCGCCTCGGTTTTCCCCGTTCGCGGGCCACCATCAGAACGGCAGGAGCCTCCTCCGTTTCTGGCCCTGGCTCCACCTCCTGCCCGCCTCCTGGATACAAAGCCTCGGCCGGATGCTGGGCGAATATCCGCATATCACGCAAAACGCGGTCCTGAATTTCAGAATCGGGCTGTCCATCCGCGCGTTCGAAAGGCTGATCCGGGACGCCGGATTCCATCCGGTGGTTCGGGAACTTTTCCTTTTCCGCCCTGTTTACGCGCTCCGTTTCGGAATCCCCGCCCGGCATGCATGGAATTTACCGGTTTTGCGGGAATTCTGGACCTTCGGCTGTGAATGCCTCCTGGCCAGGAGCGATTGACCGGCCGCAATGTCGGAGTATCCCAACCGGCGGACAGCCGGTGACGACGGACCGGACCGCTCCGCCTAACGCTTCCGCTTCAGGGCCCGGTGCCCGATATCCCTCCGGTAATAGGCGCCATCGAACGTGATGCGTCCCACCGCCTGGTAGGCTTTCTCGATCGCGCGTCCGATGGATTCTGCCGCAGCCGTGACGCCGAGCACCCGGCCCCCGGCGGTTACGACCTTGCCGTCCTTCATTCTGGTGCCGGCGTGGAACACGCGGACGTCCGCGGGAATCGAACCCAGCCCCTGTATCACCTTCCCTTTTTCATAGGAGCCGGGGTACCCGCCGGACGCCATCACCACGCATACCGACGAACCCGCCTCGAGTTCCACGCTTTCATTCTTGAGCCTTCCCTCGGCGCATTCGATCATGAGATCCACCAGATCGGTCTTCACCAGCGGCAGTATGGCCTGGGTCTCCGGATCCCCGAAACGGCAGTTGAATTCAAGCACTTTGGGACCCGACGGGGTGATCATCATGCCCGCGTACAGCACGCCGCGGTACGGAATGCCCATGCTCCGCATGCCTTGTATCATGGGAACGAACACCGTCTCGCGGACGGTCTTCAGCATCTGCGGCGTCATGACCGGCGCAGGCGCATACGCGCCCATGCCGCCCGTGTTCGGTCCCAGATCGCCCTCGAAAACAGCCTTGTGATCCTGGGCCGAGGGAAGCAGGACGATTTTCTCGCCGTCCGTCAGGGCCAGAACCGAGGCTTCCTCGCCCGTGAGCATTTCCTCGACGATGAGCTTCTTCCCCGCATCCCCGAAATCCTTCCGCCGCATGATACGGTCCAGCCCGTCCAGAGCCTGTTCCCGGCTGTCGCAGATCAGGACGCCCTTGCCTTCAGCCAGGCCGTCCGCCTTGATCACGCAGGGATACACCGCTTTCATGAGGTAGTCGGATGCCGGGTCCGGCTTCGTGAACTCCTTGTACGCAGCCGTGGGAATTCCGAAACGGACCATCAGGGACTTCGCATAGGCTTTACTCCCCTCCACCTGCGCCGCTTTTTTCGTCGGGCCGAACGCGGTCAGACCGCGTTTGGTCAGCGCGTCGACGAGCCCGAGGCTCAGGGGGAGTTCCGGGCCGACCACGGTGAGATCGATGCTGTTTCTCTCCGCGAACTGCACGAGGGCCTTGATGTCCGTGACCGGAATGTCCGCGCATTCGGCCAGATCCGCGATGCCCGCGTTGCCCGGCGCGCAGAAAATTTTTTCGGTGTAGGGGCTTCTGGAGATTTTCCAGGCCAGCGCGTGCTCCCGTCCGCCTCCGCCGACAACCAGGACATTCATTTTTTTCTCCTTGAATACCGGTAGCCGCCGGACGCGGCCGGTTTCTTCTTCATCCCCTGAATCCGGTCGATTTCATCGCGCAATTCAGCGGCGCGCTCGAACTCGAGCTGTTCCGCGGCCATCCGCATCTGCGCCGCGAGCGCCGAAAGCAGATCCTCCCGTTCAGCCGCGCCCAGGTTCCGGAAACCCTCGCCGGATTCCGGCTCCGCTGCGTTCGAATCGGCCACCGCGGTCGCGGACAGAATGTCCTGCACGCTCTTGTACACGGTTTCCGGAACGATGCCGTTGGCTTCGTTGTAACGGGCCTGCAGGCCGCGCCTTCGGGCGGTTTCATTCAGCAGAAAACGGATCGAATCCGTCTCCCGGTCCGCGTACAGAATCACGGTTCCGTTCAGGTGGCGTGCGGCGCGTCCGGCGATCTGCATCAGCGACCGGGCCGAACGCAGAAACCCCTCCTTGTCCGCGTCGAGAATCGCGACCAGCGACACTTCCGGCAGGTCGAGCCCCTCGCGCAGCAGGTTGATGCCCACGAGCACGTCAAAATCGGCCAGGCGCAGACTGCGGATGATGTCGACCCGGTCGAGTGCGTCGATTTCCGAATGCAGATACCGGACGCGCACGTCCAGCTCCGCGAGGTAGTCCGACAGGTCCTCGGCCATGCGCTTGGTCAGGGTCGTGACCAGCACCCGCTCCTTCCGCGCCGTCCGGTTCCGGATTTCGGCGACCAGATCGTCGATCTGGTTCGCGGACGGCCGCACCGAGACTTCCGGATCCGTCAGGCCGGTCGGACGGATGATCTGTTCGACCACCACGCCCCCGCACTTTTCCAGCTCGTAATCGGCCGGGGTCGCGGAGGCGAAAATCACGGCCGGGATCATGGCCTCGAATTCCTCGAACTTCAGCGGACGGTTGTCCAGCGCGGACGGGAGGCGGAAGCCGAATTCGACCAGCGTCTCCTTGCGGGCGCGGTCGCCGTTGTACATGGCCCGGATCTGGGGTACGGTGGCGTGCGATTCGTCAAGGATCAGCAGAAAGTCCTTCGGGAAATAATCGAACAGGCATTCCGGCCGTTCGCCGGGACTGCGGCCGGCCAGATGTCTGGAGTAGTTCTCGATGCCGCTGCAGTACCCGATCTCCTGCATCATCTCGAGGTCGTACCGGGTGCGCATCTCCAGCCGCTGGGCCTCGAGGAGCTTGCCTCTGCCGCGGAGCCACTCGAGCCTCTCGTTCAGTTCGGCCTCGATGGCGCCGACAGCCGCCTCGAGCTTGGGCGGCGTGGTCACGAAATGCTTGGCCGGGTACACCGCGATCTTTTCCCGTTCGCGGATCACTTCTCCCGTCAGCGGGCGTATTTCGGAAATCCGCTCCACCGTGTCTCCGAACATCTCCACCCGAAACGCGGTCTCCTCGTAGGCCGGGAATATTTCCAGCGTGTCCCCCCGCACGCGAAACGTCCCCCGCCTGAAGTCCAGGTCGTTCCGCGTGTAATGGATGTCGATGAGGCGTTCGAACACCGCCCGGCGGTCCGCCTCAACGCCCTTCTCCAGAAACAGCAGAAGGTTCCTGAAATCGGTCGGGGAACCGAGCCCGTAGATGCACGACACCGACGCCACAATCAGCACATCCCTGCGCTCGAGCAGGCTGCTGGTCGCCTTCAGGCGCAGCCGGTCGATCTCGTCGTTGATCGACGTGTCCTTCTCGATGTACGTGTCGCTGCTGGGAACGTAGGCTTCGGGCTGGTAATAATCGTAGTAACTGACGAAGTACTCCACGGCGTTGTTGGGGAAAAATGACTTGAATTCGCCGTAGAGCTGGGCGGCCAGGGTTTTGTTGTGCGAAATGACCAGGGTGGGCCGGTTGAACTGCGCGACCACGCCGGCCAGCGTGAAGGTCTTGCCCGATCCGGTCACGCCGAGCAGGGTCTGGAACCGGTTGCCGCGACCCAGGCCGTCCGCCAGTTCGCGTATGGCTCTGGGCTGGTCGCCCTTGGGCTTGAAAGGGGAAATCAGCTCGAAATCGGGCATGGATCAGGACCAGATGGAGTGGAGGGTGAAGGTCGGACGATTGAGTTCAAAGTTCAAAGTTCAAAGTGGAATCAAGTCAGAGAATCCAATTTTTCTTTAAACTTTGAACCTTGAACTTTGAACTGTTTTTAATATACCCATTCCCCCTTTTAATGTCAAGAATTACCTTGCTTTTCAGGCCCGGATATATTAAATTGAAAGTTCAAAACATCTTGGTTTTTAGTGAATTAGCATAGGAGATGCAGGCCTTATGATGCAGACTCTGCGCAACAACATGAAAATCATCATGTGGATCGTGGCGCTGACGTTCATCGGCACCATCATTTTCAGCTGGGGCATGGGCGGATTCGAACGCCGAGGGGATGTGACCGAGAAGGGCATCATCGGATCGATCAGCGGTGAAAGCATCTCATACCAGCAGTTCGCGCAGATGCTGGACGATGAATACAGACGCGTGCGGGAGCAGGAAAAAACCGAGGACCTGACGGAGTTCAGACGGAACCAGATACGCGACCAGGTCTGGCAGCAGGTCGTGCGCGAAAAACTGATGGCGCAAGAGGTTCAGCGCCAGGGCATCACCGCCTCTCCTGAAGAAGTTGTCTTTTTCATGCGCAACGCTCCGCCGGATTTCGTCCGTAACTCCGAACAGTTCCAGACCGACGGCCAGTTCGATCATCAGAAATACCTCGAGGCCCTTTCCGACGCGCGCTACTTCCAGGCCTGGACACCGGTGGAAAGCTATTTCCGGTCCGCGATTCCCGTGCAGAAGCTCCAGCAGTCGGTCATCGCTTCCGTCCGTGTCTCCGAAGGCGAGGCGGAAAACGCGTACCGCATGGAAAACGCGAAAGTCAACGTGCGGTACGTTTTCTTCGACCCGGCCCGGACCGTTCTGGACGACCCCTCGATTACGGACAAGGCCGTCTCATCCTATTACAAATCGCACCAGAAGGAATACGAGGAGCCGGAGCAGAGAAAAATCCAGTATGTGCGGTTTGAAATCCGGCCCACCGCGGAGGACAGCGCCGCGACGCGCGCGGACGCCAAGGACATCCTCCAACAGATCCGCGAAGGCGCGGATTTCACGGAGATGGCCAGGGATTATTCCGAGGACAAGGCCAATGCAGAAAGCGGCGGAGACCTCGGGTTCATCCGCAAGGGAACCATGGTCAAGCCGTTTGAAGACGCGGTTTTCTCGGCCCGTCCGGGCGACCTGGTCGGTCCGGTGCAGACGCCTTTCGGCCTCCATCTGATCAAGGTGGCGGCGCGAAAGCAGGAAAAGGGCGAGACCACGGTTCAGGCCAGCCATATTCTCCTGACCTTCAAGACCAGCCAGGAATCTCAGGAAAGCGTCAATCAGCGCGCCGAGTTCTTCGTTGAATCGCTCCAGGCCAGCAAGGGCGAGGCGTTCAAGGAGATCGCCGAAGGCGAGGGACAATCCGCACAGGAAACGCCGTTTTTCAGAAAAGGCTCCTTCATCCCCGGCATCGGACTTGCTCCGCGCGTGAACCACCTGGCATTCACGCAGGACCAGGGCTGGCTGAGTTCGCCCATTTACATGGACAACGCGATCGTCGTGTTCCGCGTTCTGGAGGTTCAAAAAGCCAGAGTCAAACCGCTCGAGGACCTGAAGCCCACCATCGAAGGCCTGCTCCGGAACGAGAAGATGAAAGCCGCTGCGCTGAACGCGGCCAAAACCTTCCGTGCGAAAGTACAATCCGCGGACCAATTCGAAGCGGAAGCGGCCGCAGACAGTCTCCAAGTCCGCGAAACCGGCTTTTTCACCGCGCTCGGCTACATACCCCAGCTGGGCCGCGATCAGGCCTTCTCGGCCGCGGCTTTCAAGCTGAAACCCGGACAGCTCTCCGACGCGGTGGAAGGCGGCCGCGGCGCATACGTTCTCATGGGAGTGGCTGAACAGCCTGCGGACATGCAGGCATGGGAAACGCAGAAAGACGCCTATAAACGCCAGCTCCTCCAGCGCAAGCAGAACCAGTTCTATTCGGCCTGGCTGAAGGATCTCACGGACAAGGCGAAAATCGAGGATTACCGGGACTGGTATTTCTAAACCGGAATACAATCGTTTTTCAGAACATCCGGATTTTATAAAATGAAGACGGGAATCCTCTTAAAGAAGGTTCCCGTTTTCATTTTATAAACGGAATCCCGCCCGAGCCGGACCAGAAGCCGGGTTTGCCGCTTGAAAATCGGTTAAAATCGCCGTATATTTCAATCGCCTGTTTGAAACATATGACGAAGGATTCCTGAATGGAAAATACAACACCCGCTCCCCGTGAAAAAATCGTTTACGCGGCGATTGAATGTATTGAAAAGTACGGCATCAGCAGGCTGACCATCCGCAATATCGCGAAAGCGGCAGGCGTGAACAGCGCGGCGATTAATTATTACTTCCGGTCCAAGGATCTGCTGATCGAGGAAGCGGTGCGCATTTCTCTGCATCACGGTTTCTCCGACTGGGAGCGATTTCTGAACGACCCGGCTCTTTCTCCGGTGGAGCGTTTCCGCGGGTTTTTGATGGATTTTTTCGAGGGCGGCATGCGGTTTCCGGGCATGACCCGGGCGTATCTGTTCGAGTCCGCCATGCAGGAGCATTACGGCAGCCTGTTCGTGCCCCGCTTCAACGCTCTTCTGGACCGGTTCGCCGAAGAACTCAGCGAATCGTGCGGCGACATGCCGAAGGAAAAGATCCGATTCTCCGTTGTCCAGATCCTCAGCGCGGTCACCTTCGCCATTCTCTCCCCCGGTTTCTTCAACGAATTTCTGGGCCGCGGATTCACGGATGAGACGCTCCGCAAAAAATACGTGGACCATCTCCTGGCGACAGTCCTGCACGCATCCTGAAGAAAAAGACTTTCATTCGAAGCGGGAAATACGAAAAAAATCCGTTCAAGGCTTGACAAAATATTTTTTTTGACTATATTTAATCAATTGATTTAATCGTTTGATTGAGTTGTTTGATTAATTTTGGAGGAAATTGTGATGAGATATTGTTTTTTATTGACTTGTGCTTTACTGTTTTTTCTTCTAGCCACGGAGAAATCATACTCAGCGCAGGAACCGTATCATGGTTCAATCCAGGGAATGGTTCTGGATCAGAATACACAGTCTCCCCTGCCCATGGCCAATGTGACCATTGAGAATACCAATATGGGCGCTGTCACGAACGAAGAAGGACGGTTCCTGATTTCCAGCGTTCCTGTTGGGCATTACGTCCTCCGGTTCAGTTATATCGGTTACGAGATCCTGCGCAGGCCCGATGTGATCGTCAAATCGGACCGGATCGCTTTCGAAGAGGCCCGGCTCAAACCCTCCGCGATTCGAATGGAGGGCGTCACGGTCCGGGGCGGCTATTTCCCCGATCCGGAGAATCAACCCGTCGGCGCAGCCGGTTTCTCCTATGAGGAAATCCGCCGCGCTCCCGGTTCCGCGGGCGATGTCAGCCGCATTGTCATGAGCCTGCCCTCCGTGGCCAAGGTAAACGACCAGACAAACAAGCTCATCGTCCGGGGAGGCGGTTCCATGGAAAATGCCTATTACGTGGACGATATCGAAATTCCGAACATCAATCATTTCCCCAGCCAGGGGGCATCGGGCGGGCCCATGGGTATTCTCAACGTCGATTTCATACGGGACGTGACGTTCATGGCAGGCGGATTTTCACCGGCATACGGGGACCGGCTCTCCTCAGTCATGGCGGTCGACTTCCGCGAGGGAAATCGGGACCGCTTCGAAGGTCAGGTGGACTTCAATATCACCGGATTCGGCGG
>JAFGAX010000068.1 GCA_016933415.1 bacterium
CGACAATTCGAAGACCGACGGCGCCTATGACAACGTGAACGACATGCAGCTGCGTTTCGGCCATGCGTACACGGACGCCTCCGAGATCGACGCGCAGTCGTATTTCGGACGCGACGGCGTTGAATTCATCAATTACGACACGGATCTCGGCTGGAACCTCGAAGTGAAGCTCCCGCTGGCCGGCATCTTCCTGGAACCCGTGGCCGACTCCGAGTTCGGCTTTGAAATCCAGGGCAATGACAACGATGCCACCGCGCGTGAACACATCACCAAGTGGTGGACCGAAGTCGGCGATCCTTCGTGGAACAATGCGTCCACGTTCGGAACGGCCTTCTTGAGCCCCCGCCCTGTGGCCGTGGACGAGAAGGCTCCGGTCGCCCGGAACTTCGGCCTGTCCCAGAACTATCCCAACCCCTTCAACCCGACCACGACGGTTCCCTACAGCCTGAAGTCCGCTGGCAAGGTCCGCCTGTCGGTGTTCGACATGATGGGCCGGGAAGTCGCGGTTCTGGCGGACGGCATCATGCCCGCCGGCAGCCACACCGCCCAGTTCACCGCCAACAACCTGTCCAGCGGCATCTATTTCTGCAAGCTGCAGACCGCGGACAACGTCATGACCACCAAGATGACGCTGGTGAAGTAAGCCGGTTTTCCGGTTTATTGGCTTGAGTTTCAGAGCGCCCGCGGCCCGCAACGGCCGCGGGCGCTTTTTTTCAAGGCTGGTTTCAGGAACAAGACGTTCGGCGGAATGCAGAACCCCGGGGTCCTGTATTCGGTCAGGAGGTCCGTCCCGGGCGTCCCGTGAGCGTTGGAACACGATCATACCGGAGGTTTTCGATGCGATTCAGGCTCTTCACCGCCGTTCTATCCGCCGTCCTCCTGTCCGTTTTTTCGACAGCCGCGGCCGGACTCACACTGGCTGAAATCCGCACGGCCTCCGACCGCGTCCTGGTCGTCTTTCTGGCCGGAGACACGCTGAACGTCGATGAAGCCGACATCTCGGATCCTTCGAGATGGCGGATCAACGGAAGACCCGCGGACAGCATCAGCATATTCGCCACCCAGTCGGACCCCTGCGACCATCACGTCTTTCTGCGGACCGGCAAGCTTGAAGAGGGGAAACACTACGCGGTCACGACGCCTTACGGGGATACAACGATCGTCTTCGGGTCCAGAAAAACGTTTTGCGAGTCCATCAAGACCAACCAGGCGGGATACAGCGGTCTTTCGAAGCGCAGGCACGCCATGCTGTCGATCTGGCTCGGTACGGCCGGGGGCAGGCGCATCGAGGGGCCCCTGCCGGAGGTTGAGGTTTTTTCGGTTGCATCCGGAAAAACCGTGCTCAAAGGCGTTCTGCGGGAAGCGGCTTTTGATTCGAGCACCGGAGACTTTCCTTACCGCATCGACCTGTCCGAAGTGCCTGAAGGCGGGCCCTACCGGATCGCGGTGAAGGGTTTCGGCTGTTCGCATCCTTTCGGCGTGGGCGGCGCATTCGCCAGGCGCGCCGCCTATATCCTGTTTCGCGGCCATTACATGCAGAGATGCGGATGCCCGATCCATATGCCGCCCATCCGCGCAAAGGCCTGCCACACCCTGGTGTACGACACGGACGGACCCATCGGTGAAGCAAACATCGTGGTGAAAGGGGATGAACCCTCCTTCGCCTGTTACGGCGGGTATCATGACGCGGGCGACGCGGACCGGAGAGCCTATCATATTTCCAATCCCATCATCGATCTGATGATATACGAAGCATTCCCGTCCTCTTTCACGGACGGACAATTCGACCTGCCCGGCCGTTTCGATTCCGAGTACAACATCCTGGGATACGAGAACGGCATACCGGACCTGCTGGACGAGGCGGAATGGGGGGCCCTGGTCTGGCAGTACCTCCAGAACCCGGATGGCAGTGTCCATTTCGGAACTGAAACCAAGGGGTATCCGGAACCGTTCGCGGCACCGCTCGACCTGGATAAAAAACCGTACGGGACGGTCAAGGTCGATGCTCGCGCGACCTGCGCCTCTGCCGGCCTTTTCATGCACCTGGCCCGGCTGATCAAGCCCTACAAGCCGGAACTGTCCGATTCGCTCGCCCGTCGGGCGGAAAAGGCCGCGGCATTCGGCGCCGCGGACATGGCCGGACCGGAGAAACTCTATTACGCTGTTCAATCCTATCTCTTGACCGGTGATGACGACGCCCACCGGACCGTGAAGACGCTTTATACGCTCGCGGATTCCCTGCGTTTTCACCTGTTTGCGACGCCCGGATATTCCCTGAACGATTTCAGATTCGACAATCCGGCCTATCTCTATTCCTATATCGTCGAGAAACGGGTTCCCACGGATCCCGTTATCGTGGAATACTTCAAGACGGCCCTGGCCGCGGCTGCGGACAGCATTGTCGCTGAACTTGAGAAGCGGCCGTATCCGGTTGGGAACAACCCGGTCGGGCGCGCGTGGGGGCACAACGTGCGACAGCCCCAGTACGCCAGCTGTCCCATGCTCCAGTGGAGCCTGACCGGGGAACAGCGCTACCTCGATGCCGCGTCCGAACTCATGGACTACAAGCTGGGTCTGAATCCGGTCGGGATCAGCTATGTGACAGGCCTGGGATTCCACCAGGTGCACAACATCCACGACCGGGAAAGCGCCTACACGGCGGCAAAGGGCATGGGCCTGAAACCCGGGCTCACGGTCTTCGGGCCGGGCGTGGCCGGATGGGGCGGCGGGAGAGCGAAATCCCTGCCTGTCGTCAAGGATCTGCCGAAACAGCGGCAGTTCGTGGACTGCAGGGATGTCATCTCATTCACCGAATTCACGATTTTCGAGACCATGGCGCACGACGCCCTGTACACGGTTCTCGCGGGCGGGGGCAAGTGGGACGGGAAGGACCCGTTTCATCCAGGGGAATAACCGGCCGGATCCGCGGGCAAATTCATTTTCGATTGAAGATTGAAGAATTGCGATATTCGATCTGAAAGACCCGGAACCCGGAACTCGGAACGTTTCATTCGGATGAAACCCTCTGAAGGGTATATTCCAAGGGGATTTCTATGACCCGGAACTCGAATCCTCACTGTCCGAAAGGCCCGCGAAAAGCTTGCCCCGGACTTGTTCCGGGGAAGCGGGCCATTTCGGACCTACAACTCGGAACCCGGAACCCGAAACTCGGAACATTTTTTTAAACATGAACCATGAACTATGAACCATGAACTTTTTTAACTCGGAACCCGGAACCCGGAACAAATTTTCTCGTCATGAATCATGAATTGACCATCCTCACCACCCTCGTCGCCGGGCTCGCGGGCGCCCTGGTCTTCGGGTATGCCGCCAGCCGGATGAAGCTGTCGCCCATTGTCGGTTATCTGCTCGCGGGCATGCTGATCGGGCCGAACACGCCGGGCTTCGTGGTGGAGCAGGGTGTCGCGGAACAGTTCGCCGAGATCGGCGTCATCCTCCTGCTCTTCGGAACGGGATTGCGCTTCAACCTGTCCGAGCTGGCGGCTGTATGGAAAATCGCCGTGCCAGGCGCGCTCATCCAGAGCACCCTGTCCACGCTCGGCCTGGCCGCTCTTCTGCGGCTGGAGGGTTGGACCTGGACTTCCGGGCTCATTCTGGGCATGGCGATTTCCGTGGCCAGCACGGTGGTCATGGCCCTCATGCTGGATGAGCACCATGACCTGCACGCTCCGGTCGGACATATCGCCATCGGGTGGACGGTCGTCGAGGACATCCTCACCGTGGCGCTTCTGCTCATCCTGCCGATCTGGTTCGGCGCCGAGGCAGGCACGAGGGCAGGGATCGGTCCGGTGCTCGGATTGGCGTTCGCCAAGCTCGCGGGCCTGGCGGTTCTCGTGGCCGTTCTCGGCCGCTGGCTGATACCTCCGGCGCTGGAACGCATCGCCAGGACCCGTCTCCGCGAGCTGTTCACGCTGGCGGTTCTGGTGCTGGCCATCGGCATCGCCGTGGGTTCGGCCAAGGGCTTCGGCGTGTCCATCGCGCTCGGCGCGTTTCTCGCGGGCCTGGCCGTGGGACGGTCGGAATTCGCGGCGCGCGCGGCTTCGGATGCGGTGCCGATGCGGGACGCCTTTTCGGTTCTGTTTTTCGTGGCCGCGGGAATGCTGTTCTCTCCTTCCACCCTCATCCACGAACCGATGACCGTGGCGACGGTCGCGGCCGTGGTGATACTCGGCAAGCCGCTGATCGCCATCGCGACGGTGCGCCTGCTGGGCGCGTCCACGGCCCTGGCATTCCCGGTGGGCGCGGCTTTCTCCCAGGTGGGCGAATTCAGCTTCATCCTCGGCACCGTGGCGCTCGGCCTGGGCCTGATCCCTGAAACCGGGTGGAACGCGCTGGTCGCGGCATCCATGATTTCGATCAGCCTGAATCCTTTCATCTACAAGCTGGCCCGGCGGATTCCGGCCGGGTTGAAGGGTCTGAGGCCCGTACAGCCGGTTCAGCCCGCGTCCGTCGATCCGGAGCACTGTATTCTGGTCGGTTACGGTCCGGTGGGGCGCATCGTGCACCGCGTGCTCGAGGAGCAGGGCCGTGTCGTGACCGTGATCGATTTGAATCTGGACACGGTCCGCGAACTGCGCGCGAGCGGGTTCATATCGATGTACGGAGACGTGCAGCGGCAGGGCACGCTCGAGGAAGCGGGCGTGGTCGGGGCCGGCAGTCTCATTTTGAGCGCGGACATCGAGGGCGCGGCGGAAATCGTGCGGCGCGTGCGCTGCCTGAATCCGGTCATCCGCATCCTGGCGCGCTGCACCCACCTGCGCGACGCGGAAGCCCTGCGGCGCGCCGGCGCGGACGTGGTCGCGGCAGGCGAGGCGGAGGTGGGCGTGACCCTGGCCGAGGCCGTCTCGGGCGAGGGCCAGGTCTGCACCGAGGCGGTCGCGAAGAAAAGGGAAATGATGCGGAACATCCTGTACAACCGGACGGAGGAGGAATGACCGACCACGGGATCACATGCTCGTGCGGAAGATGATGCTGGTGAAATGACACGTCATGGTATTCCGATCCTGTTATCAATGAGTTCAAGGTTCAAAGTTTAAAGTTCAACGAAAAAGAAGCCCACGCTATTTAGTTTATTTCTAATCTTTGAACCTTGAACTTTAAACTTTGAACTTTTTCATTGACTCCCTTCTGAAAAATCCGTAACTTTTATGCCTGTATTTTCAAGGAGTTGCGTTGTCTCGAAAACACAATAAAAGGTCCGCTGAACACGGTTCCGAAGAGCAAAGAGCCGGCAAGCCGGCCGTTCCGATCACCCGGTCCAGGAAAATCCTGTTTTCGCTTCTGCTGGCGATCATCCCCTTTCTGATCCTCGGCCTGGTCGAAGCCGGCCTCAGGGTTTTCCATTACGGGGACGACACCCGGCTTTTCATCACTGCCGCGGAGGAATTGCCGCAGTATTTCCGCGTCAATCCGAAGGTGGCCAGGCGTTTCTTCTACATGCAGTCCGTGCTTCCG
The DNA here is from genome assembly GCA_016933415.1 of bacterium. GTDB lineage: Bacteria > Zhuqueibacterota > QNDG01 > QNDG01 > DTFT01 > JAFGAX01. The sequence goes on from JAFGAX010000068.1 coordinate 5,476, forward strand.
ACCGCGCCCAAGGACCTGTTCCTGAAGACCAAGCCGGAAAACGGACTGCGGCTGTTCGTCCTGGGCGAATCCTCGGCCGCGGGTTTCCCCTACGGCAACAACCTCACGTTCTCGCGCATCCTGCACGCCCGGCTTGCCGAGGCTCTGCCGGACCGGCGCGTGGAGGTTGTGAACCTCGGCATGTCCGCGATCAGCACCTATGCCATGATTGACTTCATGCCCGAGCTCCTGCGGCAGAAGCCGGACGCGATACTCGTGTACGCGGGGCACAATGAATTTTACGGCGCCATGGCCGTGGCCTCCATGGAATCCCTGGGCCGGAATCCCGGTTTGGTCCGCACGTATCTGAAACTTGAACGCTTCAAGCTTTTCCTGGCTCTGCGGGACGGGATCGGAAAGGTCCGGGTCCGGATGATTCTCAAGAACCGGAAAGACGCGCTCCCGGAGGAGAACATCACGCTCATGGAGCGCATTGTGGCGGACGAGGAAATCCCGTACAAGAGCCCGCTCTATGAAAAGGGGCGGCGGCAGTTCGAGTCCAACCTATCCGCCATCGTGCGCGCCGCGTCCGGACAGGGCGTGCCGGTCGTACTTTCCGAGCTGGTGTCCAATGTGCGGGACCAGGCGCCCTTCGCCTCGATCGAAACGGACACGGCCCTGTCCGCGAAACGAGCCTTTGAACAGGCGCGGCAGTTCGAATCCCTGGGCCGTTTCGCCGAGGCAAAAGAAGAATACCTGAACGCAAAAGACCGCGATGCGGTGCGGTTCAGGGCCTCGGAGGAATGGAACACAGTCATCCGGTCCCTGGCCGATGAATTGAAGTGTCCGATCGTGCCGATGAAAAGCCGCTTCGAGTCCGCCTCCCCGAACGGGCTCATCGGCGATGTTCTCATGGCCGATCACCTGCATCCCAATGCGGACGGCTTTTTTCTCATGGCCGATGCCTTTTTCGAAACCCTGAAGCGGAACCGGATGTTCGCTCAAAAATGGGCGGAGGGCCGTTCCCCCGCGGAGTGGCGGAAGGACTGGGGCATGACGGCCCTCGATTCCGCTTACGCGGACATGGGCATACGCTATCTGAAGAACGGCTGGCCGTTCAGACCCAAGACCGGGGCACACACCGGCCTGGCCGGCGTCCGTCCCTCGACCGCGGCCGAGTCCTTGGCCGTGGAAATCGTTTCCCTGAGAAAGAAAACACTCGAAGCCGGGCACGTTCAACTGGCCCGGCGATACGAGCGGTCCGGCGAATGGATGAAGGCTTTCGCCGAGTACCGGGCCCTGGCCGCGACCATCCCCCATGAACCGGATTTCGAGGAGGCCGGGCTGCGCGCAGCGGTCGCGATCAACAGACCGGATCTGGCGATTTCCCTTCTGCGGTTTCTGCGTGGTTTCCGGGAATCCCCATCGGACGACGGACGCATCGGACGCCTGCTGCTCGCATCCGGAAAGAAGGAGGAAGCCCTTCCTTATCTCCGGAGAGCCGGCATACCGATCCCTGCGGCCGGGAACGAACGCGCCGCGGCCGAACCGCCCGCCTTCCGGTCCGAAGCCGGGGACCTGCTCCGTGAAGCGCGGGACCGGTTCGAGCGGCGCGACTGGGAAGGCGCGAGAAACGCGCTTGAAAAATCGCTGTCCATTCGCGAATCCGCGGAGGCGCATTTCTGGACCGGCCGGATCGACCTGGAACTCCGCAGGCCGGATGACGCGGTGCCGCATCTCGAAGCTGCGGCCCGGCTTTCGCCGAACAATCCCGACGTCCTGTTTCAGCTCGGCATGGCGTATGCGCAATCCGGCGACATCGGGCGCGCCAGGGCAGCGGCCCGGGCCATCGAGCAGATCCGGCCCGGATACTCCGGCCTTCCCTCGCTGAACCGGGCCATCGCGGCATCGGGCGGCCGCTGAACCGGACCGCACGGAAAAACACCATGCATATACTCGGCATTTCCGCCTTCTACCATGACAGCGCCGCGGCCCTGGTGCGCGATGGCGCGATTGTCGCGGCCGGGCAGGAGGAGCGTTTCTCCAGGGTCAAGCACGACTGGCGTTTTCCGGCCCATGCGGTCGACGCCTGCCTGCGGGAGGCCGGCATTGGAGCCAGGGACCTGGACGCAGTTGTCTTCTACGACAAGCCTTTCCTGAAATTCGAGCGCATTCTAGAGACCTACATGGCCACGGCGCCGGCCGGAATCCGGTCCTTTATCGCCTCGATGCCCCTGTGGATCAAGCGCAAGATGTGGATGAAGAGCCTGATCGAGGAGGCGCTGGCGGGATACAAAGGCCGCGTCCTTTTCACCGAGCATCACCAGGCCCATGCCGCGTCGGCGTTTTTCCCGTCGCCCTTCCGGGAGGCGGCCGTGCTCACCGCGGACGGCGTGGGCGAATGGGCCACCACGAGCGTGGGGCTCGGACGGGACAACCGGATCACCCTGCTGAAGGAGATTCATTTTCCGCATTCCCTCGGCATGCTGTACTCCGCGTTCACCCATTACACCGGGTTCAAGGTCAATTCAGGGGAATACAAGGTCATGGGCCTCGCCCCGTACGGCAGGCCCGTGTATGTTCAGAAAATCCTCGACCATCTCATCGACCTGAAGCCGGACGGATCCTTCCGTCTGAACATGAAATACTTCAATTACTGCGCCGGGCTTACCATGACGCATCCCCGGTTCCACCGCCTGTTCGGGGGGCCGCCGCGCAAGCCCGAAACGCCCCTGACCCAGCGCGACATGGACCTGGCCCGTTCCGTGCAGGACGTGGTCGAGACAGCCATGCTGAACCTGGCGGCATTCGCGAAAACGGAAACCGGTTCGGACCGGTTGTGCCTGGCCGGCGGCGTGGCCCTGAACTGCGTGGCGAACGGCCGCATACTCCGCGAGAACCTGTTCAAGGACATCTGGATACAGCCCGCGTCCGGTGATGCCGGAGGCGCGCTCGGAGCGGCCCTGGCGGTTTGGCACGAGTATCACGGACAACCCCGCAAAGCGGACGGCGTGAGGGACAGTCAGTCCGGATCCCTGCTGGGTCCCGCCCCGGACGGGGCGGAAATACGCGCGTTCCTCGACGGCCGTGCCGCTCCATACCGGGCGCCGGGCGAGGAGGCGCTGATCCGGGAAACCGCGGAAAGGCTCGCTGCAGGGAAAGTGGTGGGTTGGTTCAGCGGACGTATGGAATTCGGGCCGCGCGCCCTGGGCTGCCGCAGCATCCTGGGCGATCCCCGTTCGCCGGTGATGCAGAAAGTGATGAATCTGAAAATCAAGTTCCGGGAATCGTTCCGGCCCTTCGCGCCCGCGGTTCTGGAGAAGGAAGCCGGCCGGTATTTTGAAATCGACAGGCCCAGTCCCTACATGCTCCTGGTCGCGGATGTGCGCGAAGAGCTTCGGAAGCCGGAAACCCCCGGGGAATCGGCCCTGTTCGGAATAGACCGGCTGAACGCCGTCCGTTCCGTCATTCCGGCAGTCACGCATGTCGATTATTCGGCCCGGCTCCAGACCGTGAACGCGGAGACCAACCCGCGTTTTCACGCACTGCTGTCCGAGTTCAACCGGCTGACCGGATGCGCGGTCCTGGTCAACACGTCGTTCAATGTGCGGGGCGAGCCCCTGGTCTGCGCGCCGTCCGAGGCGTACGCGTGCTTCATGCGCACGGACATGGACGCCCTGGTCCTGGGCGACTGCCTGCTCGATAAAGCCGGACAGCCCGCTTTCGAGGACGATCCGGACTGGCGCAGGCGTTTCGCGCTGGACTGATCGAACGGACGGATCCGTCGAAATCCGGAAATCTGCAGCAAAGCGCATGGCGGCCAGGGCAAAGCGCGAAGCGAACGAAGAGTACGGCCCGGTTCCCGCGGTCCCGCACTGCGGGCTGCGGGGAGCTTCAATCGGTTGATTTTTAACGACTCGGGAAGACGTATGGATAAAACCAAATTCAACAACCGGAAGGAATGGCGCAAGTTCGGGATCGGTCTGGGGATCATCCTCTGCGCCGTGGCATTGGTCCAGCTGCTGAAGGGCCGGCCGGCCGCGCCGGTTTTCCTGACCGCGGGGGCCGTTTCCGCGGGATTGGGACTCGCGCTGCCGGCGGCGCTGAAACCGCTGTTCATCCTGTTTCTGGTACTCGGGGAAATACTGGGGTGGATCTCGACTCGGGTGATACTCGCGGTCCTGTTCTATGCGGTGCTGACGCCCATCGCCCTGATCCGGAAGGCCGTCGGACGCGGGCCCATGCCGATGTCTCCTGATCCGAAGGCGTCCACCTACTGGATCACCCGCGGGAAAAAATTCGAGGATCCCGCGTCCTTTGAAAACCAATTCTGAACGGGGAACGCATGTCCAAAACGTCCATTCTGAAGGAATTCTGGCAGTTTCTGAAGGTACGGAAAAAGTGGTGGCTGACGCCGATCGTGGTCTTTCTCGTCCTGCTCGGCGCGCTGATCGTGGCCACCGAGGGATCGGCCCTTGCCACTTTCATCTACGCCCTTTTTTAGAGCATCGGCGGAAACGTCCGATTTCCCCGGACCGGAACGTGGCCGTTCCGCATCTGGTTTTAAGAAAGAAACCCCCGCGGCGCGTCCCGCGGGGGTTTTCAGAAACACTGCCGAAGCGACATTCCGGATCCGTTTGCCTCAGGAAGCCCTCTCCACCAGGGACAGCGCCAGTTCCCTCAAGTCCTCGCGGCTGCGGGAAGGCCGTATCCGGTCCATTGCCTCGAGCGCCCGATCCGTGCTTTCCGCCACGGCTCTTCGGGCCGCGTCAAAGGATCCCGCGGACGCAAATAGATTCCGGACTTCCGTTGTATCCCTATCCGTCCAGACTGTCCGCCCCTTGAACGATTCCAGCTTCTTTTTCATTCCTTCGTCCGCGTTTGACGCGAAATGAACGGTGAGAAAGGTCTTCTTGCCCGCGACAATGTCGCTGCACAGGGGCTTGCCCAGTTGTCCGACGTCCGCGGCCACGTCGAGCAAATCGTCCTGGATCTGGAAAGCCCGTCCCAGGCCGGCGCCGAAACGTTCCAGGCAGGCGGTTTCCTCATCGGTTCCACTCCCCAGCAGGGCCCCGATGCCGCAGGAGGCCTCGATGAGCCGTCCCGTTTTCTTTTCGATCATGTCCAGGTATTCACCGGGCGTCACGGCGGGGCGGGATTCGAACAGCTTGTCCAGAGCCTGGCCTTCGCACAGGCCCGTCAGGCTGTCGGTGAACCGGCGGATCACGGCGGCCGCGTTCGGATGCGATGTCCGGATGAGGCTGTCATAAGCGGCCGTAACGAGCCCGTCGCCCGCGAGTATGGCCGTGGCCTCGTCCCAACGGACGTGCACGGTCGGCCGGCCCCGGCGCAGAACGTCGCGGTCCATGATGTCGTCATGCACCAGCGTGAAGGTATGGAGCAGTTCCACGGCCACGGCCGCGTCCAGGCAGGAGTCGATGGATCCGCCCGTGGATTTGCAGGAAAGCGCCAGCAGGAGCGGACGGATGCGTTTGCCGCCGGCTTCGAGCAGATACGCCATGGGTTCGTAGAGCTCCCGCGGCAGGCGGCCTGAAAAGCGGTTGACGATCGGTTCTTCGATCCGGCCGAGAAGGTCCATCATCCGGGAGTTCAGGGTCAAGGCGCCTCCGATTTCGCGTACCGGAGCACGCCCGGCCTGCGCAGATCCGCGCAGGCGCGGGAGCCGGTGAGATATAGAACGGCCCTGAACTGATCGCGCCATTCCGAAATGAGCCGGACGAGTCCGTTCGGCCCTGCGTCCAGCGACCGGAGCACGGGCATGGCCGCGCCGCAGAGCTCCGCGCCGAGCGCGACCGCCTTGGCCGCTTCCAGTCCGTTCCGAATGCCGCCTGACGCGATTATGGACGCACCCGGCACGCTCCGGACCATGCGGATGGACACGGCCGTGGGGATGCCCCAGTCCCAGAAAGCGGCGGCGATGCGGCCGCGGCCGCCCCGATGCGATTCGATGCCGGTCCATGAGGTGCCGCCGGACCCCGCCACATCGATCCAGGACACGCCCGCCTCGACGAGGCGGCGCGCCGTGTCCGTGGAAATGCCGCAACCGACTTCCTTCACGATGACGGGCACGGAAAGCGCGGCTGTGAGCCGGGTGATCGCGGCCAGAACGCCGCTGAAATCACGGTTGCCCTCGGGCTGGAGCAGTTCCTGGAGGGGGTTCAGATGAACGGCCATGGCGTCGGCGGACACGAGATCGACCATCGCCTCGACCGGAGAGAAATCGGACAGGCGCGTGATCTCGCTGGCGCCGATATTGCCCACCACCGGAATATCGGGCGCCAGGCGCCGGACGACGCGGAACGTTTCCAGATGACGGTCGTTCTCGAACGCCTGTCTCTGACTGCCCACGCCAAGCGCGATCTTTTCAGTCTGGCAGACCTCGGCCAGCCTGCGGTTGATGTCCGCCGCGCCCCTGAATCCGCCGGTCATGGCGGAAACCATGAACGGGAACGAGAGGCCGCGGCCGAGGAATTCGACGCGGGTGTCGACGGCGTCGAACGCGGCTTCGGGAAGCGCGCAGTGGACGAAGTCCCATGCCTCGAAGCCGGACGTCTTGTCCCGGAATGCGACGTCGCGTTTCAGGGCAATGTCGACGTGCTCGCGTTTGCGTCTGGAGATGGTCATATCATTATATTTTAAGGAAAAAAACCGGGATTTGCAAACGTCAAATACAGAGGCCCGGTTCAAAGGGCTCAGTCGGCAAGTGTCGGTAAGCGTCAGGCGCCTTGGAGGCGTCTGGCACTTGATTTGTAGACCCGCAAATGTCAAAACCGCTCTTTCCCCGCGGTCCCGGGAGTTCGGAAAAAGGCGGTCGTTTTCACGCAAAGCCGCGAAGGCGCAAAGACGCGGAATGGATGTGAAGGACAAGGAAATGCCATTTCGCGTCTTTGCGCCTTTGCGCGAGGTCCTCTATAAGAGAATCGGGGAAGCCCGTTCGCCGGGAAGGTGCCCTGTCTCATTCTTTAGAGAAAAGGCCCGCGTTGCCGCGGGCCCGTCAAATCGAAAAAGTTGATTGCCAAAGCGGAATTACTGCACCGTTCCCTTCAGATTCGCGCCTTTGGCGCCATCCAGATCCGCGAACTTGAGGTTGGCGCCGGTCAGATCCGCGCCCGTCAGGTCCGCGTCGCGTAGAACCGCGCGTTGAAAATGGGCCTCGCGGCAGTCCGCGCCGGCCAGTTTCGCGGCCACCAGGTTGGCCCGCTTCAGCTTGGCGCCGGAGAGATTCGCCCCCTCCAGGTTCGCCTGGTTGAGCTGGGCGCCGAAAAGGGACAGGCCCGAGAGGTTCACGCCCTTGAGCCGTGATTTCTCCAGGTTGGTGTCCTGCAGGTTCGCGCCGCTCAGGCGCGCGCCCTCGAAATTGACCTCCTTGAGGTTCGAACCGAAGAGAAACGCGTTGGTCAGGTCGGCGTCCTTCAGGTTCGCCTTCTCGAGGTTCGCGTTCTGAATGGTGCAGTCCGCCAGGTTCGCGCCGCGGAAGTCCGCGCCCTTAAGAAAGGCATAGGACAGATCCGTTCCGGACAGGTCCGTTTCAGCGAATGATTCGCCCTTCTGCACCTTGGCGACGATCTGTTCCCGGGTCCATTTCGCCATGTCAGGCCCCCTCTCCGAATCCCTTCAGCGCCTCTTCGACCGATTCGAACATCATCAGCACCTGGTCCAGACGGGTGATGGTGATGGGACGGCGCACGCGGTCCGAAACGCGGGCCAGCCGGAGGTCGCCGCCGCTTCCCCGCAGGGTGGTCAGGCAGGCCATGAGCGCGCCGAGGCCCGAGCTGTTGATCCAGCTCACGTCTTTCATGTCCAGGACAACGAAGATCCGGCTCTCTCGGATCGCCCGGTAGACGCGATCCTGCAGCGGACGGGTCTCATCTCCCCCCATGATCTCGCCCTCAAGGGCCAGAATCAGGACGGAATCAACGGTCTTTTCGCTGATTTTCATTAATAGTTTCCTTTCTCGGCCGCGTCCGCTCCGCCCGATCGCAGAGACGGTCCGTCGGTCACTCGTATCGGAGCGCGGTGATGGGATCGAGTTTGGCCGCCTTGCGCGCGGGATACAGTCCGAATCCCAGGCCGACCAGGGAACAGAAGAAGAATCCGATCAGGATCCACGGCACGGGAATCGACGCCGGGACGGGGGAGATCAGCGCCACGAGCTGCCCGATGCCGATGCCCGCGAGGATGCCGATGATGCCGCCCACCTCCGAAAGCAGGACGGCTTCAACGAGGAACTGCAGCATGATGTCGCGCCGGTTGGCGCCGACCGCCATGCGGATGCCGATTTCACGGATCCGCTCGGAAATCGACACCAGCATGATGTTCATGATGCCGATTCCGGCCACGAGCAGGGAGAACGAGACGATCACGATGGCGCCGATGCGGATGGCGCGCGTCATGTTGTTGAACGAATCCACCAGCGTGGCGCTCGACCAGATCTCGAAATCGTTGTCCTTTCCCGGCGGGACCTTGCGGACCGCGCGCAGAACGCCGATCACCTGCTCCTTGGCATCCTCGATGCGGGTCGCGTCCCTGGCCTGGATGGTGATATTCAGTGAACGGTCCTTGCCGTAATATTTCATCAGGGTGGTGATCGGGACGATGACGATGTTGTCCCGGCTCCTGCCGAACGACTGGCCCAGCTTTTCCAGGACGCCGATGACGTCGTACCGGCGGCCGTCCACAATCACCGACTCGCCGACCGGATTGCGGAACGGGAACAGCTCTTCGGCGATATCCTGGCCGAGCACGGCCACCGAACGCACGCTCTGGACGTCCATGTCCGTCACGGCACGGCCGTCCTGGATGAAATACCCGTTGTTCGGGAAAAAGGCGGGCACGCCGCCGCCCATCTGGACCGTGGGACTGGTCTTCCGGTCGGCGAACTTGACCGTGACGCCGAACTGCCACGCCTCGGGGCCCACGTTGGTGACGAGATCGCAGTGTTCCTCGATGGCCGCGGCCTCGACGAGCGTGATATCCTTCCGGTTTCGGTAGGGGTTGTCCCCGCCATGTTCTCGGTGCTCCATCACCGGGTACTTCTGCACCTGGAACACGTTCGAGCCGAGCTGTTCCATCTGGCGCTGCATGTCCTTCTGCAGGCCCTCGATGAGGCTCTGCATGCCGATGATGGCCATAACGCCGATGATGATGCCCAGCAGGGTCAGGAACGAGCGCATCTTGTGCGTCCGGATGATGTCCAGCGCGATGGTGAGGCTTTCACGCAGTTTTTGTAGGGTTTCCTGGGTCTGCATCCGGTTCGCTCCTGGCGGTGTGCGGGGGAAGGGTTCCCACGGCTGAAGCCGTGGGCTACTGAGCCGTGGGCTACTGAGCCGTGGGCTACTGAGCCGTGGGCTACTGAGCCGTGGGCTACTGAGCCGTGGGCTACTGAGCCGTGGGCTTACTGAGTCGTGGGCTACTGAGCCGTGGGCTGCAATGCCGGCGGCTCCATCTTTTTCGGCCGTCCGGCCTTGCGGCCGGTTTACTCGTACCGCAGGGCGACGATGGGGTCGAGCCGAGCGGCTTTGGATGCCGGGTAAATGCCGAAAAACAGGCCGATGGTCAGCGTGAAACCGACACCCAGGAACAGCACGTAGGTCGAGATGTACACGGGGATCGGCGAAACCGCCCGGATCAGCAATGCGATGCCGAGCGAGATGAGAATGCCGATGGTCACGCCCAGGCCTGAGATCACGATCGATTCCATGAGGAACTGCCACAGGATGACCCGTTTTTTGGCGCCGATGGCCTTGCGGATGCCGATTTCGCGCGTGCGTTCGGACACCGACACCATCATGATGTTCATGATGCCGATGCCGCCCACCAGCAGGGATATGGAGCCGATGCCGATGAGAACGATCCACAGCGTGCGGGTCATCTGGTTGTACACGTCCATGATCTGGCTCTGCTGGTTGATGGCGAAGTCGTCCGGTTTGCCGGGCGTCAGCCCCCGCGCCTGCCGCATGATGCCCGTGACCTGGTCGACCAGCGCGTCCGTCTTTTCGGGATCCGCCGCCTTGATCTGGATGTCGAGCGACCGGCGGGACCCGTACATCTTCTGGAACGCGGTGTAGGGGATGTACGCCGTGGCGTCCATGCTCTGGCCGAACATGTTGCCCCGCTTTTCCATGACCCCCACGACGGTGAAGGGCTGGCCGCCGATTTTCACGCGGCGGTCGATGGGGTCCTCGCCCTTGAAGAGCTTGTCCTTGACCTCCCAGCCGATCACGCACACGGCCCGGTTGAGGTCCACATCCGAGTCCGAGAAGAACCGGCCGGTTTCGGGAACGGTGTTGGCGCAGGACAGGTAGGCCTCGGTGGTGCCCGTGATGTAAACGTTGTTCAGCGATTCGGTGCGGTACTTGACGGTCCGGTTCGTTCCCAGGTCGGGTGCCACGGCCTCGGCCAGGGTGGCGTTCTTCACCAGGAGACGATAATGCTTCTCGGTGATGTCCTTGCGGCCCTGGTACTTGAGGAATTCCTCCCAGGACCGGATGATCCAGGGGAATTTGGATACGTACATCGTGTTGGCGCCGAGGCTGGAGAACTCCGAGCTCACGTAGTGGTTCAGGCCCTGGATCACCGAGATGATCACGGTCACGACGATGACGCCGATGAATATGCCGAGCGTCGTGAGAAGGGTCCGCATCCGGTTGGCCTTGAGCGCGGCCAGGGCGATGCGGAGTCCTTCCGACAGTTCGGTGCGCGAGAAGGCCGCCATTTCAGGTCGCCTCGTCCCGCTCGACTTTGCCGTCGCGCAAGCGCACGATCCGGTCGGAGTGTTCGGCGATGTACTCCTCGTGGGTAACCAGGATGATCGTGTTCCCCTGGTCGTGGAGCGTTTCGAACAGCTCCATGATCTCGTCGCCCGTGCGCGTGTCGAGGTTCCCCGTCGGCTCGTCCGCGAGAATGATCGATGGGTTGTTCACCAGCGCCCGCGCGACCGCGACGCGCTGGCGCTGGCCGCCCGAGAGCTCGTTCGGCCGGTGGGTCATCCGGTCCTGCAGACCCACGCGGATCAGGGCTTTTTCGGCATTGGCCCGGCGCTCCGCGGGAGGCGTGCCGTTGTAGATCAGCGGCAGTTCGACGTTGTGCAGGGCGGACGCGCGGGGAAGCAGGTTGAAATTCTGGAACACGAACCCGATTTCGCGGTTCCGGATCTCGGCCAGGCGGTCGTCGTCCATGCTGCCCACGTTCTTGGCGTTCAGCCTGTAAGCCCCGGACGAGGGCGTGTCGAGACACCCCAGGATGTTCATGAGGGTGGACTTGCCGGAACCCGAGGGCCCCATGATCGCCATGTACTCGTTTTTCTCGATCTTCATGTTGATCCCGCGCAGGGCGTGGATCACCTCGGATCCGATCGCGTAATCCTTGACGACATTCTGCAGATCGATCAGCATGTGCGTTGATCCTCCGGTTGAGAACCGCTTCCCGCAGGGCGGGGTCAATCCATGATCACCATTGCGCATTGAAGAGCCGCGGACCCGTCCATCCCTCATCTCGACGCGAACGGACGCCGGCCCGCGGGCCGACGGCCGCTTTCCCGCGGTGTTTCAGTCTTCGGACGCCTTTTTGCCGGCCTTGGAGACGGACACCTTGTCGCCGTCCTTGAGCTGTTTGGACAGAATCCGGTAGGAGCCGCTGACCACCTCATCCCCATCCGATAGGCCTTTTACGATCTCGATCTGCGTGTCGGACGAAATGCCCGTTTCCACGGCCACCTGACGGGCGATTCCATCCTTGACCACGAACACGCATTTGACCGGCTTTTCGTCCTTCGCATTCCTCGTTTTCGGCGTTTCAGCCGGCGGGGGCGGGACTTCGGGTTTCGCGGCCGAATCGGCCTCCGTTCCTTTTTTCTTTTTCGCGGCGGCTTCGGCCTTTTTTCTCTCGGCACGGGCCTTGGCTGCGGCCTTGGGGTCGGGTTTCGGCTTCAGCGGAGGCCGGGCGGTGACGCACTGAATCGGCACCGTGATAACGCTGTCTTTGGCTTCGGTGATGATGTCCACGGTCGCCGACATGCTGGGCCTGATCGTTTCGGGCTTTTCGATCATCGCGACCTTGACCAGAAAGTTGGTCACTTCCTCCTGCGTGCCCGTTCCGGTCGTGGTTCCGGTGTTGGCGATCTCCTTGACCACGCCGCGGAACACCGTGTCCGGATACGCGTCCACGGAGATTTTGGAGGAGTCCCCGAACGACACCGAGACCACGTCGTTCTCGTCGATTTCCGTTTCAGCGAGCATTTTCGAGAGATCCGCGACGACCATGATGATGTCGAGCGTGAAGCCCGATCCCATGGCCATTTCGCCGACCTTCTTGTTGACCTGGCTCACGACGCCGTCCATGGGAGAGTAGATCGCGGTTTTCGAAAGGTCGTCCCTGGCCTGCTTCAGCATGGCCTCGGCCTGTTCGACCTGGGCTTCGGCCTGTTTGAAGGTGGCCCGGGCGATCTCGAGTTCGGAGGCGGAGGCCAGGTTCGAATCGAATAGCTTCTGCACCCGCTGGTAGTCGTTCTTCGCCTTTTCGTAATTCGCGTGCGCGCCCTTGACGCTCGATTCGCTCTGTTCGACCGACGCCTTGTAGATCTCCGAATCGAGCTGGACGAGGAACTGGTTCCGCTTCACGCGTTCGCCTTCGAGCACGCCGATTTTCAGGATCTGGCCGCTCACCTTGGCGGATATTTTCACCTGAACCTCGGGCTGTATTTTTGCCGAACCCGAAACGGAGGCCACAACCCTGCCCTTGACGGCCTTTTCGGTCTGCACGGTCACCTTGCCGCCGCGCCGCTTCACGTTGGCGCAGACCAGCAGCAGGATGATGACGACGAGCAGGCCCGCAAAGAGGATCAGGCGCTTCTGTTTGGATTTATCCATGGAATGCATTCTCCGGTTTGGTTGCTGGGATCAGTTCAGAACGCCCATGGCCTTTTGCAGCTGGGCCACCGCCGTCATGTAATCGTACCGGGCCTGAATGGCGCCGTTCCGCGCCGTGGTGAAGGCCGCCTGGGACGTGATCAGTTCGAGCATGGTGCCTGAACCGAGATCGTACTTCTCCTGGTTGAGGCGCAGGTCCTCCTCGGCCGCTGCTTCGGAGTCTTTCGTGACCGCCATCTGCTGCCGGGCCAGCTGGACCGACGCATAGGCCTGGTGCAGGGACAGGGCCACGTCGCGTTCGGTCTGGGCGAGCGATTCCCGGGCCGACTGAACCTGCAGGTTCGACCGGCTGACATTGGCGATCCGGGAAAACCCCTGGAAGATCGGGAGGGATAGGCTCACGCCCATGTACCAGTTGTAATCCGTATCGAGCATGTTCTTCACCTGATCGAACTTCTCGTTGTTCCACGAGTAGCCGGCATTTCCGTACACGGAGGGCAGAAACCGGCTCGACGTGGAGAGCAGGGCCGCCTTCGACGCCTTGACATCCGAGCGGCTCTTGCGCAGGGCCGGATGGGCGGCCAGCGCCTTCTCGAGCGCCGCATCATAGGGGGTGAGTTCTTCCACGGGCGTCAGATTGTCCAGGGCCCTGATCTTCCGGTCCACTGAAAAGCCCAGCACGTGGTTCAGGCCGGCGCCGGCCATGGTGAGGTCGCTTTGGGCCTGGATCAGGGCCAGCCGCGCGTTTTCGAGCTGGACCTTGGCCTTGAGCACATCCGATTTGGGCACTTTGCCGACCTGATACAGGGTCTCGTAGCGCTTGTACGATTCCTCCCACTGCTTGAGCGTCTCTTCCTGCGCCTGGAGCAGTTTTTCCTTTTTCAGCAGGTTGTGATAGGCTTCCATCACCTGCAGGATGACAGACTGCCGCGTCGCGTCCGCCGAGGCGACGGCGCTGCCCTTCAGGTGGGTCGCCTGGGCGAATCCGAAAATCGTACTGCCGTTGAACAGCATCTGCTGGGCGTTCAGGCCGGCGCTGGACGACCAGGACTTGACCGTCTGGTCGCGCACCGGCACGAGAATGCCGGACTGGGGGTCGATGCGCAGCGCGGACGAGGGACCCGCCACCGAATGGTTGTATCCCATCGATCCGCTCACCGTCGGCAGAAAATTCGAGAACGCCGAGATCTCGTCCCGCGCGGTCATCTTGAGCTGGAGCCGGCTCTGCACCAGTTCGGAGTTCCGGTTCAGGGCGATGTCCTTGCACTGGTCCAGGGTCAGCGTTTCCTCGCCCTGCGCGAGGAGCGCAACGGGGAGCAACACCCCGAGTATCCATCCCATCCGAAGCTTCATGCCGAATCCTTTCATGAGTGAACGCAGCCGGGCTACATGCCGAAATGGAAGAGTCCGCCCACGGCGACGCTGATGATGACCCACAGCACCCAAAGCGCCGCCACCATGCCGGCCGATTTCTTCATGCTGAACCGGTACAGGACGGACGTTCCGATGGCCCACAGGACCATCTCCCATATCGTGAAAACATCGAACTTGGACAGCAATCGGAACAGGAATGAGGGTTTGGCTCCGGGCTCCGGATCCGCGAGGAGCAGGGCGAGGCTGGTGGTGACGCCCTGGGTGGTGCCCTTGGTGATGATGAGCGCGGTATGAATGATGGAAGAGAGCACGCCGATCAGGCTGGTCCACGAAACCATGGACAGCATTTTCTTGAACGTTGATTTCCCGCCCAGTATGGTGTTTCCGGTGAACAACAGAATGCCGGCGAAAAAGCACCAGGCGACGATCATGAACAGGGGAATGGCCGCCATCTGAATATACCGGCCCGGGCCCTGGGACTGTTCGACGATCCGGTCGATCTGCTCCTGCGGCATGTCGCTCGCCTCGAAGCGGGCCATCATGTCCTGCATGCCGATGTCGCGGGTCATGACGGTCATCACCAGAACCACTGCGGTGATGATGAGGAACGGCACGAGCCAGGTGGGTTTGCGATCTAGGGCCTCGAAGGTCTCCCGGGGGGAGATGAAAATGCCGGCCAGTTTTTCGAAAAAACCCAGCTCTTTCTTCGCTTCCATGATTTCCTCCTTTTCCCTGTTTTGTAACACCCCGCGGCGCCGCGGCCCTGCGGTCGCATCGGTCGCCGGACGGCAGCGGGATGTCCTATTGATAGACGGAAAATAAATGAAATTGTTTCACTGATTTTCGGTTTTAACCGGGGGATCCGCGAGGGCTTGATCCTTTATTTTCAACAGGTAATCCCTCGCCGCATCGTGTTCGTTCGGAATCAGACCGTCGAGTATGGCCTCTTCGATGGCCGTTTTCAGGCGTCCAACGGCCGGTCCCGGCCGGATACCGCACAGTTCCATGATTTCCTCGCCGCGCACCGGGGACTGGAAGGCCCGCATCTTGTCTTTTTCCTCGACCTCCCGCATCCTTTCGGTCACGGCGTCGAAATTTTTCAGATGCTTTTCGGCCCGCCTGGGGTTGCCGGACGTGATATCCGCGCGGCACAGCATCATGAGATCCTCGATGTCCTCACCGGCCTGAAAAAGAAGCCTGCGGACGGCGGAATCGGTCACATCGCCGCCGATGAGCTGAATGGGCCGCATGTGGAGCGCCGTGAGCTTGCGGCTGTATTTCAGGTATTCGTTGGGCAGTTTCAGCCGGCCGCAGACCCGCTTCAGCATGCGTTCGCCGACGTTTTCGTGGTTGTGGAAGGTCCAGCCCACGCCCTCGACGAAACGCTTGACCTGGGGTTTCCCGATGTCGTGTACCAGCGCGAGAAAGCGGAGCAGGGGTTTGTCGGTCATCCGGGCGATGTTGTCCACGACCTTCAGCGTGTGCTCGAACACATCCTTGTGGTGGAAGTCATCGCGCTGTTCCACGCCGGTCAGCGCGGACAATTCGGGGAACACGATCTCCAGAACGCCGGTCTCCTGCAGGATGCGCAGGCCGACGGACGGCACGGGTTGGGACAGCATTTTCAGGATTTCATCCGAGAGGCGTTCCTGAGACACGATGCGGACGCGCTCACGGTCCGCCCGCATGGCCGCGAGCGTGTCCGGGTGGATGCGGAATCCCAGCTGGCCCGCGAAACGGGCGGCGCGGAGGATGCGCAGGGGATCGTCGGAGAACGTGGCCAGGGGGTCGAGCGGCGTTCGGAGAATGCGGCCGGCGAGGTCCGAACGGCCGTCAAACGGGTCGATGAGATCGCCGAAATCGGATTTCCGGATCCCCATGGCCATGGCGTTGACCGTGAAATCCCTTCTCGCCAGGTCTTCGGACAGATCCGCCGGCTGAACCTCGGGCTTGCGCGAATCCGGCCGGTAGGACTCTCTGCGGGCGCCGGCGAATTCCAGCTTGTAGGGTTCGACGAGAAAGGAGCAGGTGCCGAACCGCTCGAAAACCGTGTATCCGGTGCCGCGGAGCCTGCGTCTGGCTGTTTCCGCGAAAGCGGGCGCGTCCGCGTTTCCCGCGACCACGAAATCGATTTCAAGAACGGGGTGTCCGAGCAGGCGGTCGCGTACGGCTCCGCCCACGGCGTAGACCGGCACACCGGTCTCCACCGCGACGGCGCCGACGGCCCGAAGCATTTCGTCCGTGCGATCCGGTTTTTCCGGAAGAGTCATGGAATTCCGATGCGGTTGGTGAGTCAAACTTTTTAAAATAGGCAAAAAACGGCTGAAAATCAAATGGTTATGTGGGGAGATGAAAAAAAGTGCCGGGCACTATCAAGGTGCCCGGCACGTAACCGGTTCCAGCGGGCGCCGGGCACCGTCAGGGTGCCAGGCACTTGTCCGAATACTGCCTTTGCCAGGCACCTCGCATGCGCCTGGCCTCCGGAATGACTCTTCTGAATTATCGGATCAGTTCCTTGAGATGCCGGACATAGGCCTCTGCGCCGCCCGGCTGGTAACCCGTCTGCCCGATTTTTGTCCCGTCCCCTCTCAACAGCAGGATGGTTGGTAATCCCTGCACACCGAACCGCTCGGCCAGGGTCTGATTCTGCAACTGAAGACTTTCCGGCAATTTCTTGGATCTCGGGAAATCCGCGATCATCAGCACCAGGTTGGCATCCGCGAAGTCCTTGAAGGCCTTTTGACTGAAAACCTCTTCATTCAGCTTGACGCACCAGGGGCACCAGTCCGATCCGGTGAAATCGATGAGAAGCGTTTTGCCGGTTTTTTTCGCCTCGGCCAGGGCCTGGTCGTAGTTCTGGATCCAGCCGGAGACCTTGGGCCCGGGGGCCTTGGGGGCCTGAGGCTCTGAGACCTTGGGCTTGGGAGCCTGGGGCTCGGCGGTCTTGGGCTCGGGAACATTGGGTCCGGCGGCCGGCTGGGTGAGCAGGGATTTCAGATGCAGGACATAGGCCTCAGCCCCGCCTTCCTGGTATCCGGTTTGCGCGATTTTCTCCCCCCTGCCGTTCAGGAGCACGAGGGTCGGGAAACCCTGTACGCCGAACCGGTCCGCGAGCGCCTGGTTCTGCAATCTGACGTTTTCGGGCAGTTTTTTCATTTTCGGGAAATCCGCTTTCATCAGCACCAGGTCGGAGGACGCGTAGTCCTGAAAAGCCTTCTGGCTGAATACTTCCCTGTCCAGCTTCATGCACCACGAACACCAGTCCGATCCGGTGAAATTGATCAGCAGGACCTTGCCCGATGATCCGGCCAGTGCCAGGGATTGGTCGAAATTTTCGGACCAGTCCGGGGATTTGGAGCAAGCCGTTGAGATCGCAAACAGCACGGCCGCGGTAAAGAGCGCGGTTTTTTTCATGTAATCACTCCTTGCTGGGTGTTTGATCCTCAAGCTCCGCGCCTCGCGCGGAGCTTGAAAACCCAAAGCCACCCGCTTCGCGGGTGGTCGTTGACTCGATTCCGGCCGGTGCAGCGCCGCCTTCCGGGCCTTCCACTGTGAACGACCGGAAAGCCGGCCGGTTCCCGATTGATTACGGATTTTCGAGCACGCGTCCCCGGCTCCGGTCCGCCCGCCTGAGCAGGAGCGCGAATACGAGACCGAACAGGCCCAGGCATGCGAACATGATCTGGCTGGCCGTGTAAGACCGGGTTGAATCGCGCAAAGCGCCGTTCAGTGCCGGGAACAGGGCGAGGCCGATGTTCTGGATCATGGTCATGAGACCATAGGCCGTGCCGACGGTCTCCTTGCGCACGAGGAGCGGGATGGACGGCCACATGGCCGCGGGAATCAGCACAAAGGCGACGCCCAGCAGAATCATGGGGGCGACGGGGTAGAATTTCGTCAAGCCCATGACCAGATGCGCAGGGATGAGGAGCAGGGAGCCGAGTATCATCAGGGACGCCCGCCTGCCGATCCGGTCCACCAGGTGGCCGGCGAAAGGCGCGCAGACCATGGACGCGAAAATGACGATGGACGACAGTCCGCCCGCGGTTCGCGTCATGTGGAGAAAGTTGCCGAACACCTGACGGAGAAAACCGCCCCCCGATTCGGCCACGCGCGCCACACCCCACTTGTCCACGAAAAAGTCGGTGGACAGCGCCGTGAACGGAAAAATCGCCGAATAGAAGGTGACGCAGAGCAACGTGACGTACCAGAAGGCGGGCCCGAACGAGCGGATGTCGCGGAGCACGAGTTTCTCCCCCGGCCCCGCTTCCTTCAGCCGCAGGAGCCGCTCGCCGCGGCGGTCCATCCAGACGTACACGATGTTCGCCATCAGGGACAGCAGGCAGAACGCGACGGCCGCAACCAGGGAGGCGTGGACGCCCCCGTACCGTTCGGCGATGAGTTCGCCGGTATTGAAGCTGAACAGCGTGCCGAGCCGGCTGACGGTCAGGGTCACGCCGAACGCGAATGCCAGCTCTTTTCCCTTGAACCATCGCGACACCATGGCCATCTGGGCGACGATCAGCGGTTCCGAGCCGGCGCCGAACACGAAGCGTCCCAGAAACAGAAGCGGGATGCTGTCGGCGTACGCCACGATGAGCGCGCCGGTCAGAACCAGAACGGAGAAGATCATGCTGGCGAGCCGCGTTCCCAGCCGGTCGATGAGAATGCCGCCGACGAGCACGGACAGGATGGCGGCCACGCTGTACATGGTGTACAGGGTGCCGACGGTCCCCCGGCTCGCGCCGAGCTGTTCGACGAGGCTGGGCGCGACCGCGCCGATGATGTCGTAGGCGAAGTAACTGCCGAACGTCAGCAGGGCGACAAAGGCCAGAATGGTGAACCGGTACGGCCGGCCCGAGGGGTGAAAGGCGCCGGCGGAATCGTCCAGAGCGGGCATCGGAACCTCCTTGCATTGCGGGTGGGGGCACCGCGGCCCTGCGGCACCGCGGCCATGAAACGGATAAAAATAACGGTAAATCGGGAGAAAGCAAAGGGAAATTTCGGAAAGACGATTACGAATTATAAATTACGAATTTTGAAAAACGAATGATATCAATTCATTTACAGCCCACGACTTCAGTCGTGGGAAGCGGGGGATGTTTCCGTCAATCCAGCGAAACCGATTTATCGGTTTCAATAATTATTGGAGAAACCGTTGAAACGGTTTCCCGAGGGTGTTGTGGTCTCGATGGTCCCGCGGCTGAAGCCGTGGGCCACGGACCGTACAACACCCCCACGGCTAAAGCCGAGGGCTACCGGGCCTCGGGCCGGGAGGCCATCCGCATTTTGAAGCCGCTTTTATTATCAGGGTGAGAGCCTGACGCGATCAAACCGTTCAATGATTACTAAATCACCCTCGTTTTTCCAGTTGTTTCTTGATAATCGTTTTCAAATTCGTTAAGTTGTGCCGTCGGATGCCGCGGACAGGCGCGTCCTGCGGAACGACCACCGAAACTGACGGCGGACCCGCCGAAGGAGAGAGACCATGGAAACACGATACACCGCGGACCCGGAGCGGTTCCCGCGTATGACCACGGACGAGCTGAGAAAGACCTTTCTCGTCGATTCATTGTTCGAACCGGACCGGATGCCGCTGATCTACTCGGACATCGACCGGGCCATCGTCGGGTCCGCGGTTCCGGTGAAGCAGTCGATTCCCCTGGCGTGTCCCGCGGAGCTGAGATCCTCCTTTTTCGCCGAGCGGCGCGAGGTCGGTGTGCTCAACGTCGGCGGTCCGGGCAATGTCACGGTCGACGGGAAGACCTTTGCAATGAACAACCGGGACGGCCTGTACATCGGCCGGGGCGGCCGCGAGGTCGTTTTTTCCAGCGACAAACCGGCCGATCCGGCCGCGTTCTACCTGCTCAGCTATCCGGCCCACCGCGAGTATCCCACGGCCCAGGTCCGGATGGGAGAGGCCTGGTCCGCGACGCTCGGCTCGGACGCCGAGTGCAACCGCCGCGTGCTGAGGCGGTACATTCACCCGGACGGGATCCCGAGCTGTCAGCTTGTGATGGGGTTCACCGAACTCGCAGAGGCCAGCGTGTGGAACACCATGCCCCCGCACACCCACGGACGCCGCATGGAAGTGTATCTCTATTTTGACGTCCCGGAAGGACAGGCCGTTTTCCACCTCATGGGGCCCCCGCACGAGACGCGCCACCTGGTGGTCCGCAACCGGCAGGCGGTTCTCTCTCCAAGCTGGTCGCTGCATTCCGGCGTCGGCACACGGCCGTACGCGTTCGTCTGGGGCATGGGCGGCGAAAACCAGGCGTTCGACGACATGGACGCCGTTGAAGTCAACCGGCTCCTGTGATCCGGGCCAGAGGAGAAACGCCATGATACTCGATCAGTTCAAGCTGGATGGAAAAGCCGCGATCGTCACGGGCGCGGCGCGGGGCCTGGGACAGGCGATGGCCGTCGCGCTCGCGGAAGCGGGCGCAGACGTCGCGCTGGTCGACCTGCTGCCGGTTGACGAAACCCGGAAGTCCGTGGAAGCCGCGGGCCGCCGCGCCGCCGCGGTCTCCGCGGACCTGTCCGTCATGGAGGCGGTTCCCGCGATCGTGAAGGCGGCACTGGAGGCCTTCGGCCGCATCGACATTCTGGTGAACAACGCCGGCATCATCCGGCGGGCGCCGATTCTGGAATTCAAGGAGAAGGACTGGGACGACGTCATCCAGATCAACCAGAAGGCGCTTTTCTTCCTCACCCAGGCCGCGGCCGCGGTCATGGTCCGGCAGGGAAGCGGCGGCAAGATCATCAACACGGCGTCGATGACCTCGTTCCAGGGCGGCATCCTGATCCCGTCGTACACGGCCTCCAAGAGCGCAGTCATGGGGCTGACCCGGCTCATGGCCAACGAACTGGCGCCCCACGGCATCAATGTCAACGCCATCGCGCCGGGGTACATGGCCACGGACAACACCAAAGCGCTTCGCGAGAACCCGGAGCGGAACAGGGCCATTCTGGACCGCATCCCCGCCGGCCGCTGGGGCAAGCCCGAAGATCTTCAGGGGATTTGCGTGTTTCTCGCCTCTCCTGCGTCGGATTACATGAACGGCTATACCGTGGCCGTGGACGGGGGATGGCTGGCGCGATGAGAGGCTGAACGGACAGGCGGAAGCAGGTTTCAGTCGCCCCCGGTCAGGGGGCGATTTCATTCAGCACGAGGATTTCGATGTTATAGGCGGTCTTGTCGATGCCGGTCACGCGGAAGAGGATCTCGAAATACGGGGGAATCCGGCCGGCTTTTTCCAGAAACATTTTCTCCAGGTTCGCCCGCCGGGAGGGCGTGGTCAGGGTGGCGCTGATTTCGGGCACGCCGAGCGAATGGTACGAGGCGATGATGAAAATGGCGTTGTCGTCCGGCCCCGGCAGTTTGCACGCGAGCACGAGGTCCTCGTTGGGGCCGGGCGAATGCAGGCTGGTCTTGAACACGACCGAGCTGTCGGTTCCGGGCGGCGTGTAAATCACCCGGTGCGGCGCGATCTCGAAACGGAAGTGGGATTTCAGGAGCGTGTGCTTGAGCGCGTACAGGGTTTTGATGCTGCCGAGGAACAGGATGTTGTACTCGTCCAGGATCTGGGGGCTGACGTCGGACGCCTTCCGCAGAATGGGCGCCTGGTGCGCGGAGAAAAGCATCGAGAGAATGGGCGGAAGGCTCCAGATGCTGTGGTAGGGGAAATAGGGCTCCGCGGCGAGGTCCGCCTGAATGCCGGGGACCAGGGCGTGCAGGTCCTCCGCGGAATTGACGCGGGGATGACGGATGCTGACCGTGCCGCCGTATTCCGGCAGATTGTCGTTGAAAAAGAAATGATCGCCCACGACCAGCAGAATGGGCAGATTGGATTGCAGGTATTCCTTCCAGAAGGGATCGTCGGGCTTCAGCACGCGATACCGGGCGAGTTTCGACGCATCCACGCGGTTCCGGATCCCTTGAAAAGCGCACAAGCCGGCCAGGAGCGCGGTCAGCACCCAGGGGAGATGCTTTTTCGCCAGTCGCAGCACGTTTTTCGGAGCGAGCCGGTCGGCCGATACCGGCGTGAACAGCACTTCGTAATGCCCTTTCGGTATCTTCAGCCGGATTTTTTCCGTTCTTCCTTCCTGTAAAAAATAATTTTCCAGTTTTTTCCGCAGGGTGTAGGTATGTGAGCGGACCGTCGTATCCTCCGCCGGATTGAAGGTGGCGTCCTTGCCGAAAACTTCCATGGCAATGGTCGTTTCCTTCAGTTCGCGGCCCTGCACCGCCGCATCCACAAGGTAGGACAGATAGGTCTGGTAAATTTTTGAATGAGAAAATTCCGGACTTCCGAGAATTTTTTCAAGAAGTTTTTTATGGTTGTGATCGAGGGTCATCGGGAGTTCCGCCGGTCAGGGAGTTTAATGTCGTTGCATCGAGAACGAACAAACCGCTTGTAATTGATACAGTTAACCGATGACTGAAAATGCAGAGAATACGATAATGATGAATTTACGACTCATTTCCAAGAAAATCAAGGGTAACTTTTTCGGTCCCAGCAATCGGGCGGCCAGAAGCCTGTTTATTCCTGATTTTTCTGGATGATCGGATATTGGGCTTCTGGCCGCTCCGACGGGTTTGATCCCCCGCCGCTTGCCTTCAACAAGAAGGCATATAATAACTTGGTCCCGCGCAGCGGGGCGGCGTTCATCATCCGAGTTTCTTGTGATACCCCGCTGCTTGTCTTCAATAATTCGTAAATACAATTGCTTGATCCCGCGAAGCGGGCGGCGGGGTTCTTCATTGTCGAATCCTGTTTTTCACCGTTTTTCACCGTTATTCACTTCATTTTCCGCTTCGAATGTGGTTTATTACCCCATCACAGGTTTCCTGCAACCCCGATTTCCAATAATTTAAAACGTATCTGCCTGGAACCGAAAGGACCGGGCACAACGGTTTTTGTCCGGATGGCCATCCAAGGCAAAGGAGAGGAATCCCATGAGAATTTCCGTGAAGTATCTGTTCATTCTCGCGATGGTCGCGGCCGGTTTCGGGAATCCGGCTTCAGCCCTGGGCCAGGGAGAACTGAAGGGCATGGTGACCGATTCCCTGACCGGCAAACCCCTGGTCGGCGCGAACGTATACCTGGCCGGCACCTCCCTGGGCGACGCGACCGATCTGGAAGGCCTGTACCGGATCGAGCAGATACCGGACGGCGTTTATACGTTGAAGGTTTCCTATCTCAGCTATCGGACAAGGGACATTTCCGTGACGATCGGGCCCGGCAGGACGGAAACCGTTTCAGCCGCGCTCTCGCCCGATGCCATCAAGGGCAAAACCGTGGTGGTGCGGGGCCAGGCCGTGGGTCAGGCGGCGGCCATCAACCAGCAGATCACGTCGAACACCATCGTGAACGTGATCTCCGAGGAGAAGATCAAGGAATTGCCGGACGCCAATGCGGCGGAAGCGGTCGGCCGTTTGCCCGGGGTATCGATCCTGAGGTCCGGAGGAGAGGCCAACAAGGTGATCCTGCGCGGCCTCGAGGACAAGTTCACGCTCGTGACCATCAACGGCGTCAAGGTGCCGGCCACGGACGCCACCAGCCGGGGCGTGGACCTGAGCATCCTGTCCCAGAGCTCCCTGACCGGCATCGAGCTGTACAAGGCCGTGACCTCCGACAAGGACGGGGACGCCCTGGCCGGCAGCATCAACATGGTCACCAAAAAAGCGCCGGAAAAGAGGCTCGTGCGGGCCGATCTCAAGGGCAATTACAACCGGCTCATGAAATCCGCGGACCAGTACGACGGATCCTTCCATTACGGCGAGCGGTTCTTCGGCGGCGTGCTGGGCCTGCAGGTGATGGGAAACTCCGAGAAGCGCATCCGGAGCAACGAGCGCATTGACGTCAACTATAACCAGTCCATCAGCGACGGGACTGATTATTTCATTAACGACTTCTCCCTCGAATTCACGGACGAGGTGCGCAAGCGCGACGGGGCGAGTCTGCTCTTTGACATGAATACGCCGGACGGCGGATCCGTGCGGTTCAACAACATGTTCGGCCGGACCAAGCGGAGTTATTTTCTGTCGACCCGCGATTATCCCTCCAACGGCGGGGGGGACCAGCAGGGCAATCCCACCTTCAACTACCGGGACCGCCAACAGGAGCTTCAGACCTTCAGCAGTTCCGTCACCGGCGACAACAGCCTCGCCGGCCTGCACCTGAACTGGGGGCTTTCGTACGGCCGGTCTGATTCCGAATACCCGTTCGACTACGAGACGATCTTCGTCGAACCGTCGGGCATGGACGCCTCCCCGATGTTTCACACGCAACCCGAGCAGTTGATCGGCTATGCCGTGAACAATTTCTCCGAGGCCGCTTTGTACTGGGCGTATGACCGCCGCCAGGACAACTCCGACAAGGAGAAAACGGCGTTTCTGGACCTCGCGCGGCAGTACCGGATGGGGCCCTACGTGTCGGGGGAGTTCAAGGTCGGCGGCAAATACAAAAGCCGCGACCGGTCGAACCGCCGGACGGAGGACTTCACCCCCTACTACCTCGGACGCTGGCAGCGGTATGAACTCCTGCCCGACGGCACGCACCGGCTCAAGGATTTCACGGGAACCCCATTCGATCAATGGCTCCAGGCCGGAGGCGGATTCATCTCCCTCAGCCGTTTTTTTCCGGGGGAGGCGGATTCCCGGAAGGTGTACGGCTCCTACACGCTCACGCCGCTCATCACCCGGAACTGGATGCGGCAGTGGTATGAACTGAACCGTTACGGCGTGGATGTGACCAGGAACCAGCTCGAAATCTGGAGCAACCCGCTCATCCGGTACGACGATTACGACGTGACCGAAAGCGTCGCCGCCGGATACTTCATGAACACGCTGAACATCGGGCAGGTCCTCACCGTGATCGCGGGTTTGAGGGTCGAGAGCGAAAACAACGATTACGTCTCGAATTACATGCCGAAATCCGTGTCCGGCTTTCCCGTGCCCAGCAATTCCATCAAGGACACAACCTCCTCCGCCGACCAGACGGTCCTCCTTCCCAATCTCAATGTCGCCTGGAGCCCGCTTCCCTTCATGAAATGGCGCGTGGCGGCGTACAAGGCGCTGGCGCGGCCGGACTTCAATATGCGTCTCGAACGTTATATCGCGGGACGGCCCGCCGAGGTGGGCGGACGTTTCGAGGTCTGGGTGGGCAACCCGAATCTGAAGACCGCGACCGCCTGGAACTTCGAGATCAACCCGACCTTTTACAGCAACACCATCGGTCTGATTTCCCTGTCCGCGTATTACAAGGAAATCGACAATATGTACCACATGCTGAACCGTTTCAACACCATCGGTGACTCCCTGCTGTACTATTTCGACATCGGGTGGGCGAGCCAGATGAAAAAGACGGCCTATGACCTGACCCTGCCGTACAATTCGCCGAAGCCCGCCAAGGTCTGGGGCTTCGAATTCGAACACCAGATCGCCCTGAAATTTCTGCCCGGTCCGGCCAAGCATTTCATCCTGTCCTACAACGCCTCGGCTGTGCGTTCGGAAGCCGTGCTGTTCGGTTCGAGAACCATCACGTACGTGGACTCTTCCGGGCTTTTCCCGCTCCCCAAATCCAAAAACATCCTGGTCGAGCGGAAGCAGAAGCTCGAGGGCATGCCCGAATTTTTCGGAAACGTCTCGCTCGGGTACGACATCGGCGATTTTTCGGCACGGGTTTCGGTTTTCCACCAGGGCGAGCACAATGTCTCCTATTCCGCCAGCGGGCTGAGCGACCTGGTCACCAACGCCTTCACGCGGGTCGATCTCGCCGTGAAGCAGGGGATCACCAAGAACCTGTCTGTTTTTCTGAATGTCAGCAATCTGACGAACGTTGAGGACGGTTCCTCCATCGTCAATCGGGTACATCATCGTAAACTTTTCAACCAAAGCGAAAAGTACGGGGTCACCGCGGATTTCGGCGTCACGGCCCAGCTGTAGGGGCCGCCTGAAGCCGCGGGCGAGGAAGGCGTGAAAACCCGCCTTTTCCCGGAAAACCGTGCTGCATCGCCGCAAGCGAGGAGGTGATAGCGGAAGGACTGTGTGATCGGCGGGCCGTGAGCCCGATTTACGCGCACCAACATCAAGGAGGTTCCAAATGTGGGGTAAGAAGTCAGGAATGGCGGTTCTCGGGGTTTTCCTGCTCGCAGGTTCCCTGATCGCCGCGGAAACCGTAGTGCCGCTCGTTCCCTTCGACGGCTCCGCGGAAACCTTTCTCAACCGGCAGATCGCGGCGGACACGGTCGCCAACGGCGGACTGCAGCCCGACCGGGTGTACGAGCTTCAGAGAGGCGCGATCTACCTGGCCAACGCCGTTTATACCGTCCCGAACGGGGACTGGCTGAAGATCCGGGCGGCGGAAGGAACCGGCGAGAAACCCGTCGTGTACCTGTACGAAACCGGATCGGGTTCCTCGCCGACCCGTCCTCCCGGCACGTTCGCCACGCTGAACGGCGGCAGCTGCGAACTGAAGAATTTCTGCATCGCTGGTTACTACGAACCGGAGCCCGATCGCATTGACGGGGTCCAGGGCGGCCTGTTCAACACCAATGCCGTGGGCAGCACGATCATCATGGACGGCATGGTGTTCTCCAACATCAACGGCCAGCACATCCGAACGGGCAGCAACAGCGTCAAGGTGCAGGTGACCAACTGCATTTTTGCGAACATGGGATCCCTCTCCACGTCGAACCTCGGCGCGGGAAAGGGATTCGATCTTCGCGAGGCGTCATGCGATTCCTTTATCGTGGTCAACAACACGTTCGTGAACTACCAGGACCGGCCCATCCGGCACTACAATTTCAAGGATCCGGCCGCGGGCACGGGCCTCATCCAGTACGGCCTGGTCGATCACAACACGTTCGTCAACGGCATGAGCTACCACGGTCTGTTCTCGATGGGAAACGTGGGGCCTGAGATCACCATCACCAACAACCTGTTCGTCGACGCCTTCGCGCTCGGCGAGGATTCGACGGACGCCTCCCGCGCCGCGGAATGGGCGAACACGGGAGAGGTCTACGCGAACGGCAACAACAAGATCACGTGGATCTTTTCGGCCCCGAACGACGTCACGAGCTGGACGGTGCTGAACAACTACTACGCGATCAGCGATTCCGGACAGGACTTCCTCGACGACTACGGCTTCCCGGAGGGCGACAAGCTGTCGGCCCACATCACGGGCAAGATCGGCGGCAACGCCGCCTTCGCGTTCATGAAGGAAAATCTGGCCCTGGACAACATCCCCGGGCTGATGACCAACATGATGCGGTGGTATGAAACCCCCGCCGCGGAAGGCGGCGCCGGAAAGGCGAAGGATCAGACCAACTACGACCGCACGGTGCATGACTATGACCGCCGCGTGATCCAGTTCTACCGCGACACGCTCGACGCCTCCTATCCGGAAGCCTCCGCGGCCTACACGGGCGGCGAGGGCGGATTCCCGGTCGGTGACCTGAACTGGTTCCCGGCGAAGAAGGCGCAGTGGGAACAGGGCGTCGAACCGGCCGCCATCGTGGTGGACGGACAGAAAGACGCGTTTTTCGACGGCCTGGCCGGTCCGGACGACGGGTACCTGCAGCTGAAGTCCTACGCGTTCAACGACAACGGAACGCCCCCGAAGGGCGACGCCGACCTGTCCGCGAAAATCTGGACGGCCTGGGACAACACCTGGCTCTATGTGTATCAGGAAGTCATGGACGACACGATCTCCTCGTCCAGCGCCAACACCTACAACAACGACGGCATCGAGATCAAGATCGATCCCGTCCCCGCGGACAGCACGGTCAACACCATCGTCAGCCTCGACCTGACCGCGCAGTACACGGAGGGCGTGGCCGGCAACACCAATTTCGGCACGACCATACCCGAGAGCGACAAGCAGTACGCGCGCCGGGTGTTCGACGGCGGATACGCGCTTGAAATGGCCGTGAAGTGGAGCGCCATCGTGAGCACGACCGGCTCCGAAACCGTCACGCCCATGGTCGGCGGCGTGTTCGGACTCGCGTTCAACGTGCACGACAACGACAACATGACCGGCACGCGTGAATCGAGCGTGCAGTGGGCGGCGACCCTGACCGACGCGGTGTGGAACCAGCCGAAGTACCTGGGCACGGTCGAGTTCCTGCCGGACAACAAGCTGAAGTACGTTCCGCAGAACGCCGTGGCCGCGCGGTCGAACGCCGTTCCGTACGACGGCACCCCGTTCTACATGCGGATCGACGGCAAGAAGGATCCGTTCTACACCCTGCTGTCCGGACCGGACGAGGGCTACCTGCAGCTCCGCTATTACCACTGGAGCGACAACGGTGAACCCAGGGGCGGGGACAAGGACCTTTCCGCCAAGATCTGGACGGCGTGGGACGACAACTGGTTCTACCTGTACGAGGAAGTGAAAGACGATACGGTTTCGTCCCTGGGCACGACCAATGTCTGGGAGATGGACAATCTGGAGCTGAAAATCGATCCCCAGCCCACGGACAGCACGGTCAATTCGGTTTGGGACACGCGCATGACCGCACTGGCCAAGACGGGCACGATCGCGGGCACGGACACCATGAACGCGGTTCCGGATTCGCTGAAGAAGTGGACCCGGGCCAAGGTGACCGGCGGGTACGTGATCGAACTGGCCCTGAACTGGGCGGCCATCAAGAGCGCCACGGGCAACGAGACCGTCTCGGTCGGCGAAGGCAACGTGTTCGGCATGGCTCTCTGCCAGCATGACAACGACAGCCACGGCCGTCAGGCCTCCATCGAATGGGCGGCGGAGCTGCTCGACGCGGTGTGGAACATGCCCAAGTACCACGGCACGGTCAAGTTCCTGGCCGATCACAAGCTCGAGTTCGACCCGACGAACGCCGTCACCGGACGGACCAACATTCTCCCCTATGACGGTTCCGATTTCAACCGCGAGGGGAGCGGCGTGGAAGAGCGTTCCACGGCGCCGAGGGCGTTCGCGTTGGAACAGAACTACCCGAACCCCTTCAACCCGACCACGACCATCTCCTACGCGGTTCCGAAGGCCTCCGACGTCCGCCTGACCGTGTATGACATGATGGGACGCGAGGTCGCGGTTCTGGCCGAAGGCCGCAAGTCGCCGGGCTTCTATTCCGTCGAATTCGACGGCAAGAATCTCGCCTCCGGCATCTACTTCTACAGGCTGAAGGCCGGTTCGACCGTTCTGAAGCAGAAAATGGTGATGCTCAAGTAGCGGGCATCGCCCGGGGAAAATCCGCGGGTCCGCCGCGAATTATGCGTGGGCCTGCGGGCGGTCCCCCTGTTGTGACCATGAACAGAGAAGACGCAGGGGAGGACGGGATTTCAACCGTCCCGTCCTCCCTTCTTAAAAAAAACCAGAGGCCGGGGAGCTTTAGGCATATGACACCGAGACACCGAAGTTGCAGGCTGAACACAGCGGGCTTCGCCCTTGCGGCAGCGGCAGTCGCGTGCGCGGCTGTTCTGACCGCGTGCCGGGCTTCCAATCCGGTGCCGGAAACGCTCCCGTGGTCCGTCCGCATGACGGAATCGGTTCTTCGCCGTTCGCCCGATCCGGCCCATCTGGAATCGCCGAAAAAACCCTACTGGGAGTACACCTACGGACTGGTGCTGAAAGCCGTTCTGGAAACGTGGACCGTCACGGGCGAAGACCGGTATTTCGAATATGTGCGTCGTTATTACGATTCATTCATCGGTGACGACGGTTCAATCCGGACCTACCGGATCGATGAGTACAACATCGACCGCATCAATCCGGGGAAACCCCTCTTCCGGTTGTACGGTGAAACCGGGGATGAAAAATTCCGCATGGCCCTCGACACGCTCCGTTCGCAGATGGCCTCCCATCCGCGCACCTCGGCCGGCGGATTCTGGCACAAGAAAAAATACCCGCATCAGATGTGGCTGGACGGCATTTACATGGCCTCTCCCTTTCTGGCCCAGTACGGGGCGGAGTTCGACGAGCCCGGGCTGTTCGACGAGGCCGCGGAACAAGTGTTGCTGATGGAAAAAGTCAGCCGCGAGGAGAAAACCGGGCTGTTGTACCACGGATGGGATGAAAGCCGGAAACAGAAATGGGCGGATCCGAACACCGGACTGTCCTCCCAATTCTGGGGCCGGAGCATGGGCTGGTATGCCATGGCCGTGGTGGACGTCCTGGATTTTCTGCCGGTCGATCATCCGAAACGGCCGGAACTGACCGCCCTGTTCACGCGTCTGGCCACGGCCATCGCCAACGTCCAGGATCCGGAAACCGGGCTGTGGTACCAGGTGCTGGACCAGGGGACCCGGAAGGGTAATTATCCTGAATCGTCGGCCTCCTGCATGTTCGTCTACGCCCTGGCGAAAGGCGCACGGACCGGGCTTCTGCATCCCGCGTACCGGCACATTGCGGAAAAGGGATACCAGGGAATACTGGAACGCTTCATCCGGACGGACCGGAGAGGCTGGGTCAACATCGATTCCGCATGCGCCGTCGCAGGACTGGGAGGCGATCCCTACCGTGACGGTTCCTATGAATATTACATCGGCGAAAAAATCCGTTCCAATGACCCGAAGGCCGTGGGGCCCTTCATCCTGGCGAGCCTTGAGATGGAGAATACCGTCCGATGATCAGTCTGTTGCGGCATCGCGCGTCCGCCGCGGGCAAGGCCCGTCTGCGGCATTCCCACGCCGGCCGGATGGCATTGGGCTTTTCGGCCCTACCCGCCGCACTTCTGATCCTTGCCGCCTGCCGGACCGCGACCCTTCCCGGACCCGCGGAAAACGGATGGGGGCAGGTGCCGGCCATTCTGTCGCAGATACGGCCGCCCGTTTTCCCGGATCAGGATTTTGACGTCACCGCGTTCGGAGCGGCCGGAGACGGCCGGACGCAGTCCGGCGGGGCCATCACCGCGGCGATCGAAGCCTGTGCAGGCGCGGGCGGGGGCCGGGTCACGGTGCCGGAGGGCGTTTTTCTGACCGGCCCCCTGGTTCTGAGGAGCCGGGTCAATCTGCACCTGCAGAAGGGCGCGGTTCTGCTCTTCAGCCGGATTCCGGAGGACTATCTTCCGGCCGTGTTCACGCGCTTCGAAGGCGTCGAATGCATGAATTACAAGCCGTTTCTGTATGCCGTTGATGCGGAGGACGTGGCTGTCACCGGCCCGGGTGTTCTGGACGGCCAGGCGGATTCCACGGTTTGGTGGTTCTGGTCCGGAGGCCGGGACGACGGCTGGCGCGAGGGCCTGCCTTCCCAGGCGCGGGACCGGGCCGAACTGCTGGCCATGGGCGAGGCCGGCGTGCCGGTCGCGGAACGGGTGTTCGGCGGCGGGCATTACATTCGCCCCAATTTCGTGCAGTTCATCCGCTGCCGGAACGTGCTGATCGAGGGCGTCACCGTGAAACGGTCGCCGATGTGGTGCCTCCACCCGGTGCTGTGCGAAAACGTGATCGTCCGCGGCGTGACCGTCGTGAGCCACGGCCCCAACAACGACGGGTGCAATCCCGAAAGCTGTAAAAACGTCCTCATCGAGGGATGCACTTTCGACACGGGCGATGACTGCATCGCGATCAAATCGGGCCGGAACGGGGACGGCCGCCGCATCAACGTTGCGAGCGAGAACATCGTGGTCCGAGACTGCGTGATGCGCGACGGGCACGGCGGCGTGGTGATCGGGAGCGAAATTTCCGGCAGCTGCCGGAACGTGTTCGTCGAACGGTGCCGCATGGACAGCCCGAATCTCGACCGCGCCCTCCGCATCAAGACCAATTCGGTGCGGGGCGGCGTCATCGAGCACGTGCGCATGCGGGATGTCGAAGTGGGCGAGGTCAGCGACGCGGTGATCTGGGTGTATTTTCATTACGAAGAGGGCGACGCGGGGCCGCACACGCCGGTGGTCCGCGACATCGACGTCCGCCGCGTGTCCAGCCGGAAAAGCAATTACGCCCTTCTGCTGGAAGGGTACGAACGGTCGCCCGTGTCCGATGTCCGAATCCAGGACTGCGATTTCGACGGCGTGCAGAGCGGCAACCGACTGTCGCACGTTTCGGGCCTGGAGCTCGTCGGCGTGACCATCAACGGAAAAAAGCAATGACCGGAAACCCGGCCGCGCGGCCCGACGGCATTCCGGACGGGCCGGTTCCGCCGGAAAATTCCCAAAACGGAAACCATTGATTTCCTCTCCCAATCTTCTTTCCTCTGAACGCTCCGGGTCGGTTCGATCGCCATTCGAACCGGCCCGGAGTCGTGTCCGGGACCGCGCGAACCGGTGCGGACTCGATGCGGCGGCGCGTCGTCCGCGGTCTGGACGTATCCGCGGAATCGTGTGGCTGGCGTTTTTATCGGCTTTCGCCGGGTCCGCGGCCGCGGTCGGTTCCTCCGGAATCCATCCGGAGACTTCGGGGCCTGCGGACCTGGTCGTGGACTCAGGCGGAGCGGGCGATTTCCGGACCATCACGGCCGCGCTGGAGGCGCTTCCCATGTTTTCCTACGGCAGGGTGAACATTTTCATCAGAAACGGCGTGTATCAGGAATGCATCCGCATCGACCGGAATTACGTTACGTTGCGCGGTGAAAGTAGGGACGGCGTCATCATCCGGTCCAACCGGCCCAGGCCGGCCTGGGAAGCGGCCCGGGACTGGATCGGACCCGCGGTTGTGAACATTCACGGGGATGACGTGATTCTCGACCGGCTCACGGTCGAGAACAGCCAGCCGGACACGTCCGTGCACGCATTTGCCGTGCTGGGAACCGGGACGAAGACGATTCTGACCGATTGCCGCCTGCTGAGCCGCGGCGGGGACACGGTGGCGCTCTGGGACTATCGGGGCGGGATGTATTACCACGCCCGGTGCGAATTCCGGGGCGCAGTGGACATGGTCTGCCCCAGGGGGTGGTGCTTCATCCGCGATTCCCGTTTTTTCGAAGTGAAGCGGACGGCCGCGGTCTGGCACGCGGGATCATGGAATCCGGACCAGAAGCTCGTGATCCGCGATTCAGAATTCGACGGGGTTCCCGGTTTTTACCTGGGCCGTCGGCATTACGACGCCCAGTTTTTCCTGATCGGATGCCGTTTTACTGTAAACCTGGCCGACCGGCCTGTGTACCGGGTTGTGTACGAGGATCCCGCCAGAAACAATCCGGATGATTACGGGGACCGGACTTTTTTCCACGGATGCCGCAAGGATGGCGCTCCTCTCGACTGGATGAGAGACAATCTCGGCCTCGCGGCAGGCGGACCCAGGCCCGAAGACATCACGCCGGCATGGACGTTCGGCGGACGCTGGAACCCCGAATCCGTCCTTCCGGTTGAGGTGACGTCCGCGTCCGTTTCCGGTGATTCCCTGATTTTG
Organism: bacterium; assembly: GCA_016933415.1. Taxonomy (GTDB): domain Bacteria; phylum Zhuqueibacterota; class QNDG01; order QNDG01; family DTFT01; genus JAFGAX01. Next base: position 39,046 of record JAFGAX010000068.1, read on the forward strand.
ACGTTCGACGATCGCATGACGGTGCGGGGCAGGCCCGTGCTCCGGAACCGCGCTGGAGACCGTTTCGGAATTGTCGTCCAGCGGTACAATGATGTCGACCGGCTGACTTTCCGTTCGGATTCCGGGGTAGGGCTCAAAGACGCGTCCGGAGTATGGACGGTGGAGAACGGCTCATTGATCGGTTCCACGGCAACGGTGCGGGAACGGTCCGTCGGGAAGTTGTTCCGGATTCCGACGTCTCCGCAGCCCGCGGCCCCGTAGCCCGCGACTCCGTAGCCCACGACTTCAGTCGTGGGGAAGAAGGTAACGGAGTGACGGGGTATCGGAGAAACGGAGAAACAGCCCATGACTC
>JAFGAX010000069.1 GCA_016933415.1 bacterium
AACACACGGTCATGGATCTGATCATGGTTCTGCACACCGACCACGGGCTCAACGCTTCGACATTCGCGGGCCGCGTGATCGCCAGCACACTCTCCGACATGCACGCCGCCCTCGCCGGCGCCATCGGCGCGCTGAAGGGTTCCCTGCACGGCGGCGCGAACCAGAAGGTCATGGAGATGATTCTCCGGATCGGCAACGTGGACATGGTTCAGGATTACATTGCCGGCATGCTTGAAAACAGGCGAAAAATAATGGGATTCGGCCACCGGGTGTACCGGACCGAGGATCCGCGCGCCCGGCACCTGCGCAAGTACTCGGAGATGCTGTGCGAGATGCGCGGATTCAAGGAGCTCTACGACATATCGCACAAGGTCGAGACCCTGGTCCGCGAGCAGAAGGGCATTTACCCCAATGTCGACTTCTATTCCGCCACGGTCCAGCACGCCATGGGTATCCCCGCCGACTTCTTCACGGCCGTGTTCGCCGCGGCCCGCACCGCCGGATGGGTCGCCCATATCATGGAGCAGTACACCGACAACCGGCTCATCCGGCCGACATCGAAATACACGGCCGAACTCGGCATCCCGTTCACGCCCATGGACCGGCGGCTGTGACGGACCTCGATCTGCTCGGCCGTTTCGCCGTCGCCCTGGGCGTCGGCCTCCTGATCGGGCTCCAGCGACAGTTCGCGCTGGCGAGGCCGCGGCGCGAGCTCGCGCTCGGCGTGCGGACCTTCGCCCTGTGCGCGGTTTCGGGTTTCGCGTCCGCCCTGCTGTCGGATGCGGAGGGGTCCCCCGCCGTGTTCGCCGCCGTGACCGCCATTCTGGGCCTCATGATCGCGATCGGGTATTTCCGCGAAACGTCTTCCGGCCGGCCGGGACTGACCACGCGGGTCGCCGCGGTGATCACCCTTCTGCTCGGCGCGCTGGCCGCGCACGGCAGTCTGACCCTGGTGTCCGCGATCGGCGTTTCAGCGACGGCCCTGCTTTCATTCAAGGGCGAAATGCACCGGTTCGCGCGTCTCCTCACAAGGGAAGATCTGTTTGCGGCCCTGAAATTCGCGCTTGTGTCGGTCGTGGTTCTTCCCGTTCTTCCGGATCGGCCGGTCGGGGCCTACCCGTTCGACGCGCTGAATCCGTACCGGATCTGGCTTTTCGTGGTGCTCGTCTCCGCAATCGGTTTTGTGGGCTATGCGCTCGTCAAATGGAAGCGGGCGGACCGTGGCATCGCACTCACCGGCCTGGTCGGCGGACTCGCGTCCAGCACCGCGGTAACCTTCAGTTTCTCCGGCCGCAGCCGGACGAGCCCCGCCCTCTCCCGCCTGTACGCATCCGGCGTGCTTCTGGCCTGGGCCGTCATGTTCGTTCGCATCGGCGCGGTGCTGGCGGTCGTCAATCCGGGCCTGCTGGAACAGTGCTGGCCGTTCCTGGCTGTTTCCTCAGCCGCGGGACTGCTCGTTTCCGGCCTGCTGTGGCGGCAGCCGCGCAAAAAGGCATCCGGCCGCGGCGTGGCGTTCCACAATCCCTTCGAACTGGGGTTGTCCCTGAAATTCGGGGCCGTCTATGCCGCGGTCCTTCTGGTGATGCGCGTCGCCCAGTCCCGCTTCGGGAATTCGGGCCTTTACGCGACATCCGTCCTGTCCGGGCTTCTGGACGTGGACGCGATCGTTCTCTCGACCGCGCGCATCCAGCAGACGGCCGCCGGGCTGACCGCCGCGTCCGCGGCGGCGGCCGTGGCCCTGGCCGCGCTCGCGAACACCCTGTTCAAAATGGGTGTGTGCTGGTTTTCCGGATCGCCGGAGTTCCGCCGCGCGATGTTTCCGGGATTCCTGCTCATCGCCGCCGCCTGTATCGGCCAAGTCTTCCTTCTCTTATAGGGCCAGCGGTGCGGCACTGCCGGGCGCAGGCCGGGCGGCCGGATCCGCTCTTATGTAAAAGTCTGTTCAGGAGAATTGTCTCATGAGATCATTGGACCCCCAGGCTGAATCGCTTAACGACCGGATCCACAGGGACAATCCGGCTATTTACGATCTTCTCTCCGCAAAGGGAAAAGCCGTCTATTTTCCCCACCTCGGCATCGTCAAGCAGTCCGCGGACGCTCGCGGCAAGGCCATTGACGCCACCATCGGCATCGCTGTGGAGGATGACGGCACGCCCATGCGGTTCCACGCGATCGCGGACCGGCTTCGAGTCGATCCGAAACAGTCGTTCACCTACGCGTCGAGCTACGGCAAGCCGGAATTGAGGAAGAAGTGGCAGGAAATGATCCGTGCCAAGAATCCGTCCATGAAAGCGACGGTCAGCCTGCCCGTGGTCTCCCATGCGCTCACGCACGGCCTGAGCCTGGCCGGGTACCTGTTCGTGGATCCTGGTGACGTCATTCTGGTTCCGGACATGTACTGGGAGAATTACGACCTGCTTTTCGGGCTGGCGTACGGCGCGAAGCTTTCGTTCTTCAATACGTTCAAGGGGCAGGGTCTGGATCTCGACGCGTTCGAGAAGGGCCTGAAGGCCCTCGGCCCCAAGAAAATCGTCCTGCTCACGTTCCCCAACAATCCCACCGGCTATACCCCGACCGAGGCGGAGCAGGAACACATGGTCCGCCTGCTGACCGCCGAAGCCGAGGCAGGACACCGCGTGCTCGTTCTCGCGGACGACGCGTATTTCGGCCTGGTATACGAGTCCGGCGTGGCCAGGGAGTCCATTTTCGCGCGGCTGGCGGACGGCCACGAGAACCTGCTCGCAGTCAAGATCGACGGAGCGACCAAGGAGGATTACGTGTGGGGTTTCCGGGTCGGTTTCGTGACCTACGGATCAAGGGGCATCACGGCCGCGACCTGCTCGGCGCTGGAAGACAAGACCGCGGGCGCTCTGCGCGGCAGCATTTCCAACGCCTCACACCTGTCGCAGACCCTGGTGTTCGAGGGATTCTCCGCTCCGGACTACGACACGGTCAAGAAGGAAAAATATGAGATCCTGAAGAACCGGTATCAGCGGGTGAAGGCGGTTCTGGCCGCGAACGGGAAACGGTACGCGGACGCGTTCACGCCGCTTCCTTTCAATTCCGGGTATTTCATGTGCGTGAAACTGGCCGAAGGGCTGTCCGCCGAAGCCGTGCGCCAGACCCTGCTGGCGAAATACGACACGGGCGTGATCGCCCTGGGCCGCCTGATCCGCGTGGCGTTCTCCGCTGTTCCGGAGGGGAAAATCGAGCCGCTGTTCGAGAATATCTACAAGGCTTGCAGGGAATAGCCGCGGGGAACCGAGCCCCTGCGGCTTATCCGGAAATGTTATCCATGTCATCCCCGCGAACGCGTGGATCCATTTCATGGCAGCGGAATGAAGTCCGCTGCTTTATAACGCAGGGGTCGAAGCCCCTGCGCCGCTGAAACAGTTTTATATCCCCACCATCTTTTTATACTTCTTCGAACTTCGAATTCTCTTCAGCTCCCTCTCCCGCCGCATCGCCTGCTTCCGCGTCCTGAATTCCTCCCGGTAAATCTCCTTCCACCCGGTGAACCGACGTGTCCAACCGCGGTTCCCGGCTGCGTTGTGCTGTCGGATACGCTTCTCCACATCCTGTGAGTATCCGATGTACATGCGGCCCTCGTTGGAGCGGAGGACGTAGACCGCATATGTTTTCCTTTTCCTTCCGGCAACTCCGGCCCGGACCTTCTTCTTCCGGCCGGCGGCCGCCTTCTGCCTGTTCATGATGCCCCCATTGAACCAGTCCGATCAATATAGGACGGACCCGGCAAAGAATCAAGGAATGGAAACCAAACGGATTAACATTTCTCCGAAGCGATTTGTACTTAACTTAACATTTTCAACGGCCTTGCGCGTGAATTGCGGGATCGTTATATTGTTTATCACATGCACCGGCCCGAATGCGGCCGATGTCCACGGCTGCACTGCCACCGGTCGGATGGCACCTGTGCGGACAGAACTGAATATGTTTGTTCCCATGGATGCGGCCCTCGCGTTCTTCCAAATCATCTGAACATACAGGAGTCAGCCGTGAAGATGAAAATCTCCCTCTTTTTACTTTCCCTGACCGCGATCGGTGTTCTCCGGGGGCAGTCCTATGAACGGCTGGAAAACAGCATTTCCCTTTTACCCCGGAATTCCCATGAAACCGGCGCGAAAAAACTGATCATTCGAGCCCTCGCGGACGATATCATTCAGATTGTCCGGACCCCATCGGATTCCGATCCGATACCGGCCAGCCTCGTCACGGAAGGCTTCAGCTCTTCCGGAATCCGGTTCACCGTTGAGGAACAGGAT